>DLLA01000076.1:5813-7969 GCA_002479035.1 Bacteroidales bacterium UBA7574 | reverse complement strand
TTCTGCGGAGTGTGAATGTCATAATGCTTCAGCAGCACCGACGAAGTGCGTGTGTCTTCAGCCAAAATCAAATCCGCCTCTTTCAACACACGCAACGCCCTCAGCGTTATATCCTCCATATTCCCCACAGGGGTCGGCACTACATACAGCATCTCTCTAACCTCTAATCTCTAATCCCTAACCTCTAAATCAAAATCTCCTCCTCAGCACATTCTCAAACAACTGCGCTGCGGTGCTCTCCTTATCCCAATCGAAGTGCTCACGCACATACTCCATAGCCTCATCCAATGTGTCAAGGCTGTTCAACTCGTCCAATGCCTTTTGCATCTTCTCGCCGTTGCCTGCAAACAACTCGCGTTGGAACAAGAACCGGTCTCCCAACGATATTGCCTGACGTATATCTTTCACCGGTGCACCGAACAGCGATGTCTGTGTGGGTGCCGTCTTCACCTCTGCCTTGGTCTCTTCCTTGGCTTTCGGTGCTTCTTCTTTTACCTCAGGCACAGCCTGCGGTCGTTCTTCTTTTACTTCCTCTTGAGGTTCCGCTACGGGTGCATTCTCCTCTTGGGCAGCCTCTGCCTCGGGAGCACTCTCCTCCTCTGCATCCTCCTCTACCAATGTCGTTGCCGTCGGCTCTGTTTCGGCATCCTCGTCCTCACCCACTATCAACTCCACCTCCACTTCGGGTTCGTCTTTCGCCTGCCCCATACTATCCGACAGGTTACGAAGCCATTCCGTCTTCTCTGCGATGGCGTTATTGGTGGCTTGTATCTGTGTTATCTGTTGTTGCATCTGCTCCAACACGCCTGCCACCGACTGGTCTGTCTGCGAATTGGCTGACAACTGGTTTTCCAACAGCGTCACCCGCTGCTCCAGAGCAGATATCTTCTGCTCCAGAGCATTGGTGTACGCATTCAGTGATTGAATCAATTCTTCGTTCATAAACGAATTATTAATTATTAACTATTAACTATTACTTGCTTAACAAGCAACTCGTTCTAACCATTTCACCATACCCAGCATCACGCCCATCGATACCAAGCAGATACCAAGGAATACAGCCCAGCAGTATTGTATCGGCCATGCGTTGTACATAACGGGGCCAATCCAAATCATCAGGTTGCCCAATGCCGTTGCGCCTAACCACAGACCCTGACACAGACCTACCATGTGACGTGGAGCCACCTTGCTCACAAACGACAAGCCAAGCGGAGAGATGAACAACTCTGCCACAGTCAGGAAGAAGTAAGTAACTACCAATACCCACGGACCGGCTTTTGCCAAACCGGCAGCAGCCATCTGTTCTGCGTCCATCTCACGGAAAGCAGTACCCGAAGGATAGTGGTTCATAGCCGAGAATATCATCAGGAACAGGTAAGCGCAACCCGCGATAGCCATACCGATAGCAATCTTGCGGGGAGTGCTGATGCTCTTGCCCTTGCGGGTCAATGCCGAGAATATCCACATGATAATCGGGGTCAGCACTATCACAAAGAACGGGTTCAGTGCTTGCCAAATCTCAGGAGCAATACTCTCTGTATGCACGAAGTCACGCGCGAATACCGACAACGATTGACCGTTCTGGTGGAAACTGAGCCAGAAGAAGATAGCCACACCCAGTACGGCAAACAAAGCATACATACGCTGCTTAATCTCTTTCGCCATCGCAGCCTTCTCGGCAGCCGTGTATTCCACTACCGTATTTGCCTCTTTCTTGGCAGGTTGCGGGAACATCTTCTTCGTGCAAAGGAAGATAATCAACGAAATCAGCATGGCAGCCACCGATGCGATAAACGAGTAGTGAATACCCGTGTTGAACACTTCGATGTACTCATGGCAGAACTGGCTCATGTTTTCAAATACATAACCGTCACCGATAGCGGCTTTCATGGTCTCCGTAAACTTGTTGGTGATTTCACCGTTAGCCAGGTACTGGTGGCACAACGCAGGCATATCGGCATTGTAAATCAAGTCATGCGCTTTCAGCCACCACTGGCGGAGCAGAGGAGCCACAAACGGAGCAATCAGACCACCGATGTTGATGAATACGTAGAAGATTTGGAAACCCGAGTCGCGGCTGTCTCTTGCCTTTGCCAATGCCTCGGGACCTTTCTTCTCTGCTTCTGCCTCCAGTTCATCGTACATCTTGCCTACAA
>DLLA01000076.1:5101-5782 GCA_002479035.1 Bacteroidales bacterium UBA7574 | reverse complement strand
TGCCTACAATAGCCTGCAGGTTACCCTTGAACAGACCGTTACCGAAGGCAATCAGCAGCAACGCAAAGCAGGTGAATACCAAGATTCCCCACCACTTGCCGTCACCGTCCACCTCACTGAACACAGGGAATGACAATGCCACATAACCGAGAGCCATAATGATTAAGCCCCACTGAATGGTCTTATTGTAGTTCTGTGTCTTATCGGCTATCAGACCGCCGACAAGGCTCAGTACGTAGATACCACAATAGAACACAGAGTAGATAGCACCTGCCGTAGCATCAGGCAAACCGAACTTCGACACCAGGAACAGCAGCAGCACTGCGTTCATGATGTAGTAACCGAAACGCTCGCCCATGTTTGCGAGTGCGGCAGGAATTAGACCTTTTGGGTGATTTTTGAACATAAAAATTGTTTTTTAATGGTTTATATTAGGGTTGTCTATTTGTTTCTATCACAGTACACCAGCCGTGCTTGTCCTCTGCACGACCGTATTGTATGTCTTGCAAAGCCTCATACAAACGTGTCATCACGGGACCGGGCACCTCACCGAAGTGATACGTTACCTCCTTGTCGGGGTCATACACCTTGTTTATAGGTGACACCACACATGCCGTACCGCACGCAGCAGCCTCCTGCATATCTGCCAACTCCTCCACGCGTATATGCCGGCGTACTACG
>DLLA01000076.1:3920-5051 GCA_002479035.1 Bacteroidales bacterium UBA7574 | reverse complement strand
ACCCGCCTCTCGGGCTATCGTCATCAGCGAATCATTGGTGATACTCGGCAGTATAGCCGTGGAGCGGGGAGTCAGATACGTGATGCCCTTCTCTGTCTGCTGTATGCCTATGAAGTTCGCAGCACTGCACTCGTCTATGTAGCGGTGTGTCTTGGCATCGGTGAACATACAGTCATAGCCTAATGTATGGGCTGCCTCGCTGGCGCGGAACGATGCCCCGTAGTTGCCGCCCGCTTTCCATTGCCCGGTGCCGAGCGGAGCGGCACGGTCGATAGTCCTGTTCACAATGAAAGGCGTGCAATGGAAGCCCCCTGCGAAATACGAACCTATAGGAGTCGGTATCACCACAAACTCGCAGTCCTTCCCGGGCTCCACGCTTATCTCAGGCGTAGTGGCGAACAGCACAGGGCGGAAGTACAGGGTGGCACCTGTCTCGTAAGGCGGCACGAAATCCATGTTCTTCTCCAATGCCAGCAGTATCGCCTCGCAGAACAACGCCTCGGGTACGGGTGTCATACGCAGTCCCTCTGCCGAGCGTTGCATACGCCTTGCGTTGTCGTGCATACGGAATACGCGCACTTTGCCGTCCACACCGCGAAAGGCTTTCAATCCCTCGAACACACCCTGCCCGTACTGTATGCCTGTTGATGCCACGTGCACGCTCATGTATTTGTCCTTCGTAGCGTAGGGTTTCTCCCATACACCGTTGCGGCAAGCGGCACGGACGATATAGTCCGTCTCCGTATAGTGAAAACTCAACTGACGCCAGTCTATATGCTTACTGTCTGTCTTATTATCTGTCATATATACAAGATTGCTTCGGGACCCATATTGAAGAGTACGTCCACAATGCTCAAATTGTTCTTAAACCCTTGTTGGTCGGCAAATATCTGGTAGTAGGGCTTTGCCGCTCCCTCCCAGTACTGCTCCAACTCCTGTTGCGCCCAGTCCTTGGTGCGCGTCATCTTCACTTGCTCTAGCCCCAACAGCCGCATCACCACATCATTCAGAGCCTCGTTGTAGTCCATCAGGTACTCATACCGCTGCTCGTAGAACGGACGGAACATGTCCTCATAGTACGTGAAGTACGGCGTGTGCTGGTACGCACTGACCAATGCCATCCAGTGGCGG
>DLLA01000076.1:3586-3845 GCA_002479035.1 Bacteroidales bacterium UBA7574 | reverse complement strand
GCGGTGCTGCCACTTGTCCTGGTAGGTTATCTTCACGTCCCGTGTGTATTGCTTGCTCTCACACTTGCCCACGGGAATACTCAACATCTGCACACCGTTGGTACCGGCTATCCGACACCTGTTCCTGTACGTCTGCTTCGGAAACGACTCCCATTGCTCCACCTCCACTTGGCTATCTGCACGCAACACCGCACTGTAATACGCTATCGGTGCCAAGTATGCCGTAGGTACTACCATCAATTCTTAATTCTTCATTCTT
>DLLA01000076.1:2050-3510 GCA_002479035.1 Bacteroidales bacterium UBA7574 | reverse complement strand
TTGGAGGGGTGGGGGAGGTCTACTGCTCTGCTTTTTGCCCTATCCTGCGCCAACGTATATGTCCTTTTCCCCACGGATTATCCTTCTCGATACTCAGCCATATAAACACCGGTCTTCCCACGATATGGTCTTCAGGCACGAAGCCCCAGTAGCGCGAGTCTGCCGATTTGTGCCGGTTATCCCCCATCATCCAATAGTAGTCCATCGCGAAGGTGTACGGCTCACCGATATGCATGGGTTGGTGTTCGTATGCGTCGCCGATACGCTTGTACAGCCAATAGTTCTCCTCGGTTATCATCACCGTGTCGCCTTTCCGCGGGATATAGATAGGACCGTAGTTGTCCCGTGTCCAGTCATTATGCCCCAACGGATACACTTCCCCGCCCATGGTCTCGGGCTCTATCTCGATACTCACGATGTGAGGGTTCTTCTCCAACTCGGCTTTCATCGCCTGTGTCAGCGGAAGGTGATAGACTCCCGCACCGTTGCTCTCGCGGTCGTCTTTCGATATGCCTATCTTGCTCAGGTACGAGTTACCCAACACGTGTCCGTCGGTATGCACAATGTAGTTGTACTGCAACTCCTCGTGACGCGGTTCCGCTACGCCGTTGATATACACCACATTGTCAATGATTTGCAACGTGTCGCCCGCTGTACCTACACAGCGTTTCACATAGTTCTCACGCCTGTCCACAGGGCGCACCACGATGTCGCCGAACACATCCTTGCGGTTCTCCACTACCCGCTTGCCGTAGTAGTGGCACAGTGTGTAATAGTCGGGGTTCTGCATCTTGGTGCATACCGTATCACCGGCAGGGAAGTTGAATACCACGATGTCCCCTTTCTCAGGGGTGTCCCAACCGCGCAGACGCTTGTATGCCCACTGTGGCTTGTCGATATAACTCTTTCCGCCTCCCAACCATGCAGGGAACGTATGCTGTACCAGCGGCATTGAGAGCGGGGTATTAGGCACACGCGCACCGTAACTCATCTTGCTCACGTACAGAAAGTCTCCCACGCGCAAGGTCTTCTCCAGCGATGACGAGGGTATCTGATAGTTCTGGAATATATACAGGTTGATGAAATACACGGCTATCAAAGCAAACAATATAGCGTCCACCCACGAACATACCGTGTATTTCCAACTGCTCTCGTGCGGATTCACTTTGCCTGCCTCACGTTCCTCTTTGGTCAGCGGTTTGTATTTGCGCCACCAGTTCCATGGTATGTATTTGGTGGTGAACATATCCACGATGACGGGCAACAGCCATAGCCACCACAGACTCTTGCTGTCGTCCCACGCGCACCATACGATAAACGCCACAAACACAGCACTCCACACACCTGCTGCCACCCAACCTTTGGGCTTCACCTCACCAATCCTATCCTTAAAACTTTTCATTCTCTTACCTGTTCTTTCCTACTATATAACTTACCTCTTATTTGTCTTATGCTTATAC
>DLLA01000076.1:445-1966 GCA_002479035.1 Bacteroidales bacterium UBA7574 | reverse complement strand
TTGGAGGGGTGGGGGAGGTCTAACACTTCATCCATCGTATGGAATCCCCTTTTCCCTCTTATCCATTCGGCGGCAAGTACGGCACCCAGTGCGAAACCCTTACGCGACTTGGCGGAGTGGCTGATACTAATCGTATCCACCTCACTGTCCCATGTCACGGTATGTATCCCGGGCACTTCCCCTTCCCGTATGGAGGTGATAGGGACATTGTTAAAAAACTCCACCGTACCTTCACCCGATACTGCATTCCCCCTCTTTGAGGGGGGAGGGGGAGTCTCTATTGCCCATGCCAGCGTCTTCGCCGTCCCGCTCGGAGTGTCCAACTTATGCACATGGTGCACTTCGGTGATACTCGGTTGATACTCGGGGTACTTGCTCATTATCTCCGCCAACTGCCTGTTGAGTGCAAACAGTATGTTCACCCCCACGCTGTAGTTGCTCGACCATACCAGTGTCCGGCGGTTGTGGAGCAGTTGCTCATCGTTCACGGCTAACTGCTCTATCGCCCAACCTGTCGTCCCGCATACCACGGGCTTCCCTTTGCTCCACGCACGGCGAATGTTCGCCTCTGCCGTGGCAGGGGTGGAGAACTCGATAGCGACATCTGCCGATGCAAATGCCTCACTGTCAAACGCTTCTTGGTTATCCTTGTCAATCACGCACACCACCTGATGCCCGCGTTCCCGCGCCACCTCCTCGATGGTATGCCCCATCTTCCCGTATCCTATCAATGCTATCCGCATATATGTATCTTCATTTCCCTGTTAATGGTCTCTAATGGAGTAGATTACATTAACGGTCAATTAATGGTAATTAACGGAGTCTTTTTAACGGCTCTTTATATGGCTTTTAATGGAGCCAAACATCGCTTTTAACGGACACCACAAAACCGCGCAAAGGTAATACTTTTTTTCGGGATATGCAACACCCGGTTTATTTTCGCTGCTATAGTCCTCTTAAAACATCCTTTCTCAATCCTCCATCTGCTTGTCTTCGGGTTAAGACTATGATATTAGTATGTGATTAGTATGTGATTAGTATGCGATTAGTATGTGATTGCCGAGAGGATATCGAATAAATATCAAATAGAAAAGCAGGTCTAATCGTACATATTCACCAAACAACGAAACAAATTGTACATCGTAAGTTTGTACATCGTAAATGAATTCGCCAGCCCTTTTTGTATATCCGTAAAAATTATTGTAATTTTGCACCGCAAAGGTGATTTGGGGATAGTTTAGGTGGGTAAAAACTGCGACAATAACGCCCTGACAAGAAGCCTTTGCATATATATTGTTATTAAACGGCGTTTATTTGCGTTTGTTTTGGCAAATCGAAGTCTGGTAAATTTCAACCGCCCAAAACAAGAGGTGCAATAAATGCCCATAGGTGTGTATTCTGTACACCGTTTTATGGTGTACACATACATATCGGCGTGGGCGTTATTGTTTATTCTTGTGGAAGGTTTACCAGAGCCTGATTTGGGGAATGAGCAAAGGTAAGGGTTCCACGCTTTGTTTT
>DLLA01000076.1:0-343 GCA_002479035.1 Bacteroidales bacterium UBA7574 | reverse complement strand
TGTGTAAATGTAACACGTTTGAGAAGAATTGGCTGAATGTAGTCCAATGGATTGGTTGTAGCCAAATGAAAGTAAAAGTATTTCCGCTATTGGTAGCACTATTTGCCACCACTGCCCTCTGGGCGTATGATTTCAAGTCCGGCGACCTTTGTTACAGCATTACAGGTGATAACACGGTTGAGGTCATCAGGGACTATGACAATTACGATTTGACTTCTGTAAACATTCCATCTTTTGTTATAGATGAGAGTACAGGAAGAACATATAGTGTAACGAGTATTGGGTTTCATGCTTTCGCTGGTTACAGTGGTCTTACCTCTGTTACTATCGGTAATAGTGTAAC
>DLLA01000058.1:5673-14162 GCA_002479035.1 Bacteroidales bacterium UBA7574 | reverse complement strand
AGCGGTTGATACGGTTGAATGTGCGGCGGGCAGCATTGATAAGCCCCATAAATCGCGTGATGAGTTTCTGTTCTGCATTGAAGGCTTTGACTACGCGAAGCCCGCCAAGAGTCTCGTCTATCTGACCGAGAATCTCTGCATTCTGCTCCTGTCCGAGGGTGGAAGCACGCTTCAACGACCGCCCTATACGCCCTATCAGCCAGCCCGCAACAGGCAGCAGCACGAGGACGAACAGCGTTAATTGCCACGATATGCAGAACAGTGTAATGAGGTAAACGAGAATCATAATGGGGTCCTTAAAGAGCATATCGAGGGTGGACATAATACTTGCCTCAACCTCACTCACATCATTAGTCATACGCGACATGACATCACCCTTACGCTCCTCAGTGAAGAAACCGATGGGTAAGCCGACCACCTTGGTATAGAGTTGGGCGCGCAGGTCACGCAGCACGCCCGTACGTATGGGCACCATAAAGTAATTGGCGAGCCACGCTGTAAGGCACTTGAGACCGGTCATAGCCACCAAACAGCCACCTAATAGCAGCAGCACCCGTTCTGCACCGCGGGTCTCAATCTGGACTTGCAGAAAATAGTACAGGTTGTTCTTGACGGCGTCGATAAACTGGTCCAACCCCTGCGTGGACGAGAGGGCGATATAGTCGGTCTGCATATCGGACAGCCCAAACAGCAGTTGCAACACGGGGATAATAGTGGCAAAGGAAAACAGCGACAGCACCGTGGAGAGGACGTTGAAAAACAGGTTCAGTGCCACGAAACCGCGATAAGGGGGTATAAATCGTCGTAATAGTTTGATAATGTTCATGTTGGTAGTATAGTCAACGTTTGATATGGCGGTTGTTCTCTGCTACGTAGAGCAGTATTTCACGGTCGAAAGCGGCTTTGTCTCCGCCAAGGTCAATATGAATGGGCAATACCTGCAGTTTGTCGCCCAACTGCTCAACGAGTGGGGTCTGCTGCATACGCGCATAATCCTTTTCTGTGGTGAGGACGCAATCGAAAGCAGCGGCTTTGGTTAGGATAGTCTCAACATCACCATCGGTAAACGCATGGTGGTCACGGAAAGTAAGCAACTGAGCCTCAGGATATTGCTGTTGCACATAATGGAGCATATACTCCGGATGGGCAATACCTGTAACCAGCAGCGGCGTACCCGCCAAATGGAGTGCCGGATAACCAATCGAGGCAAAGCACAGGTGCTGGTACGAGGGCAGGCGGAGCATATTGCTTACCACGCGGCAGTCTATAGGACGCATCGTAGGCGGACACTTGGTAACCACCACGGTATTGGCACGCAGGCTCTGGCTTGGCAAGTCGCGCAACCGCCCGCATGGCAACATCCTGTCGTGTACATACAACCTGTCGTAGGGGGTGAGCAGCACATAATAGCCGCACCTTAGCCGCCTATGTTGAAAGGCATCATCGAGTACAACGCACTGCAAATCAGGACACAACGACTGCAATCGGCGCACTCCCTGCACCCTGTCTGCACACACTGCCACGGGCACCTCGGGGAAATGCGTGTGCATCTGCATCGGTTCATCGCCTATAGTGAGGGCGGTATCGTTGGCATCGGCTATTCGGAAGCCCTTGGTGGTGCGCCCATACCCCCGCGAGAGGATAGCCACACGGTAACCGTGCGACACCAACAGCGACACGATATACTCGGTCATAGGGGTCTTACCCGTGCCACCCACTGCCAGATTACCCACTCCGATAGTAGGTATCGGCACAATGCGTGAGCGCAGTACATGACTGTCATACAACTCATTGCGCACCCACACGCCTAACCCGTACAGCCACGAGAGGGGCATCGCTAATATCTTGACAAACTTGTTGATATGTTGTTATCGGATGGTTATAGGATAGTTATTGGATAGTTACGTTGGGCATCAATGCCATCACACGCGGTTTGGACACGAACTCACGCACCTTCAGCACCAACTTTTCCTCGGGAGTCGTGTTGTCAAACATGCTGAGCAGCGTCTCCATCGGGTCTTCCACTTCGGGGTAGTAGGTGATGGCGTACTGCTCGAGTGCCGCCAATTCGGCAGCCTTACCGATAGCATCATTGATGTTGCCCGGTTCGTCCACCAACCCTATCTCAACAGCGTCCTTACCCAACCATACACGTCCCTCGCCGATAGCCTTGATAGCGTCTTGTGTCATGCCGCGCCCTTCGGCACAACGGCGGGTGAAGAGATCATAACCACGCTCCACCATGCTCTGCATCAGTTGTCGTTCCTCGGGGTTCATGCCCTTGTAAACCATATTCACTTGCATATCCGAGTGGCGGTTGGTACCTACGCCGTCGATGTCAATGCCCACTTTGTCGCGCAACTTGCCCAGGTTGGGCACAGTACCGAAGATACCGATAGAACCGGTCAGCGTAGTCGGTTCGGCGTAGATATAATCCGCCTCGCACGATATATAATAGCCTCCCGATGCTGCATAGTCGCCCATCGACACTACCACAGGTAACCCTTTGGCTTGCAGAGTCTTGACGGCATGCCATATCTGCTCACTGGCATCCGCACTACCTCCTGGACTGTTCACGCGCAGCACTACTGCTTTTACATTGTCGTCTTTGGCTATCTTCTTGATGGTCTTCACCATATCTGTGCCTACTATGCCATCACCGCTGTCATCGGTAATCTGTCCGTCGGCATACAGCACGGCTATCTCGTCGCTTGCCTTGATAGATGCACGCTTCACCGTTGCCATACGCGATGTACTGATGGTCTTGTACTCTTTGGTTCCTGCGTATGCACGCAAGACGGAATCCATATCCTGCACGTACACCAGCGTATCCACCATACCGTAATCCACGTATTTCTCTTCGGGCTGCAGACTCATACACTCATCGGCATAAGCGTTCAGTTGTGCTGCTGTCAGATGCCTGCTTGCAGCCACTTTCTCTGTCATCTCACTCCATATCCCGTTGATATACTGCTTCGTCTGCGCACGGTCAGCGTCCGACATCGAGGTGCGGAAATACGGCTCCACGGCGGACTTGAACGTACCCACTTTCAGTATCTGCATCTCCACGCCAATCTTCTCTAACAGGCGTGTATAGTACATCTTCTGTGCACTCAGTCCGTCCCATGCCACACTGCCGGTTGCATTCAGGTATATCTTGTCGGCTGCCGATGCCACATAGTAGTTCATCTGACCGTAACTGTCAGCGTATGCCACCACAAACTTACCTGACTCCTTGAAATCCAACAACGCATCGCGTATTGCTTTCGCCGATGCTGCACCCATCTGCAGACTGCCGCCGCGCAGATAGATGCCCAACACCTTGTCATTGTCTTTGGCCAGACGGATATTGCTCAGCAAATCGTCCAACCCAACCGTTGTCTGGCTGCTGTACCCTGGCATATCCGACAGCAACGCCGCCCACGGATTGTCTATCGGTGCCTGCTCCACCAATACACCGTCCAAATCGATTCGGTAGATAGTATTCGCCTCCAGCGTGGCGGTTGGGGTAGAAAACATATTCCCCATCATCGCGCCCACTACTCCGCACAATGCCACATACAGCACCGCACAAACGATAATCGTCCACAAACAACCGTGTTTCTTGCGAGGTTGCCCCTCTTGCTTTACATGAATTCCCATACGTTTATTTATTTAGTTTGAATGATTTCCTATGATACTTCGTCACCCCGAACTGCCGTATCGCCTCATAGTGCGCCCGTGTGGGGTAACCCTTGTTCTCGTCCCAATGATACTGCGGATACTCCTCGTGCAGACGCAGCATATAGTCATCTCTGTACGTCTTTGCCAGCACACTCGCCGCCGCTATCGACAGGTACTTGCCGTCGCCCTTCACCACCGTGCGTGCAGGCACCTCAAGCACCTGTCCCTCGGGGATATACGGCTTCCACTTGTTGCCGTCCACCAGTATATGCTGCGGCTGCACTTTCAGTTGTGCCAACGCACGCTGCATACCCTGTATCGAGGCGTTCAGTATGTTTATCCTGTCTATCTCCTCCGCCGTAACCTCTGCCACTGCCCATGCCAACGCATACTTCTCTATCAGCGGGCGCAGATGATAACGCTGATGCTCTGTCAGTTGCTTCGAGTCGTTGAGCATTGCCAGGTCCTCATGCTCCCAATACCGCTCATCAGGGCTCCACACCACCACCGCAGCAAACACACTGCCTGCCAGCGGTCCGCGCCCTGCCTCATCGCAACCCGCCTCCAACACGCCCTGTATGTAGTACGGCATCAACATTATTCTTGACATATTTAGCCTGCAAAGTTACAAAAAACACATGGTTGGTGCAACATTATATATATAATCGCTCCATAAAAATGTAGAAAAACATATATTAAGCAGTGAGGGCTACTGCTCAAAAGAGAGGTAGGGGAGGAGACGTTGCAGTTCCTCTTCCGTGAAGCAGTCCAACTGCCGCAACTCCTCCGCCGAGTCTATATGTATGCGCCGTCTCCGCAGTTCGTACAGGGCTTTCGCTTGCGCAAAACGCAGATACGGGTGCCGCTGCAACTGCTCCACACGCAACTTATTCACAGGCAGCGTCTTCACCGCTACACTGTCCAGCACAAAATGGCACAGCAGACTATCCCGTGTATTGGTGCTGTCCGTCTCCTGCCGATACGCTATCGCCCGCCTTACTGCCTGAATATCAAGCAACTGCTCCGTGCTCACGAACCCGCCCAACTGCGCACGGTACCGCACTATCTCCCGCGCCGTGTACGAACCTATCCCGCGTATCATCTTCAGTTCGGTGGTGTCCGCCGTGCGCAGGTTCAGCACCGTGTCGCGTTTCGTGCTCACATACCGCGGCACACTGTCCTGCCGCACACTGTCACCCCGCACTGTCTCCTCCGCAATCCGTATGTACGGCTCCAGCACCCGATACAGGCTGTCCGTCATACCATACAACCTGCGCATATCCTCCGCCTTGCGGTACTTGCCGCCTTTGGCTCTGTATTTCAGCATGTTGCGTGCCTGCCACGGCTTGAGCCCCACGTGCACCAGCGTACTGCTGTCCGCCGTATTCGGGTCAAAAGGTTGCAACACTATCGCTATCGTATCGCGCTTGTACTGCCGTCTCCATTGCGCCTTGTGCAGACTGTCCTGCCGCGCTTGATGTGCCGCAAAAGCAGTCTTTGTAGAGTCCGTAACCGCCACATCAATAGCGGGTTGCGGCTTATGAAAGAAGTGCAGCACCACCACCGTACCCACAGCCAATGCTACCAATATCGCCACCCCCAACCACTGCTCGCGGGTGAGCAGAAAAGCAATATGCCCGTCCCTGTCTCTCTTTCTCATTTCGCCATGCTCCGAGTGCTGTCCACCGTGCTCTCCACTACGCCGTCCCGCAAGTGTGTCTCCACCTTCGCACCCGCCTCCAAATCGCTCACGCTATGCACCGGCTTGCCATCACGCATCAGCAGACTGTACCCCATGCGGTATATCCGCTCCGGCGAGTGCAACTCTATGGTTTTCTGCCAGATAGCCAACCTGTTCCTCTCCCCCATCAGCAGCCTTTGTGCCGTCAGCCGCAGGCTCTGCTCATACCGCCGAAGCCTGTCTTTCTCCGTCTGCAGCACACGCTGTGTAGCCCCCAGCAGACGGTTGTTCAGCGTCTCCAACCGTGTCGCCTGCGCCTCCACCAGCCCTATCAGATACTGCGCAGCGGCAGTCGGCGTCTTCACACTCGTATGCACCACCATATCCACCACGCTCACATCGCGCGTATGCCCAATCCCCGCCACGATAGGCAACGGAAACTGCGCACAATGGCTGGCGAGCATATAGTCGTCAAAGCACGACAAATCCGTCGTCGCACCGCCTCCGCGGATAATCACCACCACATCCCACTGCTCTGCCTCTATGGCTATCGCCTGTAATGCACGGATAATCGATGCCGCAGCATTCTCGCCCTGCATCGTAGCGGGAAACAAGGTCGGCAGGAATCGAAACCCAGTCTGGTTATGAGCCAACTGGTCGCAGAAGTCGCCGTATCCCGCAGCCTCCGCGGCCGACACCACGGCAATACGCCTTGGCAACGTGGGTATCTCCAAACTCTGCTGCAACTCCATCACGCCGTCTTCCTGCAACCGTCGCAAGGTCTGCTGACGCTGCTTCGCGAGGTCGCCCAACGTATAAGTCGGGTCTATATTCTGCACATTCAGGCTCAGCCCGTACACCGCGTGCCACTCCACGCTCACCTGCACCAGCACCTGCATACCCGTATGCAACGCCTGCCCCGTCTCCTGCTCGAAGTACGCACTCAGGATATGGTACATACTGCTCCAGCATGTCGCGCGCACCTTGGCGGCAAGGATACCGTTCTCGGCTTTCTCCACCAACTCCATATAGCAGTGCCCGCGCACGCTCAGCGATGCTATCTCTGCCCGCACCCAGTACAACTCGGGCAACCCCGCCTCGACGGTGTCACCTATCACACTGCACAACTCCGAAAGACTGTATTGTTCCATACCTGCTGCTGTTTTGCGTCCCTATATGCGTCCCTGTATATTTGCGTCTATGTGGCGTCCTGTCCTAGACAATTATTCCCGCTACGCAGCCGCAAAGGTACAAACAATCATTGGTTTGCGCAACTCCGAACAGCGGATTTGCCGGCAGAGACCTGCTTTTCATGGTGTTAAAAATTTGCACACCCCGAGAAAATGTTGTACCTTTGCACGTTCTTATGCTCTTGCGCAGGAGCCTGCGTGGAATAGGCAATGAACAACAACCAAGATAATAAACAACAATAAATAAAAACTTAATATCATGGCACAACAATTTCGTGTAGAAAGCGACCTTATCGGAGAGTTGCAGATTCCTGCCGATGCCCTTTACGGGGTACAAACCCTCCGCGGTATCGAGAACTTCCCGATTAGTAAATTCAAACTCAAGGATTATCCTACCTTTATCAACGGCTTGGCATACACCAAGTTAGGAGCCGCGATGGCTAACCATCAACTCGGTCTGCTGACCGATGAGCAGTTCCATGCCATCAAGCAGGCGTGCGAGGAGATACTGGCAGGCAAATGGCATGACCAGTTCCCTGTGGACATGATTCAGGGCGGTGCCGGTACCACCACCAATATGAACGCCAACGAGGTTATCGCCAACCGCGGTTTGCAAATCATGGGACACCAGCCGGGCGAATACACCTATCTGAGTCCTAACGACCATATCAACCGCTCGCAATCCACCAACGACGCCTATCCGACGGCTATTCACCTCGGTCTCTATGCCATGAATCAGGACTTCCTGAAGCACTACGAGGCACTGATTCACGCTTTTGAGGCAAAGTCTGAGGAGTTCAAGAACGTACTGAAAATGGGTCGTACCCAGTTGGAGGACGCAGTGCCTATGACACTCGGTCAAACTTTCGGGGCGTTTGCGTCTATCCTTCGCGACGAAATCAAGCACCTCAACGACGCTGCTGACGAGTTCCTGACCATCAATATGGGTGCTACTGCCATCGGTACGGGTATCTGTTCGGAGCCGAACTACGACAAACTCTGTACCAAAGCCATTGCAGAAATCACGGGTTGGAACATCCGCGAGGCGGAAGACCTGGTGGCTGCTACCAGCGATACCAGTTGCATGGTAGGCTATTCGAGTGTATTGCGCCGTATCGCTACCAAGATGAACAAAATCAGTAATGACCTCCGTCTGTTGGGTTCGGGTCCGAAGTGCGGTCTGCACGAGATAGACCTGCCTGCACGTCAGCCGGGTAGCAGTATCATGCCGGGCAAGGTGAACCCTGTCATTCCCGAGGTGATGAACCAGATTTCCTATAAGGTGATTGGCAATGACTTGTGCGTGGCTATGTGCAACGAGGCAGCGCAGATGGAACTCAATATGGCAGAGCCGACCATGGCACAATGCTGCTTCGAGAGCATGGAGATTATGATGAACGGCTTTGACGTGCTGCGCAAGTACTGCATCGATGGCATCAAGGCCAACGAAGAGCGTTGCCGCGACTATATCAAAGGGAGTATCGGTATCGTGACCGCTCTGAATCCTATCATCGGTTACAAGAACTCGACCAAGATAGCCAAAGAGGCACTGGCTACGGGTCGCCCTGTATATGACCTTGTCATTGAGCACGGTATCCTCACAAAGGAGGAGTTGGATACTATTCTCGCACCTGAGAATATGATACGCCCTGTCAAGTTGGATATCAAACCGCGCAAGTAATAATTGCCGCCATACGAGCGGAGGCTATTTGCAAGTTAACAAAAACGAGGCTGTCTCACAAGCGTAGGCAGTCTCGTTGTATTTATACACCATTATGCGTTTGTCTTATGTCGTTAGTGGTGTTTCTGTTGCCTTATACTCTTGCGCTCTATAAGTCTTTGGTATAATATAATAATAAACGACAAACTGTCAATAAATATAAAATACAATCACCTACATTATCCCCTGACATCTTCGCTTCAAACCTCAACCTTTCAGCAAGGGATAAGCAAGG
>DLLA01000058.1:3954-5650 GCA_002479035.1 Bacteroidales bacterium UBA7574 | reverse complement strand
TGCGCAAGGTTTATCGACCCTGCATATACCCCTTTCTCACCTTTTGTATAAATACTTTTTAATCTTTACTATCTACCCCAAGAATTAGTGGGAATAGGTGATGGTATGGGAATGGGAGAGGGGAATATAGTATTCGGTGCTACCCATACCGCACCAGTAGCCGATGCCGTCGGAGATGTTGGAGGTGATATTCTGGCGGACAGGCATAAACAGCGCACCGCCGAACAGGGATAGTGTGGAAAAAGACTCCCAGAAGGCGAAGTCTTCGTTGTTGACCGTGGCAAGTTTGACAAAGATGCCCACGCTGTCGGAACGGGCAAAGAGGGCATTGTCGAAGGTTTTATTTTCCGTGTCTTTATAGGGGTTGTATATGTTGACGCGCATATCGGATATGCTGTCGCGCGTGGTGATGACACCCAAAGGGCAGAGACGGTACTGCCGCTCGTCGAAATACTTGGCAAAGATGAGGTAGTGGGTGCGGGCGGGGGCGTGGTTGATGTAGCCTGCGATGCTTATATGGTCATTGTCTTGTTGCTCAACGCGGATAGAATCGAACGCGGCACGGACAGGAATGGTGGTTTGCGCAGTGGCATGGAAGTCGCCGTATTGGGCGGTGAGATAGTAGGTCTTTCCCGCCTCGCCTTTCATATATACAGAGGAGTAGGTGTAAGGGGGCATATAGTCATGGTTGACCCTGCCCGTGAGGACAACGGTGGTGTCGCCATCGCTGACAGTGACCTTGCCGAAGAGAATAAGGTAGTCTTTGACGAGGTCTTCGATGTCCTCGTAGGTGGTGTCTATCTGGCTGTACGGACAACTGCGGTGGAGCATCACGAGGGGATGCTGCCCCTCTTCTATCCAGCCCTCGACGACTATGTGCGAGACGGCAGGTTCGTCCTCATGGCAAGCCGTGAGGCAGGTGAGGACAGCGAGAAAGAGAATGTATGCCCATTTAGAATGTGCCATAGATACTGATGGATGGAATGATGAATGACAGGGACGAGCCGAAGACAGGTGTGAGGTCGTCGCGATAGACCACAAACTGCGCATTGCGGTGGCAATAGACATTGTATAGGGATAGGTTGATACCGAGTTCGTGTCCGTCACGTTTGATGATATCGTAGGAACCGCTGAGGTCAAGACGGTGGTAGGTGGGGATATGGCGGCTGTTGTATTTGCCATACCGCCAAATCAGGGTGTTGTTGAGCATATAAACCTCCTCGACGGGGGTATAGGGTATGCCCGATGCCAATACGAACTGGGCACTGATATGCCAGCGTTTGGCGAAATTGGCGTTGAGTACGATATTGAGATCGTGTTCCCGCTCGTAGGAGGCAGAGTAGATGTAGCGTTGCGAACCGTCGAGGGCGGGAATCTTGCGGAGCGCGCGCCCGTAGGAGTAGGAGATGTAGCCGGTGAGAACACCGCTGTTCTTCTGGAACATAAAGTTCAGCCCCGCATTGCGCCCGTCGGCATGGACGAGAAGGCTGTTGTAATCGAAGCCGTTGTTAACCAGTGCCATCACATTGCCTTGCGACTCGACGATGTGGTAAATCTGCTTGAAATAAAGTTCTGTCTGGAGGGTGTATTTGCGCTCGAAGAGGTGCGTGGTGTAGCGCAGCCCTGTGGCTATGGCACGCTCGGGGACAAACGTGGTGTCGGCTAAGGTGAAGAAGTCGGTGGGCAGTCCGCCTTG
>DLLA01000058.1:0-3789 GCA_002479035.1 Bacteroidales bacterium UBA7574 | reverse complement strand
GGGTGGAGTGGAAGGCACTGCCGTGAAGACCAACGGAATAGGAGAACCGGTCGGTGACGGAGTGGAGTAGGTTGATGCCCATGGAAACCTCCTGCCCCTGCCGCATGGACCGTTGGCTGCCGGAAATAGCCATCAGTCCGGAGTCTGCCACCTGAATGGGGGTGTTGAGGGAGTGGGTGTAGTCGGCACTGACGGACAGGGAGAGGTTGTCGCGCAAGGCATAGCGGAGCCGGTTCTTGAGGTCAACGGATGTCCAACCCGCCCATAGCCGTCCTGCACCGATGGGCAGCAGGAGACGGTCGTCGTTACCATAGTGCGAACTGCTGAGGGTGGTCTGCCATTGTCCTTTGGGCAGGCGGCGGTGCCAGTAGAGTTGCCCCATGGCGTTCTGCCAGTCTATTGACACGTCCATCGTGTTGTTGACGACGTTCAGGTGGTCGTAACTGTAGAAACCGCTGATGCCCACCTCGTCACGGTCAGTGGGGTGGGCGGCGTATGTGATGTTGCCATCGGCAAACCAATAGCCGAGTTGCATGCCCTCGACTTGCAACCAGCGGCGGTAGAGGAGGTTGATGTAGCACCCGCGTCCCGATAGATACAGGGCACTCTTCTTGCCGCAGGGGATGGTCAGGGTGAGGTCTGTATTGACCAAACCGACATTGCCCGACATACTGAAACGTGAGGGCTGACGGTGTGGCGTAGTGAGGTTGACATAGCCGCCTATGCGGTTCTCCATCAGTCCGTTGTGTTCGCTCTGCTCGATTTCAATAGACTCGAAGTGTGGGGCAATGAACGTGGAGAACAGCCCCAATAGGTGGTTAGGATAGTAGATGGGTGCGCCGTTGATGGCTGTGAGGGTTTGGTAGTCATCGCAGCCCTGAATATGGATGCCTGCGGAGGTCTCGTTGTTGGTTTGCACGCCCGCGAGGGATTGTAGGTAGCGTATGGGGTCACTCGTGCCGAGGAACTTGGGCATACTCTGTATGTCGTGCGCGTCAATCACCAACTTGCTGCGGGTGATATTGACGAGTTGGGAACTGCGCTCCTGAACAACCTCAACTTCGTCTAATTCCTTGTTAATCTGAATAGTGTCGGCAGACATATTAATACTACCGAAAGTAGTTTGCCCGAAAACGGACAAACTACTCACGATACAGAATGTTGCTGCCAACAGTCTATTCATGCCACTTGAATTGCGGCTTTGCTGTTAGAAATGGATATGACCCAAATCGAAGTCCTTGTCAATCAGGTCGATGTATGAGTTGATAAGGTCTTCTACCATACCAACCAGCGATGTGAACTTGTCGGAGGTGAAATAGTCCTCGAAGGAATACGAGGTATCGTCTTTCGGGAAGTAGAAGACATATTCGGTGTCATAGCACG
Source organism: Bacteroidales bacterium UBA7574 (assembly GCA_002479035.1). GTDB lineage: Bacteria > Bacteroidota > Bacteroidia > Bacteroidales > Paludibacteraceae > Colicola. The sequence continues at coordinate 2,406 of DLLA01000058.1, read as the reverse complement.
AATACTGAATCGGGTCGTGCATATAGGGGGTATATACATCTGTCTCCTGATAGGGCTGGAGTTTCAGTTTGGCTTGCTCAACATCGTTGCCATAGTAAACAGCGGCATTGCAATAGTCATTGTATAATTTGCAAAATGCCTCCTGTGCTGCCAATGTATAGATTGGCATTTCCCACCAAGCACAGTAATAGCCCGTCTCAGTTCCGTAGCCGTCATTATAGGTATATGTACGTTCATAGTCCTCATAGTTATAACCGTGGTACTTCTCATCCCAAGCAATATAGTCTTTGTATAGAGATGCGAAGTCGCTTACGGTGGCTTTTACTTGTATCTTGCCCAGTACGTCCAACTTAGCCTCGCCGGCGCCAATCTTGCCAAGCAGGTACTCGTAACGCTCTGCATAGAGTTCCACCCACTCGCACCACTCCATATTGTCGTCTTTGCCGATAAGTTCGTACTTGGGCAGGTTGGCAGAAGCAGCGAGCACGGGGGTGTCGTTGTAGGTGAACTTGAATGCCATATTGGCATTGGTGCTATTGACTTTGGTGTCAAAGGTCACTGCCATATTCACCACACGGATGTTGTAACTGAAGTAAAAGTGGTCGTTCTTCTTTGTTTCCAGCGACATATCGAAGCCGATAATCTCCTTGTTGCCTTGCTTGAGGGTCATCTTGAGTGTAGTGGGAACCTTGGCAGTGATGGTGGTACTGCCGATATACTCATCATGACCGTTCTCGCAGTAGTCGTATTCCTCGTTGTAATCATCGCACACCCAATCATATCGCTCGTAGGTGTATGAATACTCGGTCTCTGCACCTTCACCCCATATCTTGAGTTGGCAGTCGGTACCCTTTTCGTCCTTGAAATTGACAATGACATTGCCATCGTTGTTACGCTCAATCTTGATGGTCTTGGTGGCATCGTCGAAAGTGAAAGTGGTTCCCTCGCCTGCCAATGAGAACAGATACTTTGCGTCCTCTGCTGACGGCATACGCTGTCCTGCGGCTATCTGCGCTACACGGCGTGGCATCGAGAAGATGGTCTTGTAGCGACCATTGACGAACTCTTCGTAGAAATCATCGTCGATTTGGTCCCAATCGTAAGCCTCGTATCTGCGATATACGCCTTCGGCAAATTCTAAGGCTTCTTTCTGGTCGGCGGCATTGAAGGTTCCGAGAACCTCTTTGCCTATATTGACCAGATACTCTTTCGAGTCGTTTGCGGTCATTTGCGGTTCACCTTGCTGTTCTGGTTTGCAACTTGCTACCATGACAGTCATTCCAAGCAATAATGCTCCTAAAAGATGTTTTTGCATACGCTTAATTGTTTTTATGATTAATACTCTATTGGACACTGTATGAGATATTCCGCCGCAAAGTTACAACAATTTTAGCAACAATGCAAATGAATTATGTTACTATTTTGATGCGGTTACCTTGATTACCACCCCTTGTACATTGTACAAATCGAATAATTGTTGTAATTTTGCACCATGAATGTGCGATGGATGGGGTGTGTGCCTTTGTCGTTCTCAAATAGGGCGGGCAATAGGTGAATACTCTGCTTGTTGTCATTCATACTATCACATAAAAAGGCGTTTATTGACGCTTCGTTCTGACGTTATGGAACTTCGCAACTTTCATTTGTATACAGAACTTAGCAGCGATGAATGTCTGCGGGATGTAAGTACACTCTACCAATCCCATGGAGACACAGGTGTCTCATCTATAGAATAGTGCGTTTGCACTGTTCTTGATGTGCCTATCAGTCTCCAGATTGCTGTACCTATATGGGTATGGTGGTCGTTTGTGGGTTGGTGTATAGATTTTGCTTATATCTGCGTGGGCTTCGCGTTGTCGGTTCTTATACAAAGGGCAATGCGAAGGCCTCATAACGTGGAACGACAACGGTCGAATTCCACGCTTTTTTTATGTTGTTACCGATAGTTGCGACATAGAAAACGATATATGCAAACCATTGTATCTCTGTATCTTAAGTTCCGTAACCTTGTTCTTTACGGACTCATAGGCGGCTTTTGCTCAGCCCTTGATTTCGGCATCTACACCCTTCTCGGTCATTTCGACCTGATGCCCTACTTGTGGGCAAATATCCTCAGTGTCCACTGCGGTATCTTTTGCAGTTTCTTCCTTAACCGCTCTTTCAATTTCCGCGTCAAGGACAAGCCTGCCCAACGCTTCCTTTCTTTTTATGCAGTGGGGCTCACCGGCTTGGCTCTCAGCGAGGGACTGCTCTATGTGATGGTCTCTCTTGCAGGTCTTAATCCTCTGATTTGCAAACTATTCACTATCGTTGTCGTTGCCCTCGTGCAATTCTTTCTTAACAAATATATCACTTTCAAAACCCAATCCGTATGAAAGACGTAATCTATCTGGTGATGCCTGCCTA
>DLLA01000005.1:17957-20170 GCA_002479035.1 Bacteroidales bacterium UBA7574 | reverse complement strand
ACCTTTCGTTTTGCCGATTATACGTGTCGTCAAAAACACGTGATGATTATAGAGATACCTCTTGCCCGAGCAGATTGTATAGTCTGCCGTTCTCTATGATAAGAACTTGCCCGTTGCGGAGCACTTTACGGGGAGTGGCATCAGACATAGTTGCCACATTCTCCACATCGGTAGATGATATAAACTGCGCTTCAATGGTGAGATTGCTCTCTGCAACAAAGGTATATGGATTATCGGTCTTGCCGTTGCTCCAGCGGGTGAACACATAGCCGCTATTGGGTGTAGCCGTTAGCGTTACGCTCTCGCCCTCGAAGTATGTGCCGCTGCCCGTAACGATACCATACTGCGGGTCGCACGTAGCGGTAACCGTATAGGTAGTCAGTTCACTCAAAGAGCAGATGTTCTGCCGTCCCCAGTACTCGTGTACGCGGTACTTGTTCACACACGCTGCCAACACATAGATAGGCACACGGCTGTTCATACCCGCAAAGGTGTTCGCACTGATAGTCGGCACACGCTGTGTCTTGCATACTATTTGATATATACGAGGTGCATTTAGAAAGACACTATCGCCCATAGTATCAATGTTTTCACCCATGACTACAACCTCCAAGTTGTCGTTGCCCGACAGGGCTTTGTCAGCAATATGCGTAATGCTGTTGGGCAAGGTGATATTTGTCAGGCGGGATAAACCTGTGAGACAACAAGCCCCGATAGAGGTAATGCCTTCGGCAATGTTCACTTGCTGTATAGAGTCGCGGAACAGCCGCCATGGCACATTGTCCCATGCGTAGTCATACATCGTACCCGTACCCGTAATACTCAATACCCCATTGGAATACTGCCACTGCACTTCCTCACCACATGCCAACCCTTTGGCAAAGTAAGCCTTTAGATTGATACCGCTATCAGGAATTGCTGTTGTATGCGGGTTATCAATACTACCATCACTCCAAAATGCAAAAGGAGCAGTTGAAGTTGGGTATGCCTGTACTACTAAGGAATCACCACAATCCATCAACGAATCCACAGGCAAGGACCTTGTATATCCTAAGGTCGTATCCGCACTACTTACAGAAACCGGTAATTTGTAGGTGTTGTATTTATCCGATGAAAATCCTCCCCACTGTATTGATTGATAATCATCCAGATAGCACTTAATAACAACAACGGATTGTGGGTACGTAGAGGAAAAAGCATAAGCCTCAACTTCTGGCGGAACAGGAGCAAGAACAATTAACTGATTCAGTTTATTGCAACTAGCAAATGCTCTGCCTCCAATACTTGTCACACTTTTTCCAATCGTAACATCGGTAAGACCGGTGCAACCATAGAAAGCACTACCTTCAATACTCGTTACACTATTGGGAATAGTGATAGAGGTAAGACCCGTGCAACCGGAGAAAGCACTATATCCAATACTCGTTACACTATTGGGGATAGTGGCAGAAGTAAGACTTGTACAATCTTTGAAAGCACTACTTTCAATACTCGTTACACTATTGGGGATGGTGACAGAAGTAAGACCGGTGCAACCATCGAAAGCACTATTTCCAATACTTATTACACTATTTGGGATAGTGACAGAGGTAAGACCCGTGCAACCAGAGAAACCGTTCAAATACTCTACACTATTAGGGATAGTAACAGATGTAAGACCGGTGCAACCATCGAAAGCACGCCATCCAATACTCGTTACACTATTGGGGATAGTAATAGAGGTAAGACCTGTGCAACCCTTGAAAGTTCTTCCTGCAATACTCGTTATACTATCGGGGATATTGATAGAGGTAAGACCTGTGCAACCGGAGAACGTCATCTCGCCAATCTCAGTTACACTATTAGGGATAGTGACAGAAGTAAGACTTGTACAACCTTCGAAAGCACCTTCATCATACTCAGATGATACTCCTTCTATCTTCTTCACAGAGGACGGAATGACAATTGATGTCAGATTAGTACAATTTACAAACGTGCCTTTCTTAATTACCTCCAATTTGTCAGAAAGATTAATGCTTTTCAGGTTAGTGCAGCCATCGAAAGTATTCTCTCCAATACTCGTTACACTATTTGGGATAGTGATAGAAGTTAGACTTGTGCAACGACGGAAAGCATAAATTCCAATCCACGTTACACTATTGGGAATAGTGATAGAGGTAAGGCCAGTGCAACCATCGAAGCCGCTCAAATATGTTACACTATTGGGAATAGTG
>DLLA01000005.1:17252-17929 GCA_002479035.1 Bacteroidales bacterium UBA7574 | reverse complement strand
GAATAGTGACAGAGGTAAGACTGGTGCAATCATCGAAAGCATTACCTCCAATACCCGTTACACGATAAGTAGTGCCATTGTAAGCGACGGTGGCAGGGATTGTGACAGAAGTTAAGCCGCTATAGTTATCAGAACCAGACGACTCACATGTTACTGCCACTGTTTTTTCCCAACCACTTGTAATGTCATAATACAAGTCACCATACTTAAAACTATACGCGAAGAGGTTACTGATGGCACTCAGTGCCACCAGTAACGAAAATAGTTTGGTTTTCATAATACGCTTTTTTTAGTAAGTATTACCTCTTTCTCCAGCACTTACGTTCGTCATTGTCGAATCCGCCATTGATGTTAGCAGACCACGAAGAACCTACATACTCAATAGGGCTATTCGGCTCTTCTGAGATTAGGGTTAGAATTCTACTCATGCGCCCGTGTGGTGCTCCTTCTCCTTGATGTCCATTACAGAACTCCGAATACAATGTTCCGTTGTTGTTCGCAATGAACTGAATTACTGCATGCGCATCAAAGATACGCCCTTGTGGGATTTCGTTTGTGATAACGTCCATAATCGCGTTACGCATGTCTTGATGAGTTGTACTCATAAGCAATTAAATTTTGTTTGGGTCGGCGGCACCTCACAGACCCATTGATAAAAAACAAAGCGTGGTACCTTA
>DLLA01000005.1:16079-17164 GCA_002479035.1 Bacteroidales bacterium UBA7574 | reverse complement strand
ATAACGCCCACGCTGATATGTACAACAACACACGAGGGTGTATGATTATACACATCAATGGACATCTATTGTACTCTGCTTTGGATTTGCTGAAATTTACCGGATTTCAAGAGACCAAAACAAACGTCAATAAACGCCGTTTATATCCATAAGTGCAATGCCCCTCCGGACATTTGCGGCACAAAGGTAGTGATTATTTTGCAGATATGCAAAATAATCTGTTAAAAGGCAAAAAGTATTAGTGACTTATGATTTGCGGATAAGGTCGGACAATAGCCGATATACTTCGCGCAACTCGGCGGATGGGAGGAGAGAGAGGTGGTGCTGCATCACGTTTTCATCGCCTCGGCGGGCGGGACCCGTTTGGGCATCACGGGGCGAAAGGGTGTGCACCTTGGCAGCAGTCTCGTCTATCAAGGGCAACAAGGCAGAGAATGGGATGTGTGTGCCGCGCAAAATATCATTCGCAATACCGTACATCAGATTGGTAAAGTTATTGGCAAAGACACCTGCCACATGCAAGCGTTCACGGTCGTGTTGGTCCGCCTCATAGACATGGGAGGTGATAGTCAGCGCCAACGAATAGACAGCACTCACATCATCAATGCCCCGCGCCTCGAAGAAGACAGGCACAGAGGAGAAATCCCCAATGATATGCGCTTTGCTGAAGGTCTGAAACGGGTAGAAAATGCCGGCATGCGGTTTGTCCGACCCAAAGACAGACAGCGGCATAGCACCCGAAGTGTGCAGGTGCAAAGCACGCTCCGGCACATGCACCTGCGACACAACTGCTGCCAATGCCTCATCACGGACTGCGTAGAGATACACATCAGCGTTCTGCGGGATAGCGTCCAAGCCCTCGCGACTGCTGACCATAGTGCACTCGATGCCCTTGCGCCGAAAGGCATAGTCCAAATTGGTGGCTACATTGCCACGACCGATAATGATAATACGCATATATAAGACTCCTCCCACCCCCTCAAAGAGGGGGACTTAGTTCCGTTAATTTCGCCAATGCCAAGTACTACAACCACGCGCTATCCTCCCATTATCCACCCGTTAATCACATACTAATCACATACTAA
>DLLA01000005.1:1034-16033 GCA_002479035.1 Bacteroidales bacterium UBA7574 | reverse complement strand
ACATACTAATCACATACTAATGTCATAGTCTTAACCCGAGATTGGCACGAGAGGTACGCGAAGTTGTGTGCGGGCTTACAGTTGGAGGTTCTTGTAGAACTCCGTAACCGCCACGATGCCGTTCTCCCACGTCTCGAGGTCCATCGACTCGTTGGGCGAGTGGATGGCGTTCTGCTCCAAGCCGAAGCCCATGAGAATCGTCTTCACGCCCAGGATTTGCTCGAAAGAAGAGATGATTGGAATACTGCCACCTCGGCGGGCAGCCAGCGGACGTTTGCCGAAAGCCACCTCAAAGCCCTTCTCGGCAGCCTTGTAAGCAGGTATGTCAATGGGGCAGACATAGCCCTGACCACCGTGCATAGGCGTCACTTTCACGCGCACACCCACAGGCGCAAGTTGCTGCATATAGTCGGCAAAGGCTTGGCTGATACGCTCGTGGTCCTGATTAGCCACCAGACGGCAACTGGCTTTGGCAAAGGCTTTGGACGGCAGGACGGTCTTGCTGCCCTCACCCGTGTAGCCTCCCCAGATACCGCAGATGTCGAAAGACGGGCGGCAGGAGTTGCGCTCCAGCGTGGAGTAGCCCTCCTCGCCAAAGGTGGCATCCACGCCAATGGCACGGCAGTAAGCCTCTTCGGAGAATGGGATTTGCGCTATCATCTCGCGCTCGGCAGCGGGAATGGGCAGCACATCGTCGTAGAAATGCGGGATAGTGATGCGTCCGTGCTTGTCCACCACCTGCGCCAGCATCTCGCAAAGGGCGTTGATAGGGTTCTTGACAGCACCTCCGAAATGCCCGCTATGCAGGTCGCGATTGGGTCCGTCCACCTCGATTTGCCAGTACGCCAGTCCGCGCAGACCGGTGGTGATGGAGGGGGTGTCCTTGCCTATCATGGAGGTGTCGCTGACGAGAATGATGTCGCACGCGAGGAGTTCCTTGTGCTTGTGCAGGAAAGCCTCAAGCGACGGGCTGCCAATCTCCTCTTCGCCCTCGAAGATGAACTTCACGTGGCAGTTCATAAGCCCCTCGCGCACCATGTACTCGAATGCTTTGGCTTGTATCATCGCCTGCCCCTTGTCGTCATCAGCCCCGCGGGCATAGAGACGACCATCGCGTATTTCCGGCTCCCACGGGTTGGAATGCCACTGGTCCAGCGGCTCCACAGGCATGACATCATAGTGCGCATAGACGAGGACCGTCGGGACGTGCTTGCCTGCTTGGATATCGGGTGTGTACTCGGCATAGACAAAAGGATTGCCATCAGATGGCATCACCTCGGCTTTCTGACAACCTGCCGCCAACAGCAGTTCGCGCCAACGCTCGGCACAACGCAGCATATCTGCCTTATGCTCAGGCTGGCAACTGACACTCGGAATACGGATAAGACTCGCCCACTCCTCGTGGAAACGGGGGCGGTTTTCAGCAATGTAGGAACGGATTTCCATGGTAATTATGAATGATGAATTATGAATGATGAATTGCAACCTGTGCGGGGCACCGCGGCGGTAACCGACCAATGCGGCACAAATGGGCATTTTATATAAAAAGTGTTGCATTGCTGTTACGCGAGAAAACTCCTAAAAAATAGGATTTGAGGTGTACCGACCCTTTGTAATCCAACCGACTCATCGCTATAGCCTTGGCTAATCACGGCGTAGAGTATTGGCACGCCATCGGATAGGCATTTACCTCGTTTTGATTTTACTGTTGAGTTTTCCGGTCTCTGAGCAATGCAACACTATATTTACGATTTACGAATTTACGATGTACTATTGGGTTTGTCTAATTGAACCGCCATGCCAGCGTGAACACAAACCGGTGCGTCCGTGTGGCGATGTCGAATGGTTCCGCCTGCATCTCGGTGGCGTACTGGTGGATATCCTGCCAACGATACTGGTAGGCAGCGTTGAGCAAGAACCAACTCCAGCGGTAGCCGATACCGACCGACGCATATTGCGAAGTGCGTGTTACGCGGAAATCCGTGTCGGTTCGTATGGTATTGTAGTCCAATTCCGAGATAGGGTCTTGTTTGGAGAACGTCGGTTCCAACACATATCCGCCGTTGATATACAGACCTTTAACGATATTCACTTCTGCGCCTGCACGGAAAGTGTGCACATCCGTCATAGTCTTCCAGTGGGCGTAGTCGTACTGCAGCGACAGCATCGCGTATTGCAGCACTTGCACTGCCACGCCTGCACTCACGCGCATCGGCATCACCCACTGCGACATGGACTTGCTCATATCGGGCGTCAGCACCTTGGCGGTCAGCGTGTCCAAAGTGGCACTCAACACCCCCTCGGTACCCATACTGATGTTCATCACGGTCGGGGTCTGGAACGATGCACCCAGGCGCACCCATTGGCACGGGCGGTAGATGGCACCTATCGTAGCCCCGAAGCCCACGCCCGAAGCCGACAGGCGACTCTTCAGCAGCGACTCGTTGGTGTTCGACATGTGGTATGCCGTTTCAGTCAGCGACATCTCCTTGCTATAAGTCAGTGTCGGTATGTTCAGCCCCAATCCCACGTACCATTGGTTGCTGATATTCATCGCCCACGACATGGTGTATTGGTCCATATTGCCCGACTCCTGCACCGACAGCGACGAGTAGTTCCAGCGCACCGCAGGCACCCATTGGTCGCTGCCATCCGACTGAGGGTCAATCAGATAGGCGTTGTAGCCCATGATGCTCAGCCACCCAATTTCGTTGTTGTTCCACAGGTTGTTCATATAGTCGTCGGTGGCTGTCAAGTCATTCTCTGTCAGCCCGTTGGTCATCTTGCATATCGTTGCTGCCAGCCCCGCATTGCCCTGCCCCTCTGCCGTGATAGTGCGGTTGAAGTTCGCCAGTCGGTGTGCGCTGAACATCAGGTTGTTGAATACCACACCGCTGAGTTTGTTCGGATTGCCAAACGACCACACTACCGCCACTTCGGGCGTGGAGAACTGGTATTGATACTCCTGCGTCCGTTGCCCGACTTGCGCGGTGTAGTCCCACATCCGGTCGAAACTCACGGACACCTCCTTGCGCCTGTACAGACCAAGCCCCGCAGGGTTGTCCAATGCCGCTGTAGGGTCTCCGCCTATCGCAGTCATCGCACCACCCATACCCACATAACGTGCCGAACCCATCAGGTCGCGTTGCGAGAACCGCTGCACGTCCTGCGCCTGCAATGCCGTTGCCAACATCGCAGCCAAAACGAAATATGTGAGTCTTCGTCTCATAACTATTTGTTTATCACCCGCATACGAACCGTGTCAGGGTACTGCTTTGCGGGCTGTGCCACCGTGTCGGGCTCGTCAATGAATACCAGTTCTTTCGCGTGCTTGTCGTAAACGGGCTCGCTGCTTACCGGATCCTCCGTGCTCTCCAAGCCCACCCAATAGTACGCATCGTCCACATAGATGTCGTTGTCCGCCTGCAACAACGGGCTTCCAACTGCCGCCAACGCCAATATCACTATCCACACACCTCGTTTCATAGTCATAGTCTGCGGAAACCGATTATCTCACGCACATCTTCCAGCGTCTTTTCCGCGCTCACACGCGCTGCTTCAGCACCAACGGCAGCCACCTTCGACAGGTACGCCTCGTCACTACGGAACTGCAATATCTTCTCGCGAATCGGTGCGCAGAAGGCGTTGATGTCCGCTGCCAACTGCTTCTTCATATCGCCGTAGCGAATGGTCATGTTGTTGTATTGGTCGTTAAAGTAGTCGTATGTGTCCTTGCTCGACACCAACTCCATGAGCGTGAACAGGTTCTGTATCGGCTCCGGTTTTTCTTGGTTGAGCATGGTCGGCCCCGCATCGGTAACGGCACTCATCACTTTCTTGCGGATGGTCTTCTCGTCGTCGCACAGGTAAATGGCATTGCCTTCCGACTTCCCCATCTTGCCCGTACCGTTCAGCCCGGGCACTTTCACCGCCTTGTCGTTGAAGTGGAACGACTCCGGTTCCTTGAAGTACTCCACCTTATATATACGGTTGAAACGGCGTGCGCACAGCCTTGCCATCTCCATATTCTGCTCTTGGTCCTTGCCCACCGGCACTTTGTCCGCGCGGTGAACCAGTATATCCGCCGCCATCAGTGTGGGGTATGTCAGCAGCCCCGCATTCACGTTATTGGGGTTTTGGCGCACTTTCTCCTTGAAACTCGTCACGCGTTCCAACTCGCCGAGGTACGTATTCATATTGAAATAGAGGTACAACTCCAGCACCTGCCGCACGTCGCTCTGCACGTATATGGGAGCCTTCTCGGGGTCGATGCCGCATGCCAGGTACTCCGACAGTATCGTGCGCACCGAGTCGCGGATGTTCTCGGGGGTCGGGTGCGTGGTCAGGGAGTGCCAATCCGCGATGAAGAACATACAATTGTACTCATCTTGCATCTTTACGAAACTCTTCACAGCCCCGAAATAGTTGCCCAGATGCAGGTTACCTGTCGGGCGGATACCACTGATTACCTTTTCCATACTCTATATATTAAAATATCTATACATTCCGAATGCTTTCACACTCGTGTCAAACAGCAAGGGATACGCAAGGGATGCGCAACCGATAGGCTACCCTTATGCACACCACGCCTTTAACATCTTTTATCCTCAGCCCCCCTCTATCGCCCCGCTCCGCAACGTCCTCAGCACTTTCGCGCCCCGCGTGCCGACTCAATCCTTGCTGTCCAAACTAATCGGCAGCGTCCTGCTGATACGTTGGTCGAGGGCGGTCAGCGTCTCGGTGTTCGTCACGCCGGGAATCTCCTGAATCTTGTTGTTGAGCAATACCATCAGGTGTTGGTCATCGTGCGCATACAGTTTCACGAGCATCGAGTAGGCACCCAGCGTAAACTGGCTCTCCACCACCTCGGGAATCTTTTCCAACTCCGCACTCACCGACTTGTAAAGACTGCCCTTTTCCAAAGTCAAACCCACATACACGCACAGGTTATAGCCGAGCATCTTGGGATTTACGCGATAGCACGAACCTACAATCACCCCGTTATCAAACATTTTCTGCACACGTTGGTGTACGGCTGCGCGGCTTACGCCCACTTGCTCTGCCACGTCCTTGAACGGAATACGTGCGTTCTGTGTAATCACTCGAAGGATTTTACGGTCCAACTCGTCTATTCTTTCTGTTGTTTCCATAATGGTATTATTGTTGTTTAATTATCATTCTGCGTACAAAAGTACTGCTTAATTTTGGTATATACAAGTTTTTTGGTACTTTTGTGCGCTAAAAAAGTGCGTTTTGTGTCAAAAGCACACATACTGAACGATATACAACATGAATACAGACCTGACGGAATACATTGAGCAGCACACCACTCCCGAGCCGGAGGTGTTGCGCCAAATCACTCGCCATACCAATCTCGAGGTACTCAATCCCCACATGCTTTCGGGGCATGTGCAGGGACGTTTGCTGAGTATGCTGAGCCAAATGATTCGTCCTCGCCGTATCCTCGAACTGGGCACATTCACAGGCTATTCCGCCTTATGTTTAGCCGAGGGCTTGGCACCCGACGGCACCTTGACCACCATCGAGCACAACGACGAACTCGAGGACACCATCCGTCACAACCTGTCCCTCTCTCCTCTCGGCACCCGCATCAACCTCATCATCGCCGATGCCAAAGAGTACCTGACATCCCTCGCGACCCCAAACGCAACCATAGACAACGAAACGAAAATACCCGCCAATACCCCCTTACACGAAGTACCATACACTCGCGCAGCGAGTAACCCACATGCAGTAATCCACGTGAGCGTAGCGAACAAATTCGACCTCGTCTTCATCGATGCCGACAAACGGGAATACTGCACTTATTTGGACCTTGTCTATCCTCTTGTGCGCACGGGTGGTTGGATATTAGCGGACAACACTTTGTGGGACGGGCACATCATCGACCCTGCTTACGACCACGACAAGCAAACCCTCGGTCTCCGTGCTTTTAACGACAAACTCTCCTGCGACAACCGTTTTTCGCAAGTTATCCTCCCTCTTCGCGACGGACTAACCATCATCCGCAAAAAAACCACCTCTCCACAGTAAAAGGTCATTCCTGTTACTTGTGAAGAAGTGGTTCTCACTTGGCAATACCACATTCTGGGTTTCAGAAGGCGTCCATTGGGTCTGCGGAACGCCCCCACTCTACTATTATACACCCTCTCGACAAGGTCTCAGTAACCTCTCGGACAAGCCCCGCAATCTCATCAATGGCAATCCGGGCAAAAGCCTAACCATCACCTAACTGCCATTGACCTCACCGACTATTCGTCGTCATCATCAATGTAGTGGTTATGTGTATCTTTGGGCTCCTTTTTGGTCAGTTTGTAGTAATAATGTGCATATCGGCCACGACGACTGCCTTTCTTGCCATAACCATATCCGTAGCCATAACCGTAACCATACCCATAGCCGTAGCCATATCCGTAACCGTATCCATAACTGCTTCCTGCAGTCTCACGCGGAATATCCGACAGCACGACATGTATCTTATCTTTGTGATTAACTGCCAGATTCTCAAGAGTTTGCTTGGCAAACGCCTTGTTGGTCTTCAGGCAACGGACTACAAATATAGTCACGTCGGTCTGTTCAATCAATGACAGCGCATCAGGCACCTGTCCTACGGGCGATGTATCTATCACCACAAAGTCATAGCGTTCGCGTAGGATACCGAGCAGTTCGGTCAACTTGTCACTACGAATCAACTCACCCGGATTGGGAGGTACCGTACCGGCACAAATGACATCAAAACCTAACTCCGCATTGTGAATGATAATATCATCCAATGTGCAATCACCTATCAGGTAGTTCGTTACGCCCACCGTGGGTTCCAAGCCCAGTTTCTCGTGAACATTCGGTTTTCGTATATCCATATCCAACAACAGAGTCGGGTGCCCCGTCATGGCATATAGTGCTGCCATATTCGTACACACAAAGGTCTTTCCGTCTCCCGACTGGGTGGAAGTGATGGTGATGGATATCTTGGTCTTGCGTTGTACCAGAAACTCTATGCGCGACCGTATGCCGCGTGACATTTCCGCATAACTTGAGCGCGGACTCTTCTTTACGTAAATCGGGTTTTGCGAACGAACATGGCGCAACGTACCTATCAAATCGAAATTGCTCAGCCGCTCCACCTCTTTCGGAGTGCGCACCTTGTTGTTCAGCAGTTCCGACAATATCAATAGCAGCAGCGGAATCAACAGACCGATAGCCATATAGGTCATCGTGTTCTTGCGTTTCTCTTTGCTGTTCATAGTGCGTGTGGTACGCGCGCGGTCCATCACCTCATTGTCGGGCATATTACTTGCTTTCTGTATCTCAGCCTCGGCACGTTTTTGCAGGAAGAACGTGTAATAGTTGTCGTCTATACGGTAGTTGCGCTCTATAGCCACCATCTGCAGTTCCTTTTTGGGCAGGTTCTGTATCTCGCGCTCCACCTCTGCCAATCGGTCACTCAAATCCTGCTTTTCTATTTCCAATGAGACACGCATCGACTTCACTACCTCTGCGATTGCCGTCTTCACGTTCTCTATATCACTGGTGTATTTCGCATAGTACACATTCTTCTTCGTCAACTCGCCGCGTTGTATCTGCAGGTCATTCAGTTGCTGTACCAATTGCATCAGCATCGACTCATTCAACCCCAGTGTAGAGGGGGCAACCACCGCCCCTTGCTCTATCTGTTGGTTGAGGTAGTTGCTCAGGTAGTCCAAGTAGGTCTCTTTCAAGCGCAGAGCCATCTTCTGCTGGTCGTACTGACTGGCCTTGCTCATCAATGTGCCGGCGTAGGAATTGACATCCACAAACTTGTTCTCTTGCCTGAAACCGGTCATAGCACTCTCGCTCACAGTCAGACTCTGCTGCAGCACTTCCAACTGCTGATTGATAAACCGGATAGACTTGTCGGCTACCTCATTCTTGCGCTCCAAGTTCTGCAACAGATAGATATCCGATAGTTTGTTGATGAAATCGCGGTCACGCTCGGGTGTCACACCCACCAACTGCAAAGCCAACACCGTACTACCTTGCGTCACGAAGTTCATCTGCAACCTGCTGGAGAACTCCAGTGTCAAATCGTCACGGCTACGGAAACGGAAATAGATATGTTGCCCTGCACGCATCAGATTCTCGGTAGGCCATATAGTAGCAGTAAACAACGACGTATTCAATACTTCCCCATAGTGTGTAACATACGAGAACGGCAAATCCTCTCTGGTAGTGGTTACCAACAGCGAACCGTCGTCCTGCGCTGTGCACTTGAATAATACGCCATACCCCACAGGGTCCACACGGCTGTACTCCACGCTGATAGGGGTTTGGCGGTATATATTCCTTGTCTTGAACCGCCCATGCGTGATGTATTCCACATTCATAAACGGCAGCGAGTCCACCGTTCTGCCTATCAAGTCATAACTGCCCAATATAATCAATTGGTTGTTGACATTCTTGTACCCTGCGTCCACGCCAAAGCCTTGCATCAGCACTGTATTGCCGCCCATACCGCCGCCATACTCCTTGATGATGAGGGTGCCGGTAGTCAGGTATGTCTCCACTACGCGCTTGTTCTTCAAATAAGCCAACGTGAAAGCAATAATGCCTGCTATTACAAACAAATACCAATAGCGGATAATGCGGAAGACCCACTCCATTATATCGAAGTTCGACTTCTCTTCCTCTACTGCATATCCGTTTTGAGGTATGTTATCTTGTGTCATAACTATTTATATTTCAGTTTGTTGTTTACCAGATGCCGGGGATATAATTCAGCACCGTCACCAATAGCGATACCGAACTGGTTATCAATCCAAGGAATGCGCTGTAACTGGCTTGCTTGTAGAAACTGCCCTTGTCACGGCTTACGTATATCAGGTCATTGGGATAGACATAGTAGTACTTGGAATCGATAATGCTGTTCGTCCTTATATCAAACTCCAGCACTTCGGGTTCCGCATTCCCGTGCGGACGAATGATACGCACGTGCCTGCGGTCACCGGAGTTCATCAAATCCCCTGACATAGCCAACGCCTGGAATATGGTCATCCTCTCCTTATATATACGGTACGTACCGGAGTTGGCATCACCCAGCACCATAAACTGTTTGTTGTACAATGCCAACTTCACATCGGCATCCGGTATTATCTCGCGCAATGCCTTGCGCAGCGTATCCTGAGCCTCCATCTCAGTCAGCCCCTCTATTTTAAGGGGAGATAAGAACGGTATATCCACCGTTCCGTCGGAGTATATGCGATAGGCATTTGCATACTGCCCTGCCCCACCCGAGTTGGCGGACAAGGTCTTGGCTAATGTCTCGTCCGTTGTGATGACACGATAGATAATCTCGTCGTTCACCTGCAGGCGATAAGGCTCGTAGGCTGCCGAATCGTAGTGCGGCAGACTCTTTCTGTCTTGCAACAGCCCGACCTGACGATAACTGTAGCAGCCCGTCAGCATGGTACTCATCAGGAGAGCGATTCCTATTTGTTTCCAGATTGCTTTCATATCCTCTCCCCTTTACTGCTTGTGGTTGTTCACTGAATTCATAATACGCACCACCAATCCATATACAAATCCGCCGAATGCCAGCGTAGTGGCTACTACACTGATGGTCGTTGTTACTGAATTGATACCGAAACTCTGTCCCTTTATCTTCTGAATATAAATCACATCGTTCGGTTCTATATAGTAATACTCCGAGTTTACGATATCCTCTGAACGCACATCGAATGTCATTATCTCGGTCTTACCCTCCTTCTCGCGTACGATACGCACCTTGCTCCTGTCCCCGAAGTCACCTATATCGCCTGCCATGGCAAGGGCTTCGAATATCGTCACTTTCTCTTTCGGAATCGAGAACACACCGCTCCCCCTGTCGCTAATCACGCTAAAGGAACGGCTCACGATATTCACCTCTACCGACATCATCTGGTAATCGCCGTAACTCTTTATGAATTGTCCTAATTCATCTTCCAGCAGGTGTTTGACTTCGCGTGTCGTCTTTCCGCGCACCTCTATGCGACCCAGCATCGGGAAGTCTATCGTGCCATCGGCTGCCACCAGATAGGTGTACAAATCGTATGAGCCGTTGCCGCCGCCCATAGTCTGTTGCCTTATCGTAGCACTGCTCACCCCATTGCCCGACGCATTGAACATCGCGCTCACACGCTCGTCCACCGAATATACATACACATACAGCCTATCACCTGTTCGTATCTGATAATCCTCGTAGGACAACGTATCGGCATATTGGGGTATGCCATGCGCACCCGCTTCTTGCATCAGGTTCACCTTGCGGCTTGTCACACACGATGCCATCAGCACAGGCAACAATAGCAGATATAATATCTTCGTTTTCAGCCTCATATCATCTGTTTTCTGTCCAACCAAACGGATGTTTTGCCAATGGCAAACGCGCCAATGGGTGATAGTCGCCCACAAGCCCGACAGGCTCTGCGTGACGTATCTCGCTCACTATCTCTATACACGGACGAGCCTCCGAGATACGGAAACCCTGCCCTGCCAATATACGTTTGTAACTCTCGGTATGCAATTCCGTAAAGCCCTGACTGAATTCAAACTCCTCACCGTCTATACTCAGCGTACGATATGTACGCTTCTCACCTTCCACGGCATTCTCCGGCAAACACTGTGCATTGATACTCAAGAAATAGCGTACACGTGCACGTTTCAGTTCCAGATACCCTGCCACACGGTCAAACGACATCACATGCACCACATTCTTTTGCACCGGACCGAATATCCACTGCAGCATGTCATAGAAGTGCACACCTATATTGGTCGCTATACCTCCGGACTTGTGTATATCGCCTTTCCACGAACTATAGTACCACTTGCCGCGGCTGGTGATATACGTCAAGTCCACGTCATAAATCTTATCCTTTGGACCCGACTCTACCTTTTTCTTCAGGGCTGCTATCTTATCATGTAGGCGCAGTTGCAGTATCGTATAGGCTTGATGCCCCGACTCCTCCTCCAACTCCACCAGATTGTCTATGTTATACGGATTCAACACAAGCGGTTTCTCGCATATCACATTGCACCCGAGACGCAAACCGTATCGGATAAAGGCATCGTGCGTATAGTTCGGGGTGCATATCGACACCCACGACAGCGGGTCATCTGTTCTCATCTGCTTCGAGCAGAATCGGTCAAACTGCTCGTTCTCTGTAAAGAACGAACAATCAGGGAAACTGCTGTCCAATCGCCCCACAGAATCAAACTTGTCATAAGCCACCATCAGGTTGTTGCCTGTATCAGCGATGGCTTTTATATGGCGTGGTGCTATGTATCCCGCCGCACCTATCAAGGCAAAATTCAGTTTGCTGCTCACTTTCTGTGTATTTATTGCTGTTCTACCTATATCTGTTTGCTACTTCCTTACACCTGTTGTCTTTCACCACAATTCAGCGTATAAAGCCTGCAAAGTTACCACTTTTTACTGATATATGCAAATTATCATCACTTTCCCCTACCCTATTCATACCTTATCCTTGTGCGTACCAAAATTATTCGCTACCTTTGCAGGAAATATACGTAGTTATATTACTGATATGTTACTAACTGAAATTATCCAAGCCATTCGCCCTCTGCGTGTGTTGGGCAAGACACACATGGCAACAGAGATAGACATCTCATATCTGCTTACAGATAGTCGCCAATTAGGTTCCGAACCCGACAAGACTTTGTTTTTCGCATTGCGAACAGATAAGAACGATGGGGCAAAATACATACCGGACTTATATATAAAAGGTGTGCGCGTATTTGTTTCCGCCGAAGACAGTGTCACGAAATATGGCTTGTCCGCTCTTGCAGAGGGTGATAATAATGCTGTTATCATTTGTGTATCAAATCCTTTGCAGGCATTGCAGGACTTGGCGGCATACAAGCGGTCGCTGTACACGTGTCCCGTAATCGGTATCACAGGCAGCAACGGTAAGACGGTGGTCAAAGAGTGGCTGTATCAGTTGCTGAAAGACGACTACCGCATCACGCGCTCGCCCAAATCGTACAACTCGCAGATAGGCGTGCCGCTGTCGGTTTGGCAGATGAACGAACAGACACAACTGGCTATCTTTGAGGCAGGTATATCCGAACCAGGGGAGATGGAACGGCTGGAGCGAATCATTCGTCCGACCATCGGTGTTATCACATATATCGGTGCGGAACATGGAGAGAACTTCCCATCATTGGAGGCGAAACGGGCAGAGAAGATGAAGTTGTTTGTGCATTGCCCCGTGGTGATTGAAGACCCGACGCATCAGAATGTGCGCACGTGTGCAGCGGTGATGCGTGCCTTGGGCTATGACGAGGAGACTATCACCCATCGAATCCTGCACCAGACGCATGAGACGGTGCTGCAAATCAACCTGTCGGCATTGGTGGACAATGTGCGCTACTTCCGTTCGCTGCTGCGCCCGACCACGAAACTCACGTGTATGGTCAAGGCGTTTGCATACGGGGCGGGCAGTGTGGAGGTGAGCCAAGCCCTGCAACAATGCGGGTTGGTGGACTACCTTGCTGTGGCAGTGGCAGACGAAGGGGTGGAACTGCGGCGTGCGGGTATCACGCTGCCCATTATCATTATGGACCCCGAAGTGGCGGCAATGGACCTCATTCTGGAGAACAACTTGGAGCCGAATGTCTATTCATTCCAATCGCTGGAGAACGTTATCGAAGCCGCATCCACAAAGGGATTGGAGCATTGCCCCGTGCATATCAAGATAGATTCGGGCATGCACCGGTTGGGATTCTATCGTGAAGAGTTGCCTCGCCTGATTGAACGCCTGCAATCGCAGACGGCAGTGCAGGTAAAGAGCGTGTTCTCGCACCTCGCTGGCAGCGACGAACCGCAGTTTGACGAGTTCACGTTGCAGCAGATACACTATTTTGATGCGTGCGCGGAGACCTTGAAGGCAGGACTCAACTATCCGATAATCAAGCATATATGCAACACGGCAGGTATTGAACGGTTTACGCAATATCAGTTTGATATGTGCCGTCTCGGCATCGGACTGTACGGGTTCTCGTTTGCGGGCAAGAAACTGCGCAATGTATGCACGCTGAAGACCACCATTCTCAGCGTGAAGACCGTGCAGGCGGGCGAGACGATAGGTTACGGGCGACATACCACCCTCACGGAGCCACGGCAGATAGCGGTGATACCTATCGGTTACGCGGACGGTTTCGACCGCCGTTTCTCCAACTACGGGGGCGAGGTGCTGATACGCGGCAAACGGTGTCCGGTGGTGGGAAATGTGTGCATGGACCAAGCCATGGTGGACGTTACAGGCACCGATGCGCAGCCCGGGGACTACGCCACCATCTTCGGCGATGCGTTGCCCATTGAGGAGTTGTCGGACAAGTTGGGTACGATACCTTATGAGGTACTGACATCCGTTTCGCGCCGTGTGCAGCGCGTGTATTTCTACGAGTAAGCGGCTATGAGCGAGGCAATTAGTTGCGATAATCTCACTATCGGCTACGGCACACACGTGGTGCAGTCGGCTCTCACGTTCTCCCTTTGCGAGGGGGAAATGGTTTGTATGTTGGGTCCCAACGGGTGCGGTAAGTCCACCTTGCTGCGTACCTTGGCAGGCTTGCAGCCGCCTTTGGGCGGGACATACAGGTTGTTGGGTGTGTCTTCTGAAAAAGCGGGGGAGAGCAATGCGGAGCGTGCCAAGCATCTGGCACTGGTGCTGACGGAAAGGCTGAGTCTGGAACATACCACCGTGCATGATGTGGTGGCGATGGGACGGTATCCGTATTCGTCATTCTTAGGAGGATTATCTGCTGAAGATGAGGAGATTATCGCAGACGCGCTGCAACGGGTGGGCTTGCAGGATATGGCAGATACCTATTTCAACAACCACAGCGACGGGGAGAAGCAGCGAATCCTGATAGCCAAAGCCCTTGCGCAACAGACACCTGTCATATTGCTTGACGAACCTACGGCACACCTCGACCTGCCCAACCGTATACGTACCCTGCAACTGCTCAGGCATTTAGCGCACACACAGGGTAAAACCATACTTATTTCTACCCACGAACTGGACTTGGCACTGCAATTGTCGGATAGGATATTGCTGATGTATGATGGTGGTATTCAGTTAGATACGCCAATAGCACTGCACGACCGTGATGCCTTCACGGCAGCATTCAAGATGGATATCTTCCACCCTTTGTAATTCTTTTGTAATTCTCTTATAATCACCTATTCTATCATATAAATAGCGTCTCGGCATACGCCGAGACGCTGCAACACATACACTATCAAGCCTTGTTATATCGCGTTCACGAATTTAACCAGCGCATCGCGGTCTTCCTTGGACAGGTTGTAGAATTTCTTTGTTGACTCGAGTGCGTCGCTCTCCTCGCTGTAGCCGTGCCACATAATCGCCTCCACCACGTTGCGGGCACGGGTGTCGTGCATACGTGCCTCATACGCGTCGCCGGTTATCTTTCGGTGCAGTCCGCGTCCCCACAGCGGTGTTGTACGGCACCAGCCGGTACGGATATCCTTCTCCATACAGAGTTTGTGCTGTACAAAGTCGGTGTAGGGCCAGATGGTCTGGTAGGGATAGCGCGGCATATCGTTGTTGCGGGTGAAGAACTTGTTCGGGTCCTGTATGTAGTCCGCTCCGGTTGTCCACGACGGACGGTGGCACTCGGCGCAACCTATCTGCGTGAACAGTTCGCGTCCGCGCAGCACCTCTTTGTCCTTTACGTTACGTGCGGCAGGCACAGCCAGACCGCGGTGCCATACCATAAAGTCAGAGTACTCGTCGTCCGACATCTCCACCGGAAGGTCGGTACTGGTCAGATAGTTGTAGATGTTCTGCTCCACGTTGTCGGTAAACCACTCGGCGTGCTCGTGCTTCGGGTCAATCTTCTCGATATAAGCGGGGAAAACGGCTTGCACATCAGGGTCTTTCGACGAGATGGTGGCGTAGTTCTTGCCTGCCAAGTCAAGA
>DLLA01000005.1:0-992 GCA_002479035.1 Bacteroidales bacterium UBA7574 | reverse complement strand
TCGGAGCGGGTTACGTTGGTGATGTTCCATATAGCGTTTGCGCCCGCAGCGTCCAGCAGCGGTCCGCGCGACATGGCGTAGGTGTAGCGGCGTACGTACTTGGTGCCGTCGCCCTGCTTCGAGTTGGAGTAGTACGCCCCGTCTTTCCAGTTGCCGCCTTCGAACCATGCACTCTTCCAGTGCTTGAGGTAGCCTGCGGCGTAGGCTTTCTCCTCTTTTGCCCATTGGGCGGTGATAGAGTCGTCGGGGATAGCGTCGGTCAGACCGGTACCGAAGATACCTATCGTGTTCTCGAGGCGCACCTCATACTGACCGAGGTCGAGTTGATCGGCACCGTAGATAGCACTCTCGGGCATAGTTACCTCGGGGTAGCGCAGTTCGAAAGGTTCGCCGTCGGCAAAAGCCATTTTGTCGCCACTGGCAGCGCAGGTGCTGACCGTCTTCCACGTTACGTGGATTTGGCTCTCGTCAATCGGTGCCTTGAACGGTGCTACGGCATGCAGTTGCGGCATACCTGCCACCCATGTCTTGTAGTTCTCCGTAGCGGGGTCAAAGATAACCAACAGCGTACCATTACCAATCTCCGTACTGTTGTATGCACCTTCAGCCACTGACTTGCCATGTCCGTAATTCGGGTGGCAGTGCAGACACGACGAACGCACGTACACCGGTCCCAAGCCGCCACGTGTACCCGTGGTGTTGCTCATAAACTGCTTCTCGAACAGCGCTTCACCTGCTTTGAACGACTCCATCCAGTTGCCGTTCTCCACCGATGGGGTCGGCTGCTCGTAGGCGTTCGAGGTTGAGAGAAATGACGTACCGAGTTGACCGCCTGTGTAGTACCAATCGGGCAGTTCGGTGTCTTCATTGGTGGGCTCGTTTTTACCGCCCTCCTCAATATGGCAACTTGCCAGCGCAAACACGCTGACAAGCATACCAATCATCAAATAAGAACGTTTCATATAATTCTTAATTCATAATTCTTAATTCAT
>DLLA01000001.1 GCA_002479035.1 Bacteroidales bacterium UBA7574 | reverse complement strand
CCGTTGCCCTCGTTGCCCATGACGATGATGCCATGCGCGGGGTCGGGGATGGCGTGGTCGGCATACAGGCTACGCCCGTTGAGCAGGGTGCCGTAGATGGGGACACGGGCTTGGCGGAAGGTTTGCAAGGTAGCGACCATATCTATATAATGTACGCGCACGCGCGCGAGCGCCCCCATAGTAGCCTGCACCACCTTGGGGTTGAAACAATCGGCGGTGTCGCGCGAGCAATAGAGGTCGCGTATGCCAAACCAGTCGCAGGTGCGAATAATGGTACCAAGATTGCCCGGGTCCTGTACGCCATCCAGGGCGAGAAAGAGGTTGCTTGTCAGGGAAAGGGTGCCGGCGGCTTGTGGGAAGTCCGAGGTATAGGTCGGCTTTCGGAAGACGCCGATGACGCCTTGCGGTGTGCGGAGTGAGGACATCTGTGCGATTTCGGCAGGTGTGGCGTTGTCGGGCGTGACGAGAAGTTGCAATGCGAATGTGCGCTGGAGTTCGGCAACACACTTCTCCCCTTCCGCCACGAACAGCCCGAGTTCGTCGCGCACCTTTTTCTGCTGCAGGCTACGCACCCACTTGACTTGCGCTTTGGTGAGATGTTGGTTGGTTGTTGGCATAGGCACACTCCACTAAACAGGCACAAAGGTACGACTTTTTTTATGAATATCCAAATAATTAAATGATATTAAAGTCGTTTTGTGCTATTTGTACGGTGTCCAAAGAATTGTGATGGAGGGTGATGGAGAGCACGAAACGGGTGATTTATCCATGCCTTACGCTACCGAAATGAGCACTGCAATCACATACTAATCACATACTAATCACATACTAATCACATACTAATTGTTCAAGAATAGTTCGAAGTTATCAGCAGGGGGAAACGGCACTATATGGAATGGGTGCAGAAAGAGAAAAGGCGGAGTAGAAAATGGGATAGGAATAAGACAAAACAGGGTTGAGAAAAAGATCATAGTTAATATAGATAAATACATAATCAAGGCTTAACATTTTCTTCACAATTTCTACATATCAGCGTAATAAAGAGGCGATAATTTTGCCGCGGAAAAAGAATGAAGAATTGCATGTGAAAGCAGGGCAATTATGAATTATGAATTATGAATTGCATGTAAGAGCAATTCAATTAAGAATGAAAAATTAAGAATTAAGAATTGCATGTGAAAGTGGGCATGCAGTAGAAACTATTAAAAATCAAGCGTATGAATACGATGTATTTGGTGATGATTATCTTTTTGTTTGCGTTGGCAGTGGTCGATTTGTGGGTCGGCGTGAGCAATGATGCAGTCAATTTTCTGAACTCAGCCATAGGCAGCAAGGCGGCTAAGTTCAAGACAATCATGATAGTAGCGGCGTTGGGTATCTTTATCGGTGCCGCTATCAGCAACGGTATGATGGATATTGCCCGACACGGCATCTTCCAGCCTGCCGCGTTCTCGATGAAGGAACTGATGTGTATCTTCATGGCGGTGATGCTGACCGATGTGCTGCTACTCGACCTGTTCAACTCAATGGGTATGCCGACATCCACGACGGTGTCGCTGGTGTTTGAGTTGCTGGGCGGTACATTCTGCCTGTCGTGCCTGAAGATTGCGAGCGATAGCACGGGCATGTTGGCGTTTTCGGATTTGCTGAATACGAGCAAGGCATTGGAGGTGATATTGGGTATCTTCCTGAGTGTGGGCATCGCGTTTGTGGTCGGCATGGTGGTGCAATGGCTGACGCGACTGCTGTTCACCTTCAACTATACGCCGCGGCTGAAGTGGTTTGTGGGGGTGTTCGGCGGGTTGAGTATCTCGGCGATACTGTACTTTGTGTTTATCAAGGTGGTAGCCAAGAGCCCGCTGGTGCCGACGGACATCACGATGTGGATAGAGAGTAATACGGCGGCACTGATGGGGGGCTTGTTTGTGGTGAGTTGCGTGGTGATGGAGGTGCTTTATCTGCTGCATATCAACGTGTTCCGTATCATTGTGCTATTCGGCACGTTTGCGCTGGCGATGGCGTTTGCGAGCAACGACCTTGTGAATTTCGTGGGTGTGCCCTTGGCGGCGTTATCGACCTACACGGACTTTGCTGCGCACGGGACTGACCCTGCGACCTATATGATGGGTGCGCTGAATGCGCCCGCGAGCACGCCGATATACTTCCTGGTGGCGGCGGGGTTGATTATGGTGCTGGCATTGGTGAAATCATCGAAGGCACAGAAGGTGGTGCAGACGTCGGTGAACCTGAGCCGTCAGGCGGAGGGCGATGAGATGTTCGGCGGCAGCAGGGTGGCAAAGAGTATCGTGCGGAGTGCGCAACACCTGTCGTCGGCTGTGGAGAATGTGCTGCCGAGGCGCGTGGTGAGATGGGTGGACTCGCGTTTCAACACGCAGGAAGCCATTATGGAAGACGGGGCAGCCTTCGACCTTATCCGCGCATCGGTGAACCTCGTATTGGGCGGACTGCTGATAATCATGGGTACATCGCTGAAGTTGCCATTGTCCACCACGTACATCACGTTCATCGTGGCTATGGGTACGTCGCTGGCGGACAGGGCGTGGACACGGGAGTCGGCGGTGTACAGGATTACGGGTGTGCTGTCGGTGATTGGCGGCTGGTTTATGACGGCTGCGATAGCGTTTGTGGCAGCGGGCGCGGTGTGCCTGTTGTGCTACTGGGGCGGCATCGTGGTGATTGGCTTGCTGATGGTGGCAGTGGTGTTTGCGCTGTGGCACGGGCTGCACAAAGAGGCAAAGCCCGATGAGCAACAGACGGCACTGGACGAGTGCTACCAAGCATTGGTGGCTGCGAAGACTGCGGGCGAGAAATGGGAGCAGTTGCGGCGGCTGCACACGATGGGGACGGCATATATATTAGGTCAGGCGGAGAGGCTGTACGCGAAGACGTGCGAAGAGATATGCGATGAGGACTTGCATGGGCTAAAAAAGACGTGCAAGCAGTTGAAAGACATGCAGTTGTACAAGCGGAAACTGCGTTCGCGGGAGTTGGTAGGGCTGCGGAGTATCGACCCGACATTGGCATTGGAGAAGAACACATGGTTTCACCTGGACTCGAATGCGGGTGAGCAGATGCTGTACGGCTTGCGGCGTATCGCCGTGCCGTGTTTCGACCACTTGGACAACGGTTTCAGTCCGCTGCCAGAAGACCTTGTGGACGAGTTGAAGATGGTGTCGGCGCAGACGGTGGGGTACTTCGAGAAGGCATTGCAGACGTACCGCGGCACGGAGGCCGAGGTGAAGGCACTGACGGCGGAGATTGAGGAGTACAAGAACCAGTTGTCGGCACTGCGCAAGAAACACCTTGACCGACTGACCACGATGACCGCCCAAGACGCTATGACATTGCCCCAACAGACGGCGTGGCTGTATCTGAACATACTGCAGGAGTCACAGCAGTTGCTGTCAGAGTTGAGGCACTACCTGCGGGCGTATAATCACTTTTGCAGTTAGGAGGAAGGAATAAAGACTGATTGCCTCAATAAACAAGGAGGAATTGAGAGACAATGCGCAATGCATAATGCACAATGTTCACATAATCACGACGCGAGACGCGTCGTCCCCACAAGATAGTCCACACATATATACAAGAGAAATGGGGTTACAACCACGGATAGCGGAGACGTAGGGCGGATTCTTTCTCTTTTAGTTGGCGTGTGAATTTTTGTGCTTCAGGGCTATCGGGGTGGAGGATGGTGTGGTGACGGTCGAGGTAGAGTTGGTGGAGCGTGCGCATCTCGGATTGCGTGGTTGCAGTCATATAGGTATTCACAAAACGCTCGAAGATATAGTTGACAGCCAACGGCGTGGGGTGTACCATGTCATCGGCATAGAAACGGTAGTCGCGCAGTTCGTCGAGGAGGATTTCGTAGGAGGGGAAATAGACTCCCCCTCCCTCCTCAGAGAGGGGGATATTGCCGACTTTAGTATTTCTTTCACCTACCAGTTGTTCTACCGCCAAAAGGAGAGTGGCTTTGGAGAGTTGGTTCTCGTGGAGTCCGTCTTTGATGTGGCGAATGGGCGATACCGTGAAGATGAAATGCTTATCCGTGTGGGCTGACAATATGGATTGCCACGCAGACACTATCTCATTGATGGTCAAACGCCTGCGGGTGAATAAGTTAGCAGGCATCTTGTGGCAATTAGCCACCACTTGTCCATCCAGTTCATACACCCATGCCGTACCAAATGTGATAATCACCACGGTTGCCTCTTGAAATGCCGTTTGGAGCAAGCGGATACTCTCGCGACAACGGACAAGTGCCATATCTCTATCCGCAGCAGAGCACTCGCCATGGTGGTACATGGAATGCCACAAGCCACCATACTCCACCAATTCGGGAGGCTGTTGCAGCCATAGCGCATTGGCAATAGACAAAGGATTATAGAGTGTGCCGAAAGGATTCGCGGTCACTTGGAAGTAATATTCACTCATCTTTGCCGCGATATTGTCCGCAAAACAAGAGCCGAGCATCAGCACTTTGTCGTGGTAGCCGATGTGCCATGAGGAGGAGGGAATAGATACAGGAGTATATAAGACTCCCCCTCCCCACGACTCCCCCTGCCCCCTCAAAGAGGGGGTTCTCAAAAAAGTACCCTTGTTCGTTTTCGATGTACTCATACTCTATCATTCTATTCAAAGTGCATGACGCGAGCGGGACTTATCTTCGTGACAATGGCGGAGGGTGCCAAGAGTATGAGCCACGATATGAACATCGTGCCTGCATTGAGCAACAGCCACCAGCCCCACGGAAAGGCAATAGGCACGTAACTAACATAGTACGTAGCCGCTTCTAACGGGATGAGGTGTGTGAAGTACTGAATAGCGCATAGCCCCAAGCCGAGCACATTGCCCCAAAACATTCCCTTGCCAATCAGCAGCATCGCCTCGTAGATGAAGATGCGGCGCACAAAGCGGTCGTTGGCACCGAGTGCCTTGAGTACACCAATCAATTGCACGCTATCTAATATCAAGATAATCAGCCCGGTAACAATACTAAAGCCCGACACGCACAGCATGAGCAGAATGATAATCACCACGTTCATATTGAGCAAGTCGAGCCACGCGAATATCTGCGGGTTGAGTTGCTGGAGCGTCTGTGTGTAGTAAGCATTGCCCTCGGCATCAAGCCTGTTGGCGGTAGCGAAATAGACGCGGTCTGCCACCTCGTCCAAATGGCGTAGGTCGTCCACCAGTATCTCTATGCCCGAGGCTTGGTCGGGCTGCCAATGGTTGAGTTGTCGCACAAGGGCGATGTCGCCGAGGATAAACAGGCGGTCCATCTCGCTCATACAGGTATTGTAGATACCCGTGATGTACAGCCGCCGCACGCGCAGTTCCTCTTCAACGAAGTAGCACAAGAAATTATCTCCGACAGTGAGGTTGAGCAAATCAGCCAACTCTTTGGAAATCAGCACTTCATTCGTTTCCATAGGCAATTTTCCCTCCACAAGGTTCTGCCTGAAATACGTCCAATAGCCGGTGCCCTTGAACACTATCCCCTGAAACGCGCTGTCCGTCTTGATGATGCCCGGTTTGGAAGCAAAAGTCGATAGGCTCTGTACATGTGGTATGTCGCGCAGGCGCGTCATCAGCGAATCCGACACGCGGATAGGCTGCAACTCGTAGGTGGAATTGTTGTCGAAATTCACCACTTGGATATGGCTGCCGAAGCCCGCCACCTTCTGCGTGACCTCTTGCTTAAAGCCAACCACCACGCAAATGGTGACAATCATCACCATCACGCCGATGATGATACCGCCCAATGCCACGCGCACAGCGGGACGGGAAGAACGTTTCCCATCGTTTTCTGCGAAATACAGCCGTCGGGCTATTTTCCATTCCGGTCTATATGTCAGCCTTTTTGGCATAGTTTTTGTGTATCTCTACGCGATATGAGTCGCAAATTATTCATCTTCACTCTTCTGCTGGCAGGCGCATCTTCTGCGTTTGGACAACCGGCACATATCCGCCGCACGCCAGAAGAGATGGCACGCAAGCAAACTGAGATGCTGGTTCGCGACCTTGATATTACGGATAGCCTTGCGTGCGACACCTTGTACAAAGTGCATCTACGCTTTGCGCGAATGCGCCACCCGCACCCCACCCCCGAAGAGGTTGCCCAATATCGGGACTCGCTTTCGGAAGCATTACGCGGAATACTCACACCCGAGCAATACAAGATATTCATAGACAGCCGCGCCAAACCAGACCCGCGCTACCCCCAACCGCCTGTCAACCGTTTCGCACCATTGCCCTGCGACACTTGTCCTCCACCTGCCGCAGCACCACGCGGAGCAGCAGGTACACCGCCACCGCCACCAGGCTACCTACTATAAGTCCGCCCGCGATGTCCAGCGGGTAGTGCACCCCAAGGTACATTCTGCTATAGCAATTCGCCGCCACCCAAAGCATCAAGCCGCAGGTGGTTGTTTTGTTGCGCCAAATCAGCGAGAAGAGCAGTGCGCACGCCATCGTGTTCGCCGCGTGACTGCTCACAAAACCATACATTCCGCCTGTGTAACCACGGACGATATGAAGCATGCCCTCCAACGCAGGTTCGTGCGTGGGGCGAGGACGGCACACGGCATGCTTGATAATGCCCGACGAGATATAATCCGCTCCGCCGACCGCAATCGCGAAAGCCATGAATATCAGCAGACAACTTGCAATTTGTAATTTGTAATTCGTAATTTGTAATTTGCCATGCTTTTGTGCGCCCCCTATCTCTGACAGTTTCTTTTTCTCCGCGCGACAGGGCTGCACACCATACCGCCACACTATCAACCCCACCAGCACGGCATACAACGGCAGCCATGTTGTACTCTTGGAGATATACCACATCAGCGTGTCCGCCCATGGGGCATGCCAACCATTGATGGCAACCAACCATTGTTGGTCAAGCCGAACAAGGGGTTCTATGATGCTCAGAAGTTCCATTACAAATCAGTGCAAAGGTACTACTTTTGCCAAATATACACAAGCCCGACATGGCAGCCTTATCAAAAGTTGGTATTTTTTTACAATTTGCAGTAAAAACAGTCCGGATTTATTACTGTCATCAACAGTTTTTCATTTGATTTTCACTGATAAATGCATTCAATAAAAGCACGATTTGCAGGAAAAAGAGAAGCATTAATGCAGTATAGAGACAACGTGGATGAATTGTATATCAGATGGATAGATAGGAGATAGACACCAATAAAACGGCTACCGGCACAGGAATGTGTAACGGTGTAACGACCTTGTCTGTAAACTATACATACCCATGCACGCGCGGGCGGGTATATATATAGAAACAGATGTTACACTGTTACACCGTTACACACCAATCCGCCATTGCGGCGATAGTATCGCCGGCCAAGAAATAATAGAGAGTAGAGATAGATAAGCAAGATGGCAGTCGGAGAGACTAACCTATAACCAAGATATAACCAAGATATAACCAAGGTATAACGAAAGTTGGATGTTAGAGACAATTTTGTAATTTGTGATGAACAGAGACAGATATAAAAAATGAGGTATCTTTGCATCGTCTTTCAAGAGCGTGTTCAACCCGCGATAGACCCGCGATAAACCCGCGATAGATACGCGATAAGATAAGAAACATCGAAAAAACCAAACAAGTCTAACGACTTGACCGCGGACGGGGCGTCCGCGTCCCCGACGATACGGTATAATTTTGCATAATTTCGAATGAATAAGTACTGTATTATGCTATTTCCCTGACAGAATATTATTTGCATTTAACGACGCGAGACGATAAGGAGTTCTACTCAGCCCACAGGGCTTCGTTGTCGCTACGGCACTCAGTGCGCAATGCGCACCTGCCTTACGCTTCACGTCTCCACAAACCTTACTTGCTCCGGGCGGATTTGTCAGAATTCAGTTCTTTCTTCAGATATTCGTACGTATATGCTGCACTGCGGAGATAAAGCCCTGTACTTTTGTCTTGCAGTTTCTCCAAGGTCTGCGATTTGTACACCTTGTCCATTGCGTCCAACAATGACAAGTTATAATCTTCCATCAGGAAACTGACCAACCGGTTGGTTATCATTTCTACAACAAGATTAAACTCTTTCTTTTTCATACGCGTTGCAATTGGCTTATTGCACGTTGCGTGCAAAAACAATACTGAACGGAAGACCGAGCATACGTCAAGCGCTCCATCAAAGCCCTCATATCAATATAATTATTCTCGAATAGTTGTAGTGAGAGAACAACGCCATCGTCTGCCACAGGTCCGATAACAATGTCAAATGTATGCTTTTTACTTTTTCGTCTGCGATTATTGAAAATAAACGTTACCCATTCCTCATCAATCTTTTCAAAACGCTTGATTGATAGTTCTTGCGGGTTCGCCTCATCCCATTTGTAGCGTAGAATGGTTGGCACTCCTTCATGCTCCTTGTTACATTTGTCTTTGGCGCGCTGTAAGGCATCGTGTTTAGACGGAGTGAGATAGAACCCTTGTCCGAAATCCTTGTTCAGCAGGCACTTGGACAACTCAATCGTGTCAAAATCTGTATTGGAACCGTGGTATAAAATCATAGCGAGCCCCCATTACGTGCACATATTTTCTGCAAGGATTCAAGCGTATCAGCCAACGGTAAAGTATGCTCCACATCATAAAATTCGTTCAAGAATTGAAGCCCCTCATATTTCTGCAGGTAGTTATACGCCAACTGCGGAGTCAATCGAAACTTGCGAGCAAATGCATTCACACACAAGCCGAAGTACTCTATTTTCCAAAACGTTTTCTGTGACATAACCTTTGCAACTTAGACTGCAAAGTTACTACTTGTTTACGACACATACAAGGATTATTCAAGAAAATATGCCACGAAAGTCAATTTTGCGCCGCAAACTACACCTTTTTTCGTACACTACCATAATACATACTGCAAAAAAGAGACTGCCTACGTTTGATAGACAGCCACTTTCTATTTTACAACGCCTTGCGGCTTATGACGACGCGAGACGCGTCGTCCCCACACTATCACCCCATTAGCCGTGAAAGTCCATCGTCTCAATTATATCGAACTGACGTTAAGAACAGAAACCAAAACACTCAAAACACTCAAAACCAGAACGCGGACAACATGTTCGCGTGAGGAAAGTGTGATAAAAGTGCATTATTGGTACTACTTTGCCAACAAAAACTCTGAATCTGTTGTATCTTTGCATCGTGATTCAAGGTGTTGAATCCGGTAGGCTGCAGACGTAAGCAGCCCGTGTTCTTTGACGTACGAATACTGCCCGTGAGGGTAGTGGAGGGAGTATAGACTCCTTCGGCAGGGACAAAGGTGTCTCTGTAAAACAGAAACAGAGGTTGCCCGAACTGGTCAGGCACCCCTATTTCTATTTACCAAGCCAATGATGCAGAGCGATAATGAACTCTACTCAGTCCACAGGGCTTTGTATCGCTTGGAGCACTCCATAACGTCCGCGGACTTTTGGAGATTCCGCAGACACTTAATGCTTTGCTCCGGCCTTACGCTTCACGTCACGCAATGGAAGTTACTGTATCACCTTACTTGCTCTGGGTAGATTTGTCTTCCGACTCCTCGTTGAAGGGTTGCCAAGAGGTCTGAAGCATACGCTGGTAAGAGCGGTAACGCCA
>DLLA01000180.1:18871-19069 GCA_002479035.1 Bacteroidales bacterium UBA7574 | reverse complement strand
TTCCCCCTACTACAATCAGGTCGTGTACGACTACCAGAAGCAGACCATGCGTCCCGAGTGCATTCCCGCCGACGTCCTCAGCATGTTCATCGCGCAGAACACCCCATACACCAGCCGTTATAACCGCCTTCTCGAGAACATCATCTACCGCGGCAAACAGATGTGGCTCCTCAGCCAACTGCTGCCCGACGAGCCGCA
>DLLA01000180.1:18480-18808 GCA_002479035.1 Bacteroidales bacterium UBA7574 | reverse complement strand
TACGAGATTATCGGCTATACCCCCGCGCAATGGGACTGGTGCATCACCTACGAGCGCGCCATCTGGAACCGCATGATGGACAAGCGCGACCTCTTCAAGACGGAGTCTTCGGTGCTCACTTCCTACCTCAACGACGGACCCTTCACCGCCGAAATCAGCCAGGACTCCCCGGGGCGTCTCGGCACATGGGTCGGTTGGCGTATAGTGGATAGTTATATGCGTCATAATGAGGACGTTACCATTCAGCAACTCATGTCCGAACCCGATGCCCAACTCATCCTCGAGAATAGTTACTACAAACCCTAATCCCCTCGAATCGTGCCCATCC
>DLLA01000180.1:191-18412 GCA_002479035.1 Bacteroidales bacterium UBA7574 | reverse complement strand
TTTAATGGTCTTTTAATGGTCATTAATGGAGAAAATTAACGGTCAATTATACGGCAATTAACGGAGGCTTATGGGTTACGTGGCAATTAATGGCAATTAACGGAGAATGTGCTCGAGATATTATCGTTTATTAATCGATTCAAACAGCAAGGGATACGCAACCCATACGCAAGGGATAGGCAACGGATACCCCACCCCAACGCACAGATATATTATAATTTATAAACAGCCAACACATAGCAAAATTAATGGTCAATTACACGATAATTATATGTTCCTTTCTTTTTAATGGTCCTTTAATGGGCATTAATGGAGAAAATTAACGGTCAATTAACGGCAATTAACGGAGAACTCAAATGGCAATTAACGGAGAATTATAGGAGAATACAGAATATGAATAGAGAAGACTTCCCGATACTCGGCGAGCGTGTCAACAACCGTCCTTTGGTGTATTTGGACAACGCCGCCACCACGCAGAAACCCCGTCAGGTCCTGGACGCTATCCATGAGGCATACACCCATTGGAATGCCAATGTCCACCGCGGGGTACACCATCTCAGTCAGGTCGCCACGCAGCACCACGAGGACGCCCGCCGGCAGGTCGCTGACTTCCTCGGTGCCGCTTCTGCCAAAGAAATCATCTTCACCAAAGGCACCACTGATAGCCTTAATATGTTGGCTTTCAGTTTCGGTGAGGCGTTCATTCACGAGGGCGACGAAATCATCGTCAGCCACCTCGAGCACCATTCCAATATCGTCCCGTGGCAGATGCTCTGCGAACGCAAGCACGCCACCCTGCGCGTCATTCCCCTTCGCGCCGACCTCTCGCTGGACATCGACGCTTTCCAACGACTCCTTACCGACCGCACACGCCTTGTCTCTGTGGCGCATGTCAGCAACGTACTGGGCATTGTCAATCCCGTTCAGGACATCATACGTATCGCCCACGCCGTGGGTGTGCCGGTCTGCTTGGATGGAGCCCAATCCGTTCCGCACCTCCCCATTGATGTCCGCGCACTCGATTGCGACTTCCTCGCCTGCAGTGCCCACAAGATGTACGGCCCCACGGGCTTAGGTATCCTATATGGCAAAGAGCAGTGGCTCAACCAATTACCACCTGCGCAGGGTGGGGGAGAGATGATTGACCACGTCCGTTTCGACCATACCACCTACAATGTTCTGCCCTATAAGTTCGAGGCAGGCACACCCAATTTTATCGGAAGTTACGCTTTCGGACAGGCTATTCAATACGTACAGCACATTGGTTTGCCATCTATTGAAGCCCACGAGACGGACCTCACCAACTATCTCGAACAGCAACTCAGCACCATAGACCACGTACACATCTACGCCCACGGACTCCCCAAGGCGGGTGCTGTGTCATTCAATGCCTTCCGCTCGGACGGACAACTCATTCACCCCTTTGATGTAGGCGTATTGCTTGACCATCAGGGTGTTGCTGTGCGCACGGGTCACCATTGTGCCGAACCGCTCATTGATTATCTTGGTGTCCCGGGTACACTTCGTGCTTCGGTAGCAATGTACAACACCCGCGAGGACATTGACATCCTCACCCAATCCCTCCACCGCGCCATCACCATGCTATTGTAATCTCCTATCAACCATACAAGTACCCCCTAAATTAATGGCTAATTATATGGTAATTATATGTTTATCAATGTATTAACGGCAGTTAGCGGAGCCTGTTCCCCCTCTTTGAGGGGGTTAGGGGGAGTCTGTAAATGTCTTATATTGTGTGTCTTGCTTGGCTGGCGTACCGTGCTTTACGGCTCCCCGGACACACTCCGTATCGTCTCTTACAACGTGGAGAACCTTTTCGACAACCGTCACGATACTCTCAAAAGCGACTTTGACTTCACCCCCGAAGGCACGCACCACTGGACTTATCGCCGTTACCAAGCCAAGGTGGGGCGTATTGCTCAGGTCCTCACCGCCATCGGCGGCTGGCAAGCCCCCGTTCTCGTGGGTCTCTGCGAGGTGGAGAACGACCGTTGCCTGCGTTCGCTGTGCTGGCACCTACGCCGTTACCGGTACAAGTACGTCCATTACGAGAGCCCCGACGAACGCGGCATAGATGTTGCCCTGCTCTATGACTCTACCCGCTTCCACCTTCTCCACAGCGAACCCATACCTGTCCCCTTGCCTTCCGCCCCCACTCGCGACATCCTCTACGTCCGAGGCACTATCCTTCCCAATTCCCAATCCTCCTTTTCCGACAAGCCCCATAACCCCACACCCAACATTCCCGCTACGGGTATTTACCACATCCCGCATATTACCAATACGAATACTTACCACACTCAACCCCTTTCTGATACGGTTTCTATGGGTGCCCCCATCCCTGCCGACACCCTCCACCTCTTCATCTGCCACTTTCCCTCGCAGTTAGGCGGCACTTCCGAGACGGAATGGAAACGCGCTGTCGCCAAGTCCGTCCTTCAATCCCGTATCGATTCCCTCCTCACCGCCTTCCCCTCTGCCAACGTCATCGTCATGGGCGACATGAACTCCGCCCCTGCCAACGACCTTATCGGCATGACCAACCTCATGTTTCCGCTTGCCAACGAGGCACCACTCGGCACCCGTGGCACGCACAAATACAATGGCATCTGGACTTTTCTCGACCAATTCTACATCTCCGAAGCCCTCACCGCGCGTGCCTCCGCTTACGTCTTCGCACCCTCCTGGCTCCTCGAATCGGACGAAAAGTACCTCGGTACCAAACCACGCCGTACTTTCAACGGCTACCACTACCAAGACGCCTACTCCGACCACCTACCCGTGGTACTGACTATATATAAATGGAAACCAAATAGTTATATTCACATAGACAATACATCACAACAACTATGAGTCATATCGAAAAAGCCATTCTACGGCGTAGCCAACTGCTAATGGGACAGGATGTTATGAATCGTATAGCCGAGCAGAAAGTCATCATTTTCGGAGTCGGAGGGGTCGGCTCATGGTGCGCGGAATCTCTCGTAAGGTCGGGGATAAGACACTTGACCATTGTGGATTCCGACCGCGTATGCATCACCAACATCAACCGACAACTCATGGCTACCACCAAGACCGTTGGGCGTGTCAAAACGGATGTCCTCCGCGAGAGACTATTAGACATCAATCCAAGCGCGGAAATCACAGCCATACAAGGTATCTACTCTGCCGACACCCGACAGGATTATCATCTCGAGCAGTACGATTTCATTATCGATGCCATTGATTCCCTGAAAGATAAGGCTGACATTATCCTTACTGCTACCCGTCTGAAAGGAGTCACGTTTTTCTCATCAATGGGGGCGGCACTCAAAATGGACCCTACGCGCATTCATGTGGCAGAGTTCTGGAAGGTCACAGGAGACCCGCTCGCACGGGCATTGAGACAACGCTTCAAGCGTGACAAACAATTCCCTGCCCATAAGTTCAGTTGTGTGTATAGCGACGAACTGCTGCAGAACCTTGGTGTTAATCAATCCTGCGGCACTGAGCATTGTGTATGCCCCAAAGTCACGGAGGCGCAGCTGCAAGCAGCACGCCAGGCCGAATCCAATGGTGAACAATCCGCCTTGGGACGAACCGACCTCATCAACCACGAGTGGTGCACATCCAAAGCCCAAATCAATGGCACCGTAGCCCATATCACAGCCATCTTCGGATTCACATTGGCCTCTCTCGTTATCCAAGACATCATCCGACAATCTCGTATTGCTTCTCATTCCTGACTATACACAAACTACTCCAAGACTTTAATATAAGAAAGAGGCTGCCCAACCTAATCTGTTAGACAGCCTCTTTTTTCCTATCCTCTACTCTTTATACAAAGAGTTTCAATGTACTATGGACATCATTAGCGAACCACTTTCTTGCCGTTAATGATATACATACCTGTTGGCAGGTCACTGTCATCAGTGCCAAGGTAAGTGCCCATAATGTTGTATATACCGCTTTTCGGAGATTTGGTGGCACCACTTTCTACAGTTTCTGTCCCCGTGCCTTGCGATGTGAAGTAGTCGAAATAGTCACCGATACCTGCTTGGCTCTTATACGAATCGAATGAACCTTCAGGGATTATAATTTGTACATTCTTCGGTGTAGGGAAGTTATTATTCGGATTAATCATCCACGGAATCTGCGTTTGGGTGGTCGTTACACGTATTTGGCACTTTGGAGCCTTTTCACCTTTGAATTCCAAAGTCTCCAACTCATTCAACACCACAGAAATAACGTTCATACTATCCAATGTGGAAGGCAATACCAACTTTTTCACAGGCATCTGACCTCCGTTCAAGCCACTGTGAATACCAGAGGTGGCAATAAATTTCAAGCCTTCCGGCAACTCCAGCGTACCCGTCAGACCTGCCATATATTGCATAGCCTGCATACTTATAGTATCAATATGGCTTGGCTCTGCAAATGTAAGCGATGTGATAGAATTTGCATTGAAGAATGCTTTTCTACCCAACATTACTACAGGCATTTCTGTAGCCACAGCCTCAATCTTACCGTCTGTTATCACGCCGTTCACCGCTGTGATAGTCGAGGGAATTACTACCGAACTCATAGTATATGTAGCATTTGCCAAGTTCGGAACCACCGTAGCCTTATTATCTTTGATTGTGTAGTACAAATCGCCGACACGCAATGTGTCTGTTACAGCCTCATCACGGAGACAATCAAAGTGGTTCCAACCTTGCTCGGCACGATACAGCATTTCGCTGCCCGCAGGCACAATCACTTTCGCGCTCTTTGGCACAAACGCTTTGTTCTTATTAACGAAGAACGGAGAACCATATTGTTTAGGCTTCATATTGCAGCGCGGAGCCTTTGTGGCATTGCAAATAATAGTATCCAAATTCATCAAGACAATAGACATTGCATCCAAACTATCCAACGTGGAGGGCAACGTAATCTTGTGCAGTTTCATAGTATTGTTGGGGCAATGGAAGCAGGTCATCGGCAGATATTTCACGCCTTCGGGTACCACAAACTCTTCCAAGTTGGTAGCATTCTGGAAGGCTTGCGTAGCCAATGTGGTCACTTTACTTCCCTCTGCGAAAGTAATGGACTTGCAAGTCGCTTTCGCAAAGGCACTTTTCTCTACAGCAACCACATCATACGCCTTTTCGCCCTTGTTTACTGACACGGGAATTACTACCGATTCCTGTTCATACACAAACTTTGTGTCCTTACGAATCACTGCAGCGGTTTGTGTCTCTTCGTTCAACTGATAGTAAATGCCATCCACTTGAATGGTGTCTAATGTTGCCGCCATCATACTGCTGGAAAGCAGGGTGGCACCTAAAAACAGATAAAATTTCTTCATATTGTTAATTGTTTATATTTTGTTCTTCTTAAGAGACTGCAAAATTATAACTATTCTACCTATTGTACAATCCCCAAAAGTAGTGAATCATTCTATATGTATTTGTATATCTTATGTAAAACAACTATCTTTGCACCCACGAAATACAAATCTAAAACGAATATGCGTAAGAAACTACTCTTTTTATCTTTACTGACAGCAACCACGCTGATGGCTGCTGATGTTACTCTCCAATGGCAGTCTTCCCTTTTGCCGCCTTCGGACAACAAGTGCCAAGCCATTGGCTATGATATTCGCGCCAACGATGAAGGCAACGCTTTTCTGTTGGCGAACTATGGTTCTATCAATACCACAGACGAAACAACCTTTCTTGGAAACACGCTCACAGGGGCAGAGTATGGCATAGGCAATAGTTACAATCCTAATATGGTCTTCACAAAGGTGGATTCCTTAGGCAACCCGCTATGGATGATTCATAGTTTCGAAGGTTATTTCTGTGGGGGCACTTATTGCCCTACGCACGATGGTGGTGCCGTGCTTGCCGTTAAGTTTCGCCTTACCGAGAAGAACAAACAGCCTGGCGCAACCGCTCCCTATATGACGTTGGTAGATGCCGCAGATGCTACGCACTCGCTCTCTACTACATTCCAAGACGTTAATTTTCACCACATTGTATTGGTACGAATAGATGCCAAAGGCGATGTCACCCGTGTTACTCCCGTATGGACATCACCGGTAGTACCTGCCAAAGGTGATAAGCCTGCTTATGATGTGGCGGACATTACCGCTGTTATGGAGGACGAGAATGGTAACCTTTATTTCCAAGGCGGGCAAGCCATGGATATTGCACTCGGTACCGACACCATTCGCGCACGCCATAATCCTGATTGGGATGGAAACTCGTTCTCCGAACATTGCAATTCGTTCATTATCAAGACCGATGCACAGTTCCGTCATCTTGCTCATACCACCACATCCAATACGCTTCTCTACGACCGTTTTATGCTCTCCGCATACCATAACGGTGCCATCTTTGTAGCAGGACACTCCAAAGCCGATAGTCTCGGCGGTACACTCCAATGGGGTGAACAACAGGTTGCTATTCGCGACCGTTGCATTGTCATTGCCCGCCTCAATAGTGACCTGACCTGCACGCACCTTAATGCCTTGCAGCAGGTACGCCTCGGCAGTCTCGGAGGAATGTTCAAGCAACTCTCCTGGTCACCCGACGGTACGCATCTTTATATGTCGGGTTCTGTCATAGGCGGCTTTGTGCTGAATGGCGACACGCTCCGCGGAGGTCTTGACGAAAAGGGTAGTTTCAATGATGGTCTGCTTCTGCAGATTGACGCCAATACGGCTGTAGTCACCAATGCAGCCCTTCAACATAGCAACCTATTGAATATCAATATCGGTGCCATATCGTACAACGACACGCTTTGTGTACTCAACTACGCCTTTGGCGACATTCATTTTACTTGCTACGATAATCGACTAAACTATGTCGGCACTGTCTCGCTTGCTAAAGGCGGCGGTTCATCTACCGCTACAGGCATTGCTCTCTATGGTCGTAATCTGTGGCTTGGTACCCGCGCACACGGTGGAGCCGACTTTACCATAGGCAATCAAACCATTAAGCATACCCCGCAGTGGTATGCAACACTCTCTGGTTGGAGACTAACGAGTGGTATGCCTTTGGGTATCGACGCCCCTGCCGTCATCTCCGACAAAGCCGAGAAAATCATCATCGATGGCAAACTCTATATTCGCCGTGGCAACCAACTCTTCAATGCCCTTGGTCAGCAGATGTAATCCTATCTGTCTCGCAATTATCATGCAACAAACAGGCTGCCCGACGGGCAGCCTGTTTGGGTCTTAAATATATAAATACCAATGGTATATTAACTATTAACCATTACTTATTACTCATTTACAGCGTCTCCAATATGCGGCAGAGCCATTGGTAGCAACGGCCTGTGGAGGAGATGCTGAGGCGTTCTTGCGGGGAGTGGACACCGTACATCTGCGGACCGATGGAGACCATATCCAAGTACGGGTACTTCTCCAAGAACAGACCGCACTCCAAACCCGCGTGGATGGCCAAGACCTGCGGTTCCTTGTGGAAGAGGTCGGTGTAGGCGCGGCGCGTAACTTCCACCAAGGGCGATTG
Organism: Bacteroidales bacterium UBA7574; assembly: GCA_002479035.1. Taxonomy (GTDB): domain Bacteria; phylum Bacteroidota; class Bacteroidia; order Bacteroidales; family Paludibacteraceae; genus Colicola. The sequence goes on along the minus strand of DLLA01000180.1, from coordinate 10,895 downwards.
CGGGTTGGGGTTCCAACCCGGGTAGCCGTCGCCGTGCGTTACCTCGTCGCACGCCAATGCCAAGGCGCACTCCACCATCTGTTTGAGGTCGTGTTTCTTGCTCTCCACGGAGGAACGTTGGCTGGTATTTACCTCAATATAAGCACCTTGCGCATCGTTGCGCATCTTGATGCTGGCGAGGTTGGTGCTGGTCTCCACAAGTCCGGGCATGGTTTTCGACATCGCCATCATGCCGTGCGGACAAGCGTAGAGTGCCTGAATGAGGCGTTTGGCTTTGTCCTGCGGAATCACTTGTGCGGGCATATCTGCGGATTCGAGACTGAGACGCATTTCTTTCTCGACATCGCCTATCTCGCCCTCGATTTTAGCCACGTAGTGGTTGAAGAGGATACGCAGTTCTTCCTTGTAACTCATTGGTACGCAGATGGTCGCCTCTGCTTCGCGTGCGATGGCGTTGCGCAGATTGCCGCCTTGGATGGTTGCGAGTTGCATATCGGTGTGCGTCATGACCTCGTAGAGGAAACGCACGAGAATCTTGTTGGCATTGCCGCGCCCTTTGTTGATGTCGTCGCCCGAGTGCCCGCCCATCAGCCCGCTGACGCGAATGTGTGCGGCAAAGAGTCCGTTGGTGTCCGGCGCAGCAGGCGTATAGTGCATCTTAACCAGCGTGTCGATACCGCCCGCGCAGCCGATGAACACTTGTCCGTCGTCCTCGGAGTCGAGGTTGATGAGTTGGCGCCCCTGCAGGCAGCCGTCTTTCAGGCGGTTGGCGCCCGTGAGACCCGTCTCTTCGTCCACCGTGAACAGGCACTCCAGAGCGGGGTGCTTCAGCGTGTCGGACGTGATGGCAGCCAGTGCCATAGCCACTCCGATACCGTCATCGCCGCCGAGGGTAGTGCCGCGGGCTTTCACCCAATCCTCGTCGATATAGGTGTCGATGGGGTCGTTGTCAAAGTCATGCTGCACGTCGCCGTTCTTCTCGCACACCATATCCATGTGGGCCTGCAGGATGACGCCGGGCTTGCCTTCGTAGCCTGCCGTGGCGGGCTTGCGCATGATGACGTTGCCTGCCTCGTCCATCTGATGCTCGAGGTTGTGGGCGGTGGCGAAATCCATCAGCCATTTGCCAATCTTCTCCTCGTGTTTCGAGGGGCGTGGCACACGGGTAATCTCGTGGAAGACAGAGAATACCTCTTTAGGTTCTAACTCGTTGATATTCATATTATTCATGGTTTATTTCTGCACTTATTATTCTCAGATAGCCTTCGGGGAACGCAATGCGGTTGGGACCTGTGGGTTCGCCGTAAGGGTTGCGCTTGAACTGTCCGTTCTCCTCCTTGCGCTGTTGACCGTCCAAGTACTTGGTCAGCAGGTAGATACCGAGGTCTTTCCATGCTGCGGTGGACTCCTGTGCCTGCGCACACGAGTATTTAGTAAGGAACGCGCGCGCGTCGGCATCGCTCATCGTTGCCACTTCGGCGTCAATGGCGGGCACCTGCATGTTGAATTTCTCCTCCCACGCACGTTGCACCACCTTGATGTCGGGCACCATGGCAGAGGATTTGGTGTATGCCCAGTTGGCTACCATGTTGTATATCCACCATGCCGAAGTGGGCGAGTAGGTGTAGAGGTCGCCGTTGCCTTCGCGGAAGCACTCGGGTATCTCGGTGATGCGGCAATACATTGGTACATAGAGGTTTGTGGCTGCGTCGTCCACACCAAACCAGAAGATTCCGCCAGCCTTGGCACTCTCGTAACCGCGCATCTGAGCCACAAACGACCATGCCGTCTGTTGCGTAGCCGTCGGACGCTCGTACCAGTACTTCACGGAGTCCAATTCGAATGCCAATCCGCCGTAGCGCAACTTGCTGTTCCACGGACCGGCGTCGGTGCCCTGCGTGATGTCAAGCGGCGTACCCTCGTATTGGTCGCGCATGCACTCCTTCATCTCTTGCACGCTCACCTTGTGATTCGGCTTGATATACAGCGGCATACGTGTGCCTGCGTCCTTGCCGCCGGTCTCGAGGAACGTCTTGCCCGACGCGAAATCAAAGTACCGGTCCATGTCGTCCGAGAAGTGGCGGAAGAACGACCACACGCGTGCCTCGCACACGAACAGCCCCGAGAAATCGTAGGGGTTATATGCCTCTTGGAAGTTGAAGTCCTTGTCTTTGCCCTCGAAATAGCCCATCTCGCGCGCGAACTTCACCACATCTTTGCTCCACATCCAGTTGGCTTTGTCTTTGAAGTCGATGGTTGTGATGCGTGCCTGGTTGGCATGTGCGGCAATGCAGTCGTCCGGAATGCGCGTTGCCACCCATACGGCACCTTTCTTGCCCGGACCTTTGCCAATCAAATCCATAATCCAAATCTCATTGGGGTCGCCTATGGAGAACGACTCGCCGCCCGACGCATAGCCGTATTCAGCCACCAGCGACGTCATGCACGCAATCGCCTCACGGGCAGTCTTGCAACGCTCCAACGTGATGTAAATCAGGCTTCCGTAGTCGATGCCCACAGTGTCCTCCAACTCTGCGCGACCGCCCCATGTGGTCTCGCCGATGGTCAGTTGATGCTCATTCATATTGCCCACCACCGAATAGGTGTGGCGCACCTGCGGGATACTGCCCAACGGGCGTCCCGAGTCCCAGTCGCGCACCTCGCGCATCGCACCCTCGGGGTAATCTGCCGCGGGGCTGAAATGGAGAAATCCGTACAACGAGTAACTGTCGGCTGCATACGAAATCATCGTGCTGCCGTCCACCGAAGCGTCCTTGCCGACCAGAAAGTTGGTGCAGGCCATGCCTGCCACCCAGGCACTGCATAGTGCCGCTACTAACAATGTCTTTTTCATTATGTATCAATTATTTAAGTATTCACTTCATTCTTTACGCTGACCTTTTTCTTGAGCAGATGACTGTGCGGCACGAGGGAGCAATGTGGGGCATTGTGACCGAGTGCCAAGCAGTCAGGTGCCAAGAAAAACTCAGCGGACATCCATGCGACCGTCTATGCGGGCTGACACAGTCCCCACCTGCTCAATATATTCTATATATAGGTCACGTATTTTCTCCTCCGACCGCCATATCTCCACGTACCGTGCCAATGGCTCGATATGGTCGTTGCCTTGGCTCAGGTAATCGCTGGTAGCCACTGTGTAGCAGGCACTTGGCTCTATCTCCTTGCCGTTGATAGTTGCGCTTGCCAACTTGCCGTCGCGGGCTTTCATGCGCAGCCCCGACACGCCTTCTCCGCCCAGTTTCGCGAAAATATGGCAGAGGTTCAGCACCTCTTCGCCGGTCAGCGTCAGCACCACCAACTCGTTGTCAAAGGGCATCAACTCGAATACGTCCTTGAACGTAATATCCCCTGCCGCCCACTCGCAACGCATGCCGCCGATATTCGTCACCGCCATATCCACCTTGCCCGCGTACCGCTGGCGTGCCATTGCCAACAGCGCATCGCATGCCCAGTTCAGCATCGTGCACTCGGGGCGACTTACCGTCAGTGCCTCCGGCGCATAGCCTATCGGCACACGCAGTTCTTCCTCCAACTGCGCCTTGATGGGGGCTAAATAAGCAATGTAACTACTGTCTTGAATCGCGTCTAATGTACTGTCTATCAGCACTATCTCACTCTTACTCTCCACTACGTGCATCGGCTTGTGCAGGCACCCTTTTCCCACCAATATCCCCGCTGTCAGCCCCACTGCCACGCATATCGTCAATATGCTGATGGGCAACAACGCATTGCTGCCTTGCCATGCCGTCTTATTATTTTCTTGTTCCATACGCTGCCATTTCAAACAATTCCGCGACAAAGGTACAAAAAAACTTCGACAAATACAATATCCGTTCCCACTTCGCCCCTTTTGTATGCCCTCTCTTTTTCTTGCCATTCTTCATTTTTAATTTTTAATTCTTAATTCCCAATGCATGCCATTCTTCATTCTTCATTTTTAATTTTTAATTCCCCATACGGTTTTCCTCGAAGGATTACCGAAGGATAACCGAACGATAACCGAAGGATAACCGAAGGATATTAGTGAGCATGTCGTACCTTTACAGACAATTTGTGCCATGCTTTGCGACCACATGTCATCATGTCCTGCGCCTGTAAAAAATGGCATGGTTGTTGTAGCAATAGGGAAAAAACCGTAACTTTGCAACGGATTATGCGTAGATTTTTCGTATATATATGTATGATGCTGTGTGTTGCCGCTACCATGGCGCAGACTGCTGCCTCGGCGGATAAACTCTTTCAGGCGGGCGACTACACGGCGGCACAGCAGGCGTATAAACGACTATTGCAGGGCAACCCTCGCTCGGCGTTGTATCTGTATAGGTATGCCCGATGCGCACAGGAACTTGGTGATTATCAGACTGCTATCGACTACTTTAGCAAGTCGGGTGAATACTATTCTTTCAAGTATTTCTGCTTGGGCGAAATCTACATGCAACTCTGGCGTTGCGAGGAGGCGGTGGCTGCTTATCGCACCTACTTGATGTCTCAACAGTTGCCCGAAGAGCGAATCTCGTATATCAATGCGCAGATTCGTTGCGCGGAGAAGCGGTTGCGATACCTGCGCCGTGTGGAGAAATTGCAAATCATCGACTCTGTGGATGTGTCGGTTGATAGTATGTTGTCTGTTTGCCACTTGTCTCTCGAAGCGGGCACATTGGCACAGGATTCCTTGGGGATAATCTACACCAACCAACGAGGAGACCGCCGTTTGTGGGCGGCACCATGCGACTCGGCATGCCGGATAGTCTCTGCCCAGCGACTGCTTGACCAATGGACAGCCCCCGATACGCTACCTGCCCCCGTGAATATGGCTCCCTGCCAGCAATCCCCCTATGTCCTCAGCGATGGGGTGACGCTCTATTTCGCCTCCAATGACACCAATGGTCTCGGTGGTTTGGACTTGTATGTCAGCCGCTACAACACGTCCACCAACACCTATACGCGCCCCGAAAACTTGGGTTTTCCCTACAATTCCGAGGCAAATGAGTATTTCCTGATTTTGGATGAAACACGCCACATCGGCTATTTCGCAACGGACAGGTTCTCTGTTCCCGGACGTGTGCGGGTCTATTCGTTTGTACCCGCGGAGCCCAAAGCCTATTGGCACGACCTCCCGCACGACTCGTTGGTGGCGTATGCGCAACTCCGCAACGCTCTGCCCGCAGAACGTCAGCCGGAAATATCGAAGTCTGACGTGAAGAATATGGAGGAACGCCCCATGCCAGAGGCCTTCCGTTTCGTACTGAACGATTCTACCGTCTATACTTCTTTGGATGATTTCCATAGCCCCGCTGCACGGGATATGCATCAGGAATGGCAACAGTCTCACACACAATGGCTTACGGATACCGAACGCTTGGACGAATTACGTCGCCAATACAGCGAATCCGATGCCGTGGAACGCCAACAGTTGGCACCTGCCATCCTCCAGTTGGAGACTTCTTGTCGCCAACAGTCAGCCCGTTGCTCCACACTCCTCAAGCAAATACGTCTCTCCGAGCACCTTGCCCTCACCAATCCCGTCCCTTAGAACCGCAATGGTTGTATCTTTGTTACCTGTTGTATATTGGCAGTCTTTAGTATCAATTTTTCATTCTTAATTCTTCATTTTTAATTACATTGTCATCTGTCCTGCCTTACAAAAAAGCAACTGCCCCGCCGTATGCGGGGCAGTTTTCTTCAGGTACTCATGTACCCAATAAATAGTCTGTTTTTCCTTAACATAACCACATATCATAACATGTTTATCACATGTATTGGTTGCGGAGGATGGGATCGAACCACCGACCTTCAGGTTATGAGCCTGACGAGCTACCACTGCTCTACTCCGCGATATATCATTTCGCTGTGCAACACCCGTCATTCGTCTTCATTCTCGCTATCACCATTACCTCTAACGGCATTGCCTCTATCGAAATGCGCTGCAAAGGTACTGCTAAAAAATGACATACGCAAATAAATTCTGATGTTTTTATGAAAAAAAGGACTTTTTCTTGTGTATTTGCAGTAATTATCGTAACTTTGCACGCTAATCTGTACAGGTATGCACGGATTGAACGGTTAGAAAAGAAATAATAACAAAATAAACGAACTAATTTATTATGCAAAACAAAGGATTGGTTATCACACTGGCAGTCTGCCTTGCCTTGGTGAGTGCGTTCTACCTTTCGTTCTCATTCGTGACGATGCATTACGACAAGAAAGCGGTAGAATACGGTCAGGGTGATGACGCGAAAGAGTTCTTCTACAAGGACTCCATCGCAAGTCAGAAGGTGTGGTTTGGCTACACATTGAAGGAGTGCCGCGAGAAAGAGATTAACCTGGGTCTTGACCTTAAGGGCGGTATGAACGTAACTATGGAGGTCTCGGTGCCCGACATCTTGCGTGCACTCAGCGGCTACAACACCTCGGAGACGTTCAACAAAGCCATCACTATGGCGCAGCAGAAGCAGGCTAAGTCAGGTTCTGACTTTCTGTCGCTGTTCTTTGAGTCGTTCTACGAGATAGACCCCAACGCGCAGTTGGCATCGGTATTCTCGACTTTCGAGTTGAAAGACAAGGTAACGCTCAACTCCACCAATAGCGAGGTAGAGAATGTCATCCGCGAAGAGGTGGACGGTGCTATCAACAACTCATTCAAGGTATTGCGTACCCGTATTGACCGTTTCGGTGTGGTACAACCCAATATCCAGAAGTTGAGCCAGACAGGTCGTATCCTTATCGAACTCCCCGGTATCAAGGACCCCGAGCGTGTACGTAAACTGCTCCAAGGCTCTGCCAACCTCGAGTTCTGGGAGACCTACGACCTCGCCGAGATAATGCCCCAGTTGATGCAAATCAACGCGGAAGTGGCTAAGGCTAATGCTTCTACTGAAGCCGCAAATGCAACGGTTGTTGAGGAGGTGGAAGAAGAGGTCATAGTTCCTGTTAACGACACGACCGATGAGGTGGACCTCTTGGTGGAGGACATCGCTGTCGAAGACAGTGCTGCTGCCGCAGAGGCGGACCAAGAGGCTGCCCTTGAGCAGTACAAGAAGCAGAACCCGCTCTTCGCAGTGCTCAACCCGTCTGTCAACCAAGCCGGTCAGGCATACCGCGGTCCGGTGGTAGGTACGGTGCACTACACCGACACCGCCAAGGTGATGGCTATGCTCAACTCGGCAACAGCGAAGTCCATTCTCCCCCGCGAACTGCGCCTGCGTTGGACGGTAAAGGCTATTGACGAGGCAGAGACATTCTACCAACTCATTGCTCTCAAAGCGCAGACCAACGGTCGCCCGTCATTGGAAGGTGATGTCATCACTGACGCACGTGCAGACTTCGGTCAGACATCGGCTTACGCCAACGTGTCCATGTCTATGAATGCAGAGGGCGCACGCGACTGGCAACGTATCACTCGTGACAATATCGGCAAGTCCATCGCTATCGTGTTGGACGGCTATGTATATAGTTTCCCGACCGTACAGAACGAGATTGCCGGCGGCAACTCGCAGATTACGGGTAACTTCACAGTAGAAGAGGCTAAGGACTTGGCTAACACACTGCAGTCTGGTAAGATGCCCGCGCCCGCGCGTATTATACAAGAGGACGTGGTAGGTCCTTCGCTGGGCCGTGAGGCTATCCAGAATGGTTTGTGGAGTTTCGTACTCGGCTTCATTCTCATTCTGCTCTACATGATATTCTACTACGGTCTTATCCCGGGTCTGATTGCCGACTTCGCACTGCTGTGCAATGTCTTCCTGCTGGTAGGTATTCTCGCATCCTTCTCGGCAGTACTGACCTTGCCGGGTATCGCCGGTATCGTGCTTACCATGGGTATGGCAGTGGATGCCAACGTGCTTATCTACGAGCGTATCCGTGAGGAGTTGCGGGCAGGCAAGAACCTCCGTAAGGCCATCCAAGACGGTTTCCAAGGGGCTATCTCTGCCATCATCGACTCCAACGTAACCTCGTTCCTGACGGGTGCTATCCTTGCCATCTTCGGTACCGGTCCTATCAAGGGCTTCGCCGTTACCTATATGATTGGTATCATCTCCTCCTTCCTCACCGCAGTCTTCATCACACGTCTGTTGCTCGAGGTCTATGCCAAGAAAGATGACGCCAAACCGTTGACTTTCACCACCAAGATTATGCAGAACTTCTTGCAGAACACCCATGCCAACTTCATCGGTGCGCGCAAGGTCACCTACATCATTTCCGGCGTGCTGATTATCATAGGTATCCTCGGTGTGAACCCGCACATCATGGGTAAACTCAACCTCGGTATCGACTTCACCGGTGGTCGCAACTATATCGTCCGTTTCGCGCAACCGGTCAGCACTCAAGAGGTGAACAACAGCCTCGACAAAGTGTTTATGGACGCAAAAGCACAGATGAGCGACGACGAGACCTTCTCGCTCAATGTCATCACCATTGGCGACGCCAACCAAGTACGTATCTCCACCAACTACCGCATCAACGACAACAGCGAAGATGTGGACGACCAAATCGAGGCACTCCTCTACGAGGGCTGCAAACCGTTCTTGGCTGACAATATCACCTTGGACGAGTTCAAGTCCACAGACATCAATCCTGAGATTGGTATTATGCAGTCGCAGAAAGTAGGTCCTGCTGTGGCAAGCGACATCACCCGCGACGCGTTCATCGCCGTCATCATTGCATTGCTCGGTATCTTCCTCTATATCCTGTTGCGCTTCCGCAACTTCGCCTTCTCAGTGGGCGCATTGGCAGGTCTGGCACACGACACCATCATCATCCTCGGTCTCTATGCTATCCTGTGGAAGGTGATGCCTTTCTCCATGGAGATTGACCAGTCGTTTATCGCGGCTATCCTGACCGTCATCGGTTATTCTATCAACGACACCGTGGTTGTCTTCGACCGTGTACGCGAGTACAACCACCTCTATCCGAAGCGCGAGAAACTGCAGAATATGAACGATGCCCTCAACCACACGTTGAGCCGTACGTTCTCGACCTCCATGTCCACCCTCGTGGTATTGCTGGCTATCTTCTGCTTTGGCGGAGAGACTATCCGTGGCTTCGTCTTCGCACTCCTTATGGGTGTCATCGTAGGTACCTATTCTACCCTGTGCATTGCCACCCCGTTGGCTTACGACATCCAAATGGCTCAACAACGCCGTCGCGAACGCAAAGAACTGAAGAAGTAATAAATCTATGGTGTGGGTGGTAATTATGTGCCACCCGCACCATAATCTATAACTAATACCAAACAACAACAAATTTTATTTCAATGAAAAAATCAATGAGTTTCGCAGCAGTTGCCCTCATGGCATTGGCTGCATGTGTCTCCTCTTGCACCAAAGAGGACATCGTGGCAACGACCATTTCTACAGACCCTACATCCGTGGTTATGTACGTTGACTCCACCGTACAACTGAAGGCTGTCGTTGAACCTACCAATGCTAAGGTTACGTGGCGGAGCGAAGATATGAACACCGCTTCTGTAGATGCTAATGGTGTTGTTACAGCAAAGGCTGCCGGTGAGGTGAAAATCTTCGCAGAATCTGGCAACATACAAGCTGCTACGAAGGTGGTTGCTGTCAATACTCCTGTCTCGTTAGGTTTGGAGTTGTTAGGCATTGAGCAGAAGAAATGTACAGTATCAATTACTCCTTCTTATGAAGAGGGCTACTACTATTGTACTATCATTGATAAGGAAACTGCAGATAGTAAAACCGATGCAGAACTGAAAGACCTTGCTATGGATTATCTGAAGAGCGTGTTGGAACAATATGCATCCCAAGGTGCTACATGGGAACAATTGCTGAAAGATTTTCAAGGAACACACTCATATATATTTACTGGTATGGAGCCAGAACATGAGTATGTTATGTTTGGCTTTGGTATTGATACAAAGTATGGGATGGCAGGTCCCTCTGTAACTCGTTTGGATATGAAGACTATACCCATTGAGAAATCGTCAATGACGATATCTTTAAATTGTGATTCTGTTAGATTGGTGCCAAATACAAAAAAAGAAGGAGTAATAGATACCATAGCATACATCACTGCAACTCCGTCCGCAGATGATACATACTTATTTAATGGACTGCCAACGGCAACTCTGACAAAGAATTATGGTGGAGACCCAATGACTTACTTAGCTGCTATGGAAGCCTACTATGAACAAAACTATAGTTATTATGGTGGTGTTAAAATGATTATAAAAGAAGGAAAAGTTACTCTTGGATTAAAAAATCCTGTAGATGGAGAGAAATATACATTTATCGCTGCCGGATACAAGTATGACCAAGGTTTCTCTACAGAGGCTTTCACGTATGAGTATGAATATAAGGCTGAAACTATTGGAAAAATGCCACGTTTAGTACGTCCTATGGTTTCAGAAGACGTTGCCGAGGTCATTGAGTTCCCTGCAAATACATCGATTTTCCCATATTTGAAAGTAGTTAAACTATAAGAGATGCATTTAACCCACGAAAGAGGGAGATACTTAGTATATTTCCACTTTTAGAAGAAAGAGGTTGTCCACCAAGTACGGGCAACCTCTTTTCTTGTATTGCTGCCATACGCTTCACGTCCCCAAAGCCATTTCTCGGAGGCACCTTTGCCTCCGACGAGAGAGCCACTGCTCCCTCCACTGCCCTCCACGGGCAGTATTTCATACGTCAAAGACCACGGGCTGCTTACGTATGCAGCCTA
>DLLA01000180.1:0-161 GCA_002479035.1 Bacteroidales bacterium UBA7574 | reverse complement strand
GCAGCCTACCGGATTCGACACTTCGAATCACGGTGCAAAGGTACTACAAAGTCAGAGGGCATTGAGCGTTTCCGGTAGTTTCCGGCACTTTCTGTCGCGATTTGGTGCGATTTGTCACTTTGTGATAGTTTCTGTCACTTTTTGTTACTTTCTGTTACTTT
>DLLA01000009.1 GCA_002479035.1 Bacteroidales bacterium UBA7574 | reverse complement strand
TTGCCGACCTTGTCTGCACGCTTATATTCATCATCGAGATGGTGGTGAAGCAAGTGGAATACGGCATCAAGGGCTATTGGCGGGACGGGTGGAACCGGCTGGACGGCACACTTGTTATCCTGTCGCTCCCGTCCGTGGTGGCATTCTTTATGCCGGCAGGCATATTGGGTAACTTGTCCGTCCTGCTGGTGCTGAGGCTGCTGCGTGTACTGCGTTTCTTCCGTATCATCCATATATTCCCCAACTTTTCCAACATTGCCAGAAACTTCGGCAAAGCCCTACGCGACAGTTACGGTGTGTTTGCGGGCTTCTTGGTACTCATTCTCATCGTGGCACTGGTGTCGTGCGCATTGTTCCGCGAAGCGGCATCCGAGTACTTTGCCTCCCCGATAGACAGCATCTACTCCATCTTCCGCATCTGTACGGGCGAGGGCTGGAACGAGATACCCGACACCATCGCCGAGGGTTCCTCCGTAGTTACCGCCCGTTGGGTACGCCTGTATTTCAGTCTGCTGTTGGTGATTTGCAGCATCATCGGTCTGTCGCTGGTCAACTCGATCTTCGTGGACGCTATGGTGAGCGACAACAACGACGACCTCGAGAAGCAGGTCAAGGAACTCAACGACAAGATCGACCAACTCCTATCCCAGCAGAAGAATCCTCAGTCCGAAAAGTAGCCTTATGGCATACGACAGCCTTGCTTTTTCGGTATGTGCAAGCAAAAAATGTATATTGGGAGATTATACTATTCCTCGCCATCCTGTATTATTTTCATCCTATTGGCAATTTCTGTGAAATTGCGCAACAATTTCCAATAGACGGACATCGGGCAACTAAGCCTCAAATAGTTCGGGGTGCAACAGAAAATCCTCTAAACAGATTACCAACAGACCATTATTCGTCCGCCAAGGTTTGCAATAAGGGCGTTGTACAAGCACTTTGGTGAATGAATCAGCAATACGCAGCACCGCTTGTTGCTCTTGTTGCATCTTTTGCGGGTCTGCCAAGGACAATGCCGATTGGATATAAACACGCTGACTGCCTCTGTTGGCGACAAAATCAACCTCCAATTGTGTACGCATATACTTGCCCAATGCCGTCTTCGTGGTGGCTTCTACCATACCGACATCCACAGAGAAACCACGTGTTACTAACTCATTGTATATCACGTTCTCCATCAAGTGTGTTTCCTCGTGTTGGCGGAAGTTGAGGCGGGCATTCCGAATCCCCGTATCCACAAAATAGTATTTCAGCGGCGTATTGATATATTTGTTGCCCTTGATGTCATAGCGATACGCCTTTTGCAATATAAAAGCATCTACAAAGTAGTCCAAATAGGTGGCGATAGTTCCTTTGGATAATCGCAATTGGCTGACTGATGTAAAGGTATTGCTGAGCCGCAGCGGATTGGTCAGCGAACCTATATTCGATGCCATCACATTGAGCAACTCGCCCACCTCGTCGCGTCCGCGCAGGCTATAGCGGTTGATAATATCAGTCAGATACACTTGTTCTACAAGGTTCTTCAAGTATCGGGCTTTTGCGGCATCAGTGGTTTGCGATAGCACCAATGGCATACCGCCATAGAGGATATAGTCCTGCCACACTCTGTCAAAATCGCCTGACACCGCAGAGCGGTATTCCGCAAACGAAAGCGGATACACACGCACCTCATCACCGCGCCCGCGAAACTCGGTAATGATGTCCGAAGAGAGAAATCTTGAGTTGCTTCCGGTGACATAGACATCGGCATTATGAATGTGCAGAAAACCATTCAGCACGCTCTCAAACTGCGGTACCAACTGTATTTCGTCCAGCAAGACGTAATACTGCGCATCATCTCGGATGGCTGTTTTTACATAGTCATATAATGCTTCGGTGGTAGTATATTGCCGGTTGGTAAAGTCATCCAATGCCAATGAGATAATGTGGTCATCCGGCACCCCGCTATCCAACAAATGCTGCCGAAATAGGGTAAAAAGCAAATACGACTTGCCGCAACGGCGAATACCCGTAATGACCTTGATTAACCCATTGGTTTTCTTGTCTATAAGTTGGTTCAAATAGGTGTCTCGTTGTATCTGCATCATTGTTCTATTGGAAATTTCTGCAAAATTACACAAAATTTTCTAATAAAACAAATAGTGTGGCTCCTGCTACTTTGCATTATATTATATGGAACCAAAACACTCACTATTAACTACAATTTCCAAATATCTTCCCATAACTCTTTGCCAAGTTCCGCAAAAACAGTACCTTTGCGCGCTTTTTTGACACGTACACCGTGTGCAGGAACAGAAGCACCTTGATATGTGGAACAGAAGCACTTTATGTGTATGAAGAATAGTAAGTTTGTCGGCTATTTGTGCGGTATTCTCGCCGCCGCTTTCTATGGGCTCAACCCTTTGTTCGCCTTGCCGCTCTATGAGCAGGGCATGGATGCCGTGTCGGTACTCTTTTCCCGTTATGTGCTCAGCGTGCCGATGCTGGCGGTGCCGATGTTGGTACAAGGCATAGACTTCCGCCTCACCCGTAGCGAAGCCCTGCAACTCACCATATTAGGACTGCTTATGATGTTCTCCTCGCTCCTTCTTTACGAGTCGTATCGTTTTATGGACGCGGGCATTGCCAGCACCATTCTCTTCCTCTACCCCATCATCACGGCATTGCTGATGGCATTTGTCTTTCACGAGCGCGTCTCGTGGGTGGTATGGGGGTGCCTGATGCTTGCCACAGCGGGCGTGTTCGTGCTGTGCGACATGAGCGGTGTCTCCAATGTCAGCACCCTCGGCATCATCTTGGTCATCATCTCCACCCTCATGTATGCCGCCTATCTGGTGTTTATCAACAAGGGGCATATCACGCAGATGCCACCGGTCAAAGCCACTTTCTATGCACTCCTTGTCGGGGCTGTCGGCTTGGGCATCGGACTCCTTATCCAAGGGCATATCGCCACTCCCATGGGTTGGTATTGGGGCTGCAGCATCGGTTCGGGGCTCTTCTCCACCGCCCTCTCGCTGACCTTCACAGCCATGGCTATACAGCGTATCGGCTCCACACAAACCGCCATCATGGGGGCTATGGAACCGCTCACGGCGGTTGTCATCGGTGTTACGGTCTTCGGCGAGCAACTCACTACTCGTTCTGTCGTCGGTATTGTGATGATTGTGGCGGCGGTGACATTGGCAGTGGCAAGAAAAAACAAAGACCTCCAACCCCCATCCATAGAATAATGTTATCTCTCCGACCAATCTTCACCACCGACCCTGCATACCCCTTTGTGGAGCAATTGTTTGTGGCGGCTTTCCCACAAGACGAGCGCAGGGATTTGCCCGCACAACGGTACAACGTGGACCATAACCACGCCTTCCATTGTATGCTTGCAGAGAATGAGGGGACACCCGTCGGCTTCTTCACCTATTGGGATTTCGGACGTTTTTGCTATGGCGAGCATTTCGCTACTGACCCCGCACTGCGCAACCATGGCTATGGCAGCAAAGTACTGAACGCTGTGCGCTCACATATCGGCAAACCAATTGTCATTGAGGTGGAAATACCGAACAATGAACTGAGTATCAGACGGATAGACTTCTATCGCCGCAATGGCATGCACCTTTGGGAGGGGTATGACTATATCCAACCCTCCTATCGCCCCCATGGCAATGCACTCCCTATGCTGCTGATGTCCTCCGAGGGACTCAACCCCGCCACAGACTTCGCAGAGGTCGTCCGCACCATCCATCGCGAAGTGTATGCCCTGCTATAACTGCAAATAAAATTATCACTTTTCACAGAAT
>DLLA01000183.1 GCA_002479035.1 Bacteroidales bacterium UBA7574 | reverse complement strand
GCGACGTGGGCTTCGGCAAGACCGAGGTGGCGATACGCGCCGCATTCAAGGCTGCGACCGACGGCAAGCAGGTGGCGGTATTGGTGCCGACGACCATTCTGGCACTGCAACACTACCGCTCCTTTGCGGAGCGTCTGCGCGACTTCCCCGTACATGTCGAGTATCTCAACCGCTCGAAGAGTGCGAAGGAGACCTCGCGGATACTCAAAGAGTTGGAGGAGGGCAAAATCGACATACTGATAGGCACCCACAAGTTGGTCGGCAAGCAGGTGGAGTGGCACGACCTCGGACTGCTCATCATCGACGAGGAGCAGAAGTTCGGCGTAGCGGTCAAGGAGAAACTCAAAAGCCTCCGCACCAACGTGGACGTGCTCACCCTCACCGCTACACCTATCCCGCGCACACTCCAGTTCTCGCTGCTCGGAGCGCGTGACCTCAGCGTCATCACCACTCCCCCACCCAACCGCTATCCTGTTCAGACTGAGTTGATTACGCTGGACGACGAGGACATCCTGAAGGAGGCTATACAACTCGAGATGGGGCGCAACGGGCAAGTGTACGTCGTGTGCAACCGCATCGAGATGTTGGAGCGCATCGAAAACCGTATCCACCGCCTGTGCCCAGAGGCACGCACCGTCATCGCCCACGGACAGATGCCCACCGACGAGATGGAGCAACGCCTTGAGGATTTCATCAACTACGACTACGACATCCTTATCTCGACCACCATCATTGAGTCTGGCGTGGACATTCCCAACGTCAACACCATCATCATTCACTCGGCGCAAAACTACGGTTTGGCGGACTTGCACCAGTTGCGCGGGCGTGTGGGACGCTCCAACCGCAAGGCGTACTGCTACCTTGTGGCACCTGACAAGGAGTTGCTCACCGCCGAAGCGCGACGCAGATTGGACGCTTTGTCCACTTTCGCCGAGTTGGGAGCGGGTTTCAACCTCGCTATGCAGGACTTGGACATACGTGGCGCAGGCAATATGCTTGGCTCCGAGCAGAGCGGATTCATCGCCGACTTGGGCTACGACACCTACCAGCGTATCCTCTCCGAAGCCGTGCAGGAACTCAAAGACGAGTTGGACATACCCTCCCTATCCGCGGACGGCGACGGACACGGTACGCCCTTTGCCGCCACGGGACTCAGCCACGGCAACTGGTGTCTCGACAGCCAACTGGAGAGCGACTTGGAACTCTGTCTCCCAAGCGATTATGTGGAAAACATCTCCGAGCGCGTCACACTCTACCGCGAACTCGACAGCCTGCCCAACGAGGACGCTCTTCTCGAATACCAAAAGCGGCTTATCGACCGTTTCGGCCCCCTACCCGAGCCTGCGCAGCAGTTGCTTAACGTGGTGCGCCTGCGTTGGCTGTGCTGCCGTATGGGCATCGAGAAGGTGATTCTGAAGCAGGGGCACATGACCTTGTTCTTCACACGCACCAACGAAAGTTACTGGCAATCAGACACTTTCGGCAAGATATTGCAGTTCGTGTGTGCTCGTCCGCAACGTTGTCGTCTCAACGAAGAGCGCGACAAGCAAGGTCGCCCCACAGGCAAACGCTCAGTCATCATCCAACAGGTCAACACCATCTCCGGTGCCCTCACCATGCTCACCAAGATGCTGGAGGGGTAATTGGAACCCCTAATGGATAAAGAGCATCTCGCGATATTTGGGTAGCGTCCATAGTTCGTCATCCACTACCAATTCCAAGTGGTCCACATGGTCGCGTATCTGTTCCATAAGCGGCATGACGTTGTCATGGTATGCAATAGCCTTATCTCGCTGATTATCTATGTGATTGGCCTGTTTACGGGCATTCTTCATCTGCTCAACTTCTTCTATAATTGCTGCCACATGTTTCTCTATACGGCGGATAATGATGTAGTCCTGCTCGTTGAGTTTGCTCACCTCTTCTTCAGGGAATACTTGCTTGACACTCAGCACATTCTGCAGGAGCATCGTCTGGTAGCGTTTGGCAGCAGGCAAGATATGGTTAATCACCAAGTCACCCAACACACGCGATTCGATTTGTATCTTCAACGTGTAGTTTTCCCATTTGACTTCACAGCGCGACAACAATTCTGCCCGCGAAAGGACGCCTGTGGTCTTGAACATAGTCACCGAACTATCGCTCAAGTAGTTGTCAATCACGAGCGGTGCACTCGTTTCGCAATCCAGCCCACGGTGTAAAGCCTCTTGTTTCCACTCTTCACTATAGCCGTTGCCATCAAAGCGAATAGCGTGACATTCATTCAAGTAGCGTTTGATGACGGTGAACAACGCACGCTCTTTGGCTTCGCCACCTTCTATGAGAGCGTCCACTTCCTCTCGGAAAAGTGTCAGTTGCTCTGCCACGGCTGCATTGAGAGCCAACATGGCAGCACCACAATTTGCCGACGAACCCACGGCACGGAACTCAAAGCGGTTGCCCGTAAAAGCAAAAGGCGAGGTGCGGTTGCGGTCGGTATTGTCGAGGAGAATTTCGGGGATATTACCCACACCGAGTTTCATCTCTTTCTTGGCATTGATGATAATGCCTTTGTCCACATCGGCATGCTCTATCTGATTGAGTGCCTCGGTGATTTGTGTACCAAGGAAAACAGAAATAATAGCAGGTGGGGCCTCATTGGCACCCAATCGATGGGCATTGGTGGCTGATACAATAGATGCCTTGAGCAATCCGTTGTGGCGTTGCACAGCCATCAGCACATTCACAAGGAACGTAACAAATTGGAGATTCTGATACGGATTCTTGCCAGGGCTAAGGAGATTTACTCCTGTATTGGTACCTAACGACCAGTTGCAGTGTTTACCAGAACCGTTCACGCCACCAAAAGGCTTTTCATGAAGCAGGACACGGAAATGGTGACGACGTGCCACCTGTTCCATAAGCGACATCACCAACTGGTTATGGTCACTGCTGAGATTTACCTCCTCATAAATGGGGGCTAACTCAAACTGATTGGGTGCCACCTCATTATGACGTGTCTTGACAGGGATACCTAATTTGAGCGATTCTATCTCGAGTTCGGTCATAAAGCGCAATACTCGCTCCGGGATAATGCCAAAATAGTGATCGTCCAACTGTTGGTTCTTGCTGGCAGAGTGTCCCATAAGGGTGCGCCCCGTCATTACCAGGTCCGGACGCGCAGCAAACAACGCCTCATCCACAAGAAAGAATTCCTGTTCCCAACCTAAGTAACTATAGACGCGTTTCACATTGCGATCGAAATAGTTGGCTACTGCTACGGCGGCTTTGCTCACGGCTGATATGGAGCGCAGTAGCGGTGTCTTGTAGTCAAGAGCCTCACCTGTGTATGCCACAAAGATAGTTGGAATACACAGACGGTCGCCAATGACAAAAGCAGGTGATGATGGGTCCCATGCCGAATAGCCACGAGCCTCAAAAGTATTGCGGATACCACCACTGGGAAAACTACTGGCATCCGGCTCTTGCTGATAAAGAACACTACCCGAGAATTCCTCCATGGGTGCCCCGTCAACACTAAAACTAAAGAACGCATCGTGCTTTTCCGCCGTACCACCTGTCAGAGGCTGAAACCAATGCGTATAATGAGTGGCACCTTGCTCCATCGCCCACTTCTTCATGCCGATAGCCACACTATTGGCAATGTCGCGGCTCAGTGTCTTATCGTTGTCCATAAGGTCAAAGAGTTGCTCCAATACGTTGCTGGCGATGTACTCTTTCATCTTCTCGCGCGTAAAGACGTTTTGGGCGAAGATGACGCTTGCTCGTTGTGCAGAGGCTTTCACTTCAACGGGTTCATGACTCCATGCATTCTTCAATGCTTCAAATCGAATGTTGCTCATAATGATTATATTGTTTACATAGTTGGCTTATTCTCGTTTGCGGGTGCAAAGGTATTGCTTCTATATTACATACGCAAGAAAAATACGCTTATTTCTGCATTTTTTCGGATAAAAAACTATTTTTCACACAAAAAGTATGCACATTTTCCATTTTAATCGGACTAGCGACAATAAATGCCGTATAAATACATATTCTCTGTTTGGTATTACATAGATACGGCATACCTGTTTTTATTGTGAAGTATTGTATAAATGGTGTATTTTTCGTATCTTTGCGGGCTTAATTGGGTGTAGAGCCCGCAGATGTTACGACTATGAGAGAGGTTACATTGCATACAAAACTGACTGTATGTCAGGAGAACGAACTAAGTGAACAGCAGCGCCGCTTGGTGGAGATGGCGAAGCAGAAGACGCAAGACGCGTATGCTCCCTACTCGCATTTCTGTGTAGGAGCGGCTGCATTATTGGCTGACGGGCAGATAGTTACAGGTACTAATCAGGAGAATGCCGCCTACCCCAGCGGACTTTGTGCCGAGCGCACCACGCTCTTCGCCGCCAATGCCAATCATCCGAAGACGCCTGTAGTGGCGTTGGCTATCGCCTGCTTCACGGACGGACACTTCACACAGGACACTGCCAGCCCGTGCGGGGCATGCCGACAGGTGATGGTAGAGACAGAACACCGCTTCGGACAACCGATGGAGGTCATTCTCTACGGCGAACGAGAGTGCTATATTTTCCATAGCGCATCCGACCTGTTGCCGCTGAATTTCGTGTCCGACAACCTCAAAGGCTAAGCACACCACGCGTGCGAATCATCAAGAAAATAGACCTTTACCTCATCAAGAACTTCCTTGGGTTGTTCTTGGCGACGTTTATGATTTGTATCTTCATACTACTGATGCAGTTCGTATGGATGCATATCAACGACCTTGTCGGCAAGGGTGTGGAAATCAGTGTGTTAGCCGAGTTCTTTATCTATGCCGTAGCGTCTGTGGTACCCTTGGCGTTGCCCCTTGCCATCTTGTTGGCATCGCTGATTTCATTCGGCAATTTGGGCGAGAAATTCGAACTCACAGCCATGAAAGCGGCGGGCATCAGCCTCTTCCGTATCATGCGACCGCTGACGGTTTGCATTGCGTTTATCTGCGTGGGAGCGTTCTATTTCTCCAATTCCATACTCCCTGTCACGCAGGTCAAACTGTGGACGCTCATCTTCTCGCTCAGGCAGAAGTCACCCGAACTCGACATCCCGCAGGGCGAGTTCTACGACGGCATCGACGGCTACAACATCTATGTCCGCCACAAGGAGCCGCGAACGGGCATGCTTTACGACCTGATGATTTACGACTACTCGGACGGTTTCCAGAATGCCACCGTCATGGTAGCCGATTCCGGCAAGATATTCTTCACTGCCGACAAGAAATACCTGCTGCTCAGACTCTACAGCGGAGAGTCTTTCGAGAACCTTGACCGCAAGCAACAACGCGCCACACGCTCGGAACAGAACGTGCCATACCGCCGCGAGTCCTTCTCCGAGAAGCAACTGCTCATTGACTTTGACACCGAGTTCAACCGCTACAACGAGGATATTCTTGCCGACCAGCATGTCTCCAAAGACGTGCGTCAGTTGGTACACTCCATTGATTCTGTGCAGGTTCTGGCGCACAACCGCAGCGGAGAGCAGAGCCAAAGCATGGTCGAGACACGCTATTTCGGGCGTGAACGCAAGTCCGGCAGGCAGATAGACACCGCCCCTGTGGCTCAGACTACTGAGCGCACCTACGATGTGGACTCGCTCTATGCGCATTTCACTATCGACGAGCGGTGCCGGGCACTCTCCGTAGCCCTCGAGAAAGCCAAGGCGCAGCGCGACCAAATCGACTACAATGCCCTCATGCTGGATGATTATCAACGCTATATGCGCAAGCACGAGATAGAACTGCACCGCAAGTTCACTCTGGCATTCGCCTGCCTCATCTTCTTTTTTATCGGTGCACCCCTCGGTGCCATCACCCGCAAAGGCGGATTGGGCGCGCCTGTTGTCATCTCGGTAATCATGTTTATCATCTACTACATCATCGACAACACAGGCTACAAGATGGCACGCGAAGCCCTTTGGCCCTGTTGGACAGGCATGTGGCTCAGTTCGTTTGTACTGCTGCCCATCGGCATTTTCCTCACCTACAAAGCCGCCACCGACTCCGCACTCGTCAACCCCGAGGCATGGCTCAAACTATGGGACAAACTGAAAATAAATACCAAACAGATATGGATACGATTGAACAAGCGATTCGCGACATACGCGAGGGCAAATTTGTGATTGTTGTGGACGATGAAGACCGTGAGAACGAGGGCGACTTCATCATCGCAGCCGAGAAGATAACCCCCGAAAAAGTCAATTTCATGCTCCAGCACGGACGGGGAGTCCTTTGTGCACCCCTCACCGAGAAGCGTTGTGCCGAACTCGACCTCACCCACCAGGTGGCGAACAACACCTCGATGCTCGGCACGCCGTTCACCGTCACCGTCGATAAGTTGGAGGGCTGCACCACGGGCGTCAGCGCGGCAGACCGCGCGGCAACCATACTCGCTCTCGCCGACCCCAAGTCTACACCCTCCACGTTTGGTCGCCCGGGGCACATCAATCCCCTCTATGCACGCGAACGCGGAGTACTGCAGCGGGCAGGGCACACCGAAGCGGCTGTCGATTTGGCACGCTTGGCAGGACTGCAACCCGCCGCCGCACTCATCGAAATCATGAATGAAGACGGCACCATGGCACGCCTCCCCCAACTGGAGAAAGTCGCTCAGCAATACGGACTTAGCCTTGTCTCCATCAAAGACCTCATCGCCTATCGCCTCAGTATGGCGGGGCTCACGGCGGCCACACCCGACAACCACGCACCCGAAAGCGTGCTCGTTGAGCGCGGCGAAACCGTCTTCCTTCCCACCGAGTACGGCGACTTTATGCTCACTCCCTTCCGCCAACTCAGCACAGGTCTGGAACATGTTGTCCTCACCAAAGGCACGTGGGAGCCCGACGAACCCGTCCTCTGCCGTGTCCACTCGTCATGTATGACCGGCGACATCTTCGGTTCCAAACGTTGCGAGTGCGGCGAACAACTGCACCGCGCCATGCAGATGATTGAGCAGGAGGGCAAAGGTATCCTCGTCTATATGAACCAGGAGGGGCGCGGCATAGGTCTCATGAACAAAATCCGCGCCTACAAACTCCAAGAGCAGGGCGACGACACCGTCGATGCCAACATACATCTCGGCTTCCAACCCGATGAACGCGACTACGGAGTAGGCGCACAAATCCTACGACAAATGGGTGCCAAAAGACTCCGTTTGCTGACAAACAACCCTGTCAAACGTGTCGGACTCGAGAGTTATGGCATAGAAATTGTAGAGAATATACCAATAGAGATTGCTCCGAATCCCTATAACCTCCGCTATATGCGGACAAAAAAGGAGAAAATGCATCACAACTTAAAACTTGTATGAGTATGAAAACCGGAATGTTCCTTCTTTCTGTCGGGCTTTTGCTCTCCACCCTTTGGGGACGCGCCGACGAGACCGTCACGGTCACTGCCACTTCCACGGATATATCTGAGAACCTCGACTTGAAGACGGTGGCTACGCTGTTCGGGCAGGCCAAAGACCTCGAACAGTTCGAACAGATGCTCAACAACCCCGACTCTGCCTTCTCCAACCTCGACCTCAACGGCGACGGACAGGTGGACTACCTCCGTGTCATCGAGACTGCCGACGGCAGCCGCCACCTCGTAGTCATCCAAGCCGTGCTGGCAAAGGACGTCTATCAGGATGTTGCCTCTATCTTTGTCGAGAAAGACCCTGAGACACAGAGCGTTACAGTGCAGGTCATCGGCGACGAGTACATCTATGGCACCAACTACATCATCGAGCCCGTCTATGTCTATCGCCCCTACATCTATGATTGGTTCTGGGGACCGGACTGGGTATGTTGGTATTCGCCGTACTATTGGGACTACTGGCCCGGTTGGTGGCACCCCTACTACTGCGTCGCACCTTATATATATTGGGACCACTGCT
>DLLA01000115.1 GCA_002479035.1 Bacteroidales bacterium UBA7574 | reverse complement strand
ATTGCACCGACATTATCCTCTACATTGCCGAAAAGACAGGACGCCCCATCTACTTCTTTGGCGACACATCCTATATCCCCAAGCGCCTGCTCCCCAACCTCTACCGCGAGGGACTCCTCCTGCGTTACAGCCCAAAACGCTACGACAACACTGCCGCAACCAAGAACCTCATTGAGAACCGCTACCACCTTGAGTACCTCACCGAACCCGCATTCACTCCGCGCACATGGTGGAATGGCAGTTATGGCATACAATTGGCTTACGTGGTCATGCTCGCACCCATCGTCAAATCCTATATGGACGAAGGCAACAGACAGCGTGCACGATGGCTCGACAATATCCTCCGCCAATCGATATACAACACGCCCATGAGCGATGAGCAAAAAGCACGATACGCCAAACTGTTAGACAACGCCATGCAATGATGTTCAACCCGTTCCGACATAAGTACCGTCATCTCAGCGACGAGGCTCTGATGCCGCTCATTCTCCAAAGGGATGAGCGTGCATTCGATGAACTCTATTCGCGCTATGCCGCCACGGTGAATGGCTTTTTCTTCCGCCGGACAGGTGGCAACGAAACGCTGTCTGCCGACCTCACACAAGATGTCTTTCTCGCCGTTTGGGGCAAGACTTCCTACTACCAATCCGCACAGCATCTGCGCCCCTGGCTGTTCACTATCGCGTACAACCTGCTCCGCAACTGCTACAAACGCCTCGACCTTTGGCAGCAAATCCAAGACGACCTCGCGCAGAGTACCACAGAAGAGACCTTCGACAACACAGCCCTTCGGCTTGACAGGCAGACCTTTGCCGATGCCCTGCAACAGGTTGTCAGCCAATTGTCCGAAGCCGAACAACTGCTCTTCGACCTCCGCTTCACAGAGGAACTCTCAGTGCCCGACATAGCCGCCGTTGTCAATGTGCCGGAAGGCACAGTGAAATCCCGTCTCTATACATTAACCCGTAAATTACGACTTAAACTCCAACAATATGAACACCTTTGAGAACCAACTCGCCCAAGCCGCCCGACAGCACAAGCATATCGTCAGCGCACGTCTCCGTGTGCCTGCCAATCCGCGTCCCCGTCGTCTCTCCGCGGCATGGATTGCCTCACCCGTAGCGGCAGCCTTCGGACTGCTTATCGGACTTGGCATACAACTGCCGCGTTTCGATACGCCGCAAAACGCCTTGGCGCACGTGGACACCCTTGTCTGCCACGACACCGTTTATCAGACCCTCCGCGACACTATCCGTATCTATTCTCCACGCCACACTGACAGAAAGCACTATGCCCATGGCACCCAAGTGTCTGCAAACAGCACCCCTGCTCCTGCTGACAGCACAACAAAACCCGATGCACAGCCTCTCGGTCGCAATATCTTCGAGGACGGCGTGGATTACAGCATGCTCGTATCCTGTATCTACTGATGATAGATGCATCTCTGTGTATGGTGAAATTAGAGAACAAACTTGTATTGTCGGGATATTTTTTGTACTTTTGCGGCAGTAACAATGGATTATATACAACAAAAGCAAGTTTGTACCATGAACAGACATCCCCGTAAAAAAGCAATCTATATATACAGTTTCTTTGTTATATTGGTGGTATGTACAGGCGTTTTTCCTGCATCGTTGTATGGCAGCGAACACCATGTAGTGGACTCTTTGCTTCGGGTTATGGACGAGGAAGTGGATAATGCGCCCCGCTATCTGGCACAACGTACAGAGCAGATAGACGGTATGAAAGCGGCATTTTCCGCAACCCCTACAGCGGATATTGCTTTCAGCATAGCCGAACTTTACTCGCCTTACATCTGCGACTCGGCATTGCACTACTATGAGTTGGCGGAGCGTTTGTCGGCGGGTGATATGCCTCATTATATGGTTGTAGGCATGGACAACTGCCGCAAGCGTATGTACGGCGGGGAGTCCGTGTATGAGCGGTACTATGTGGACAGGGTGCCTCCATCGGACACGCACGAGTATGCCATTTATGCCTACGAACAATCGGAAGCGGCACGGGCAAAGGGACAGGACTTGCTGCGGGAGGAATGGCTGATACGTTCCGCCCTGGCGGATATACGAAGCGGCATCACGGACAATGCTTCCAGTTGGATGCTGGCAGAGATAGTGTTTGACAAAGGCAACGGAGACATAGAGCGTGCCTATCGGTATATGCAATACTCACTGGATAATGCTGCCATTTTCAATGCGCGCTTGCGGCTTATCCAGATAAACAATATGGCGCAGATTATCAGCCGTACCCACGAGCAACAGCAGCAACGGGCAGCACAACGGCTATACATATCCTTGGCGATATTGGTTGTGGTGCTGATATTTGTGGTTGTTTTGGCTGTTGTCGTGACACGGCAGAACAGACGACTGCACACGCTCAACCAACGTATGCAAACCGTTAACCGGTCGTTGCACGAAGCGAACAACATCAAAGAGCGATATATTTCCCTTTACTTAGCCGCTTATGGAGACAACCTTAGGCGTATGGCGAAGATGGCTCCCAAGGCTACAGGGCAGACATCGGCACAGTTTATGGAAGCGGAAATGCCTGCATTCTACCAGCAGTTCGATACTTCGTTCCTGTCCATTTATCCGGACTTCGTAGAGGAATTCAATGCCCTCCTTCGTCCGGAAGAACGTATTTATCCGGAGAAAGAGGGCTCATTGAACACCGAACTGCGCATTTTTGCGCTTATTCGCCTGGGTATATGCTCCAGTACCCGTATCGCAGAACTGCTGTGTTATAGTGCAAACACTATCTATAACTACCGTGCGCGCGTCAAGAACCATGCTCTTTCGGACCGCGAAGGGTTTGAAGACCGTGTCCGCAAGATAGGTACTTTCACCGAGTAGCCTTCAGAACGTAGGGCACAGAGGCATGGATGGCGGCACTGTTGGAGCCGATGAGGAGGTCGAAAGTGCCGGGTTCCGCTGTCCATTGATGCGCATCGGGGTCGAAGTAGGAGAGCATATCATCGGTGACGGTGAAGTGCACGGTCTTGGTTTCGCCGGGTAGGAGAGATATTTTCTCAAAGGCTTTCAGTTCTTTGACGGGGCGGACGAGCGACGACTTGCGGTCGGATACATAGAGTTGCACCACCTCTTTGCCCTCGCGCGAACCTGTATTGGTAACATCCACCGACACCGTGTTGCCCGACAATGCGGCATTGGAGTATGCGAAGGTGGTATAACTCAAGCCGTAGCCGAAGGGAAAGACGGGCTTATGCTTGGGGGCATTGATAGTGTATGCCACGCCCTGGCTTGTGTATTTGAGCGGGCGTTTGCGGCCATAGAGGTCGGCATAGCGGTAGCCGACAAAGATGTCGTCTTTGTACTCTACCTCGTCGTTGATACCCGGGTAGGCAGCCGCACCGTATTGGTGAGCGGGATAGTCGGTGAGCGCAGGCATGAACGTGAACGGCAGACGTCCCGACGGATTGACATCACCAAAGAGTACATCGGCGATAGCGTGCCCTGTCTCGGAGCCGCTGAACCATGCTTGCAACAAACCCTTTGTCTCGGGCAACCATGTGGTAGCATACGCATTACCTGAGAGAATCACTACTACAAGGTTTTTGTTGGCTTTAGCCAAGGCGGAGATTAGTTCGGGTTGCCCGTAAGGGAGGTCGTATTGCAGACGGTCGCAGCCCTCGGCATCCTGATGGTCGGCTTTGTTGAGTCCGCCGACAAAGATAACCACATCGGCCTCACGCGCAGCATTCACGGCTTCCTGAATGAGTTCGGTGGCAGGACGCAGGTCTGCCAGTTGCTGTCCTGTAGTGACACCATTGTACTCGCCGCCTGTATCGCCCACATAGCCACGCACATAACGCACATTGGCTTCACCCGCACGCTCACGGATACCTTGGAGGGGAGATATTTCATACTTGGCTTTAAGAGAGGAAGAACCACCACCTACGGTCATCTGCTTGATAGCGTTCTCACCCACAACAAGAATACGCTTGCCTTCCTGCAAGGGCAGGATATGGTCGTTTTTGAGGAGAACGATGCCCTCGTCTGCCACTGTACGACCGGCAGCGATATGCGCTTCCGAGCACATGCTACCAAAACTACGGTTGGGGTTCATGGATGTTTGGAAGATAAGGCGCAGCACGTGACGTACCTTAGTATCCAACTCGTCCGTACCCACTTCTCCGCTGCGTATCTTGCGAAGATAGGGGAGTGCCATGTAGTACATATCGTAGGCATTGGAAGAACCGTCGGTCAGTCCGTCCGTCCACGACCCGAACTCGAGGTCAAGTCCGTTGCGGATAGCCTCGTCCGTGGAGAGTGTACCTCCCCAATCGGAGATAACAGACCCCTCGAAATGCCACTCGTTGCGAAGAATATCAATCAGAAGGCGGTGGTTGTGGCAGGCGTATTGCCCTTGGTATTTGTTGTACGCCCCCATGATAGACCATGTGTTGCCCTGCTCAACCGCTGCACGGAAAGCAGGAAGGTAAATCTCATAGAGTGCGCGGTCGGACACCGTCACATTGACAGTATGGCGGTTGCACTCTTGATTGTTAAGGGCATAGTGCTTCACGCACGCCGCCACGCCGCAAGACTGCATACCTTGTATATACGGCACGACCATAGCGGACGAGAGATAAGGGTCTTCGCCCATGTACTCGAAGTTGCGTCCGTTGAGCGGGGTACGGTAGATATTCACACCCGGACCGAGTACTACATTCTTGCCACGGTAGAGAGCCTCCTCACCAAGGGAACGCCCATAGAGTTGCGCCAGCGAGGGGTTCCATGTAGCCGCAAGACAGGTGAGTGCGGGAAAAGCAAAGCAGGAGTCGTTGGTCCAGCCTGCTTGGTTCCATTCGTCCCATTTGACCTCGGCACGGATACCATGGGGACCATCGGTGCACCAGAGTCCGGGGATACCGAGACGCGCCACGCCGGGGGAAGAGAACTTGGACTGCGCATGGATAATGGCAATCTTCTCCTCTGTGGTCATACGCGAGAGAGCGTCCTCAATGCGGGCGTCCATAGGGGCGTTGGGGTCGAGATAGACTTGTGCTGACACGGACAAGGCGGCTGCCAGCAGACCGCAAACAGATATAAGAAACTTCTTCATAATATATTGTTTATTAGAGATGTAGAGCGGTAATCAGCCGCTCTACACTATTAGGGCTTGCGCCTTTGCCGGTTATTCAACAACTACCGTGCCAAGTGCATTGTAGCGGACACCGCCTTTGATGATAAAGAGTTGTCCGTTCTCAATCACTTTGGTAGCATAAGCCTTCTTGTCTGTTTCGATGTTCTCAACAGCAGCAGGAGTAGCATCAATCATGAGTTTTACACTAACAGCCTCGTAATCAACCACGATGGTGATGGTAGCGTCGGTGAATACTGCGTTGTTGTCCACAGCATTGACATTGCCGCCTTTCACTTGCAGGTTGTACTCTTTGTTTACTTCCCACTTGGTGCTGTCTGCGTCTTGACCAAACTCAACAGCCCAGTTGCCGTAAACCACTTTGAAATCACCGCCGAACTCGGCAGCCAACAACTCGTATGTGTTTTCTTTGCCCTCAACAGGAGTGAACTTGGTGTTGTCGTCGCAGTTCCAACCGAGTTTTGTGCCCGGCATATACCAGTCAGCCTGCGTTACATAGAAGTCACCAGCAACAAGAGTAAGCACTTTAGTCGCTGTATCAAGCGTTAATACTGCATTTTTGTAACCTGCAAAAGGATTTGAAAAACTCAGATTGTCACCGCCTAACTTCAGTTCATACGGTTTGTTGAGTTCCAGACCTGCGCCATTGGAAGCATATTCCGTACCCCATTTCTTGTCGTAAATTACCTTGAAAGTTCCATTTAAATCGGGTACATTAGCCGTAAACTTACCATCGCTTTCTATAAATTGGACGCCAGCAGACGGATCCCAATTCTGGAATGCACCTACGAGATAGTAGTAAACCGGTGTTGCGGAATTGTCAACATCCGTACCGGAAATCAATGTGATAACAGGAGCGTTTGTATTGGTAACATCCAGCGTAAGCACGGCATCTTTGTAGATGTGTTTGTCTGCCAAGTCTACAGCAATGTTAGCAGGTTCCTCTTTTTCACTTGCCTCTTTGGTGAGAGTATAAGGTTTGTTGAACTCCAATTTAGGAGTAGGAACTTCTTCTGTTCCTTTAACACCACCAAATTGCGGGTGCCAATCTTTGCCTTCGATGATTTTGAACTCTCCCGAGAACTCGGCGACTTCCAATGTTAGAACGCCTTCTTTCTCCACGAATTTGTACTTCTCGTTACCATTAGACCAGTTTTGACAACTGCCTACGAGATAATAATCTGCGGCATTGAGGCTGATGGCAGCCAGTAATGCCATTCCAAAAGAGAATAATTTTTTCATAACTCTTTGATTTAATAGGTTTGTAAATAAGTTAATCAGTTGTTATTGTATTCATTGTTTGTGCGTAGTTGGTGGTGTTGCCACCGAGGAGGGGACAATAGAGTTCGAGACTCGAACGCAGCATTTTGCCGCTGCGTACGGCGTCTATCTCACGCGGGGTCATGGCAGAGCGGTAGAACATCAGTTGGTGGATATTGTTGCCACGGATAGTGAATGTTGCAGGGGGTGTCTCGCCCTGGTGCTGTGCGCCCGCAAAGACCTCGTAACGGAACTCGCCATCGCTCTCATAGCAGAGCGTGTAACTCTCCAAGTTTGGTTCGGGTGTAAAAGAGACACATTGTACCCCGTTCTCGTCCCCATCTGTGCAAACCTTCTCGGGCAATGGTTTGCCCTTGTCGAGTGCCTGCCACATAGAGGGCGGGAAAGCCGACGCAAACGCCTGATGCCCGCGGTTGTCGGGGTGGTAGATGTCGGTACCGTTCCAGTATGCCCAATGCCCCTGTCCGTCGTCGATTGTGCCAAAGAGGTTGATAGTGGTTACGTTCCACTGCTGCACCTCGAGGTTCACTTCGCAGAGATCGTTGTAATCGACCGCATTGAAGTCGGCACGCGGGTAGTTGTTGGTCACGATGACGGTGCGTCCGTCGTGCTGAAGTTGCTCTATCAGGCGTGGCATGTTCTCGCGATAGGATAGCAAGGCGCGTGCGCCTTTCTCGTGCAAGCCCTCGTTGCCAAGGCTGAGACCAATGACGACATACTTGGCTTGCGCGGGCAAGAGGTCGCTGTTGTAGCGGGCGAGGAGGTCGTAGGTGTCGTTGCCACTGACAGATATATTCACAGACTGCCAGCCACGGGGCAGCCGCGCCGTTACCAAGTCGGCATAACCCTGTGCGGAGTCTGCGCCCACCCCTTTGCACACCGACGAGCCGAAGAAGCAGATGGTGTGGTCAGCCTTTGTGGTGCAGGAGGATACCAGCACCACAAGAGCGAACAGCAATGTATGTAGGTAATAGGTACGCATTGTCAATTATCTTGCCCAGACGCAGGAGGTGATGCTCTGTGCGGGGAGGGTGATGTTGAAATGGTGGTTGTTGTCGTCGATGATGAGACTGACACCCTGCTCATTTTCGTTGAACAGCACCAGACCATAGGTCCCGTCAGGGTTCTCGGAGGCTACTGCTGACACGTTAGTTGGCAAGTAACCCGATGTGCCGATGCGGGTGGAACCCGTGCGGAGGGCTTTGCTGAGGTGCCCGATGACATAGTAGTGGCTGCGCTTGGTGAGCGTGGTATAGTCGCGTGAGGATACGTCCACCGCGCCATAGCAGGTGGCACAGGCACCCGCACCTCCGTGAGGACCTCCGTTGTCATCAAGCATAAAGTTCCAGACAATCACCGCTTTGCACCAACGAGTGACGGTTGCCATACAGGTATTGCGCATCTCCTGCATAAGCGACTTATCGAAACTATGATAGTTCCACGTACCGATAGATGCCTCGGTGAAATAGAGGTTCTTCTCGGGGGCTTTCTTGTGGATATTCTCCAACTCGGAGGGGTCTCCACCATAGTTATGGTAAGCGGCACCGTCAATGTACTGCGAGGCATCGGCATCGGCGTATATCTTGAGCGGATACTGCTGCTGGTCGGTCTTGCCGTCGTAGTTGTAGTTGTGGTCGAAGCATATAATTTTGGTCTGCAAACCGGCAGCACGGAAAGCGGGTCCGAGGGCGGTCT
The DNA here is from genome assembly GCA_002479035.1 of Bacteroidales bacterium UBA7574. Taxonomy (GTDB): domain Bacteria; phylum Bacteroidota; class Bacteroidia; order Bacteroidales; family Paludibacteraceae; genus Colicola. Next base: position 8,944 of record DLLA01000115.1, on the reverse strand, counting down.
TGACGAAATCACGCTCTTGCTGCCACGGCATATAGAGGGACATCGAGTTGCCCCAGTTGAGCGGCTCGTTCTCCACCGTCACGCTGGTGGTGCGGACGCCCTCTGCCTCAAAAGCCTGTATCCATTTAACGAAATAGGTGGCGTAGTCCTGATAGTAGTCGGGGTTGAGGTAACCGCCCACCCAACTTGTGTACGCACCTTTCTTGTTGATGTCGTCCACCTTCATCCAGCGCGGGCAACTCCACGGCGTACCCATCACTTTGAGGTCGGGATTGATAGCCAGTATCTCCTTGAGCACAGGGATGATGTAGTCTTTCTCGTCCGATTGGAGAGCAAAGTTCTCTATGCCCTTGGTGTCGCAACAAGTATAGTCGTAGTTGCTGCGGGCGTTGAAGTCGCTGCCTCCGATAGGTACGCGCACGTAACTGTAGCCCATACCGTCCTGCACACTGAATGTCTCGCGGAGCAGTTTGGTGCGGTTGGTTTGCGGCATCTGCATGAGGTTGTACGCTGCGGCTCCCGTGATGGCAGCCCCGAAGCCGTCGAAGTCCTGATAGCGCACGTTGGGATTGATGGTGAGCGTTATCTCGGGGGACATATTCATGCCCTCGGCAAAGTCTTTGCCGATAGCATCGAAGTGCATGGTGTTGTCGGCGGTGGTGATGTAGGTCATCACATCACGTTTGGTATTCTCGTTGCCACCGTTGTCACCGCCACCCGTGTCGGGTGGGGTGACGGTGGTATTGCATGCCGCGAGGAGGGCTGCGGCAAAAAGTATCAATGGTTTTAAGAGCATATATTTATTCATTTTTTTGTTCGTTGTGTATCACGCTGTATGTGCGATCCTATAGGGAAGGTCTCGGTATTCACCCGACATTCTCTCGGTATTCTCTCGGTATTCTCTCTGGAATCACCTATTAATCACCTATTAATCACCTATCAATCACCTATTGTTGTCAGCATCATCTAAGCACTTTGTTGCCTGCTTGGATAATGATACCATGGTAGTCGGTATTGACCGTGCGACCGAGGACATCGAAAGACTTGGCACGGAGATAGTCGTATTCCGTGTTTTCGAGAGCCGAGGGTGTGCCTTTGCGGGTAATCGTATTGGTGGATTGTGCCGCATTGGTCAGGTCGCCGTTGTTGAGCGGGCAGTATATCTCGAGCGAAGAGCGGAGCAGTTTGCCCGCCTCGATAGCCGCCACTTCGTCGGCATTGAGGGCAGAGCGGTAGAACATCAGGTCATTGACCTGCATATCGATACCGCCGAGTACCACCTCACCGAGAACAGACTTGTTCTCCTGTTTGTCCAACTGCTTGCCGTCGAGGTATGTATAGGTCTGCCCGGCAGCCTGATAGTGGGAGATGACCAACGTATGCCAGTTGCCATCGGTTGCAGCCGCGGGGAGAGCCACAGAGGTAGAAGTGCCGTTGAGACGCAGTTTGGCAAATGTACCAGCAGCGGACGTTTTCACACGCACCAGAAGGGTGTAGGAACCGACAGCCGCTTCGGGCGAGAAGCCCAAAGTCTCGGTAGCAGTGAGGTGCAAGCCTTCGCCATTCTGACGGACAGGCATCGGTTTGCCCGCTGCGAGCGCATCGAAGAGCGACGGCACGAAAGTATGCATCAACTCGGTATGACCGGTCTCGTTGGGGTGGTAGATGTCATCTCCGTTCTGATAACCGTCCGCCCATTGACCGTTACCATGGCAGTTGTCCAACGCACCGAGGAAATTGATGGTAGGGATGTCCCATTCGTGCATCTCGAGGTTCATCTTCTTCACATAGTCATAGTCGGTAGCGTTGTAGTCGCCGCGGGGATAGTTGTTGGTAGCGATGACATACTTGCCTTCCGCCTCAAAAAGGTCGATGAGGGTCTGCATATTGGTCTTCCACTGATTGTAAACCGCCTGCTTGTCAGCGGCTTCGTGCAATCCCTCGTTGCCGAGCCCGAGCCCGATGACCACATATCTGCCGCAGTCGGCAAGCAGGTGCCCCTTGTAGCGGGAGAGCAGGTTGGCCGTGTTGTTGCCGTTGATAGACGCATTGGAATACTCATAGCCGGTGAGCAGTTGCCCGAGTTGCCAAGCATAGCCGTGCTTGACATTGCCGACCTCGGATGCACCCTGACCGTTGCAGACCGACGAGCCGAAGAAAGTAATCTTGTTGTCGGTAATATCCACGCACTCCAATGAGTAGGTGAAATGCTGCATATCAAGAATAACGATTTTCTTGCCGTGGCGCATAGGAATGTCGCCGAGAGAAACAGAAGCCAGCGATTCATCGGGTTTGTAGCCGACAATGCCTTCGACGTTGTTGCGTGTTTTGACCGTTAAGTCCCACGACGAATTGAAGCAGAACTGCCCACGCTCGGCGTCACTACCCGTATAGGGTACAAGGTCGAGTGTATCGCGCCAAACACCATTGCCACGATAGGTCATCGCCACGCCCGCAGCATTCCAACCGGCGGTAGTAACGTTGCCCACCAAGCCGCAGCGATTGATTTTGACAAATTCGGGTTCGGCACTTTGGGTGTTGAAACGGACATTGTAGATACCCGTTTCTTGCGAAACAGTGCCGCTATAAAGAGTTTTGCCTTCGGCGGTCTCGAAAGCGACCGTGCCGCCATTGGTGAGCATACAGAAGGTCTCGAAGTTCTGACTTTCGGTCTCGCCGTCTTTGGCGATCCTATACATATTGATGCTATTGCCCTCCACGGCTGTGCCTTTGAGGATCAGACTCTCGTATTTCACTACCACAGGCGGTGTAACACCCGAGAACTCCTGCATACGCATACAGTTGATAGGCAGGTATTGTCCGCTTGTGCCTTTGGAAACGTAAATAGTTATTTTACCATCTTTATCAGGGAAAATCATTCCGCTCAGATAGACACTGCTATTGTTCCGGTTAACGCCCGTGCCACCGAGGTCTTTGCCTGCGGCTTGGAGTTGCCCCGTGGTGTTGGTCAAGCCCTCAATGTCGTATTTGGAGACACGTTTATCGGTTGCACTACGGCTGCCAAAGATTTTGAATTGGTATGCCTTGGTTTGATTCAACCCGCTGATTACGAAGCCGCAACGCTCCGAGTTGCTGGCAAAGAGATAGTCGCGGGTAGCATTTGCGACTGCCAAGTCGCCCAGTTTCTCGGCATCGGGGGTGGATAGTCCACCAGCCCCATTGCCAAGGAACAAGTCGCCGATGTAGGCAAGGTGCATAGCCGTGGTTTGATTGTCGGCGGTAATGAGCGAATAATCGGCATCTTTGCTTACCCGCCACGGACTTGCCGTAACCTCCGCACCGATGTTATTCCAATAATTACCATTGCCATCGGGATTGACTACAGCGGCAGCCTTTTCGCGCCCAGTTACACCAAAATCGAAATAGAAGGAACGTTGCAGTGTTTCAGCCGAAACACTCAAAAGGGTCAGTACAGCGAGTCCCGTAAGAAGAAATCTTTTCATATCTTTTTTTTATTGCCGTGCGGTATGCGAACCATACCGCACGGCAGGTTTGTTGATTAACGTATTTTCTCGTAGGTTGTGGTCTTTTGCTTGGTATCAAGTGTGATGCGATAGATGCCCTCAAAGGTTTCGTTGGTGGCAATCCAGTTGCCTTTCTCGTTGCCCTCGGACTTGTCGCCGGTCTCACCATCTTTGACAATACCTGTGGTGCTATCAATACCTTTGATATTCAGTCCGTTTTGGGTGTAGGTGCCGCCGTCTTCTTCGCCGCCCCAACCGTGCTGGTGGAAGAACTTGAAATTGAGCGTACCATAGTTGGCATAGTCGGTGCTCTGCTCGTTCTTCATATAGACGGTGAACCGGTAGACGCTGTTGCCCAACGGACGCGCCACAAAGTTCTGGTTCGGGCTGTCGAAGCCCCAACCCGAGGTGGCAGAAGGATTGGCAGAAGGCTGCCCCATACCCACACCGCAGAGGTACATCACATCGGGTGCGGTGAGTTCGTAGAGCGGTTCGACTACGAGGTAGTCGTTGGCGATGTCGTAGGAAACGTAGTATTGGTCTTTCTTGCCGAGGAACTTGATTTTGTTGCCGCCGAGGTATTCCATCCAATCGAGGTTGTATGCTTTCGCCAAGTCTGTGCAGCCGGTGATTTCCACTTCGCTGTTCTCGTCGAAGAAGATTTTAGCACCGCGGTAGAGTTTGGCAACGCTGCTCGAACTGATGTAGGTTGGTGCTTCTGCGAGGTCGGTTTGCACATCAAGGGTGGTAACAGGTTGTGCCACCTTGCCGCCGTAGGTCAGTTCGAAAGTAAGCGGGTTGAACGTGATGGTATCGATACCCTCTATAGCGTCATCGCTCAAGGTGATAGAGGTTGCTTCGCCTGCATTGAACTGCGCCTCGGTAATCATAGTCAGTTTGCCATTGAGCATGCCAAAGACAGGTTTCGACCAGTCCACACGCCCGAACTTGGTGCCGACGGTAGCGAGCAGGAACTCGATAGACTTAGGATACTTGAGGTCGTATGCGGTGAAAACGCCGTCCTCCAACGTCATCTGTTTGCCTTTGCCGAGCGGCTTGTAGTCGATAGTAGGCGGCATAACGTACATTGTCTCGATAGCAGGACGATGTCCGGTGCAGCCGGAGAGAATCATATCTTTGGTCGTTCCCTCCACATTGGTGGCTGTGAGGTAGACCTTGACCTGCTCGCCCTCGGGCATATTTGCGCCAAAAGGCACAGCGTACTTGTAGGTGCCCTCGAATGCATAGTCGGGTGTGCGCACTACCTCGTTGGCAAGCACGTTCATGCCCACGATGACTTTGATAGCGAGTGTAGAAAGCGGTGTTTGCGTCTCTGTGACTTTCACATTGAAAGCGATACTATCAGAGCCGAATTGCACATCGGTGGTCAATAGCGTTGCCTCTATTTGCGGGTCGCCCGCAGGATAGACCTTGCGGAATTCCTTTTGCTGGCAGCCGATAGCAAGTGCGGATACTGCCAACAATATCAATGATTTACATATATTTTTCATTGTCGTAATCCTTTCTGCGTTGTATAGGTTAGTAGCCGGGGTTCTGCCGGAGGTTGGAGTTCTTGTCCAGCGCGGTCTGCGGGATAGGCATCAAGCGGTGCGCCTCTACAAACGGACGTGCCTGCGGCAGACGTCCCTCGTCGCGGCTGTTGATGGTGTTCATCACGTCCAACAGTTTGCCGAAGCGGATGAGGTCGAAGAGACGCTGCCCCTCGAGTGCCAATTCCAGACGGCGTTCGTGCAGAATAGCATCCAACATAGCGTCCGTGCTTGCCGTGGCATCGGTCTTCACGTCGCCGAGTTTGGCACGGTGGCGAATGTTATTGACAAGGTCAGCCGCACCACTCAAGTCGCCTTTGTGCGCCAATGCCTCCGCTTTGAGCAGCATCAAGTCGGCACCACGCAATTTGATGACACTATTGTATGCTGAGCGGCACTTGTACATAAACGGATAGTGGTCAGCGGGATAGTAGTTGCTCCATGCGCAATCGTAATAGACGATGGTCTGGTTCATACGCACGGTGTCGCCCTCTGCCTCGAAAGCAGCGATGAGGTCACGGCTCGGAGTTATCCATTTTGCCCACGAGAACGACTCGTCCCAGTTCGACAGGTTGCGCCCGAACATCCACGTGCACCAGTTGCCGCTACCTGCCTGGTATTGCATTTCGAGGATAGTCTCGCGCGAGTTGCGCAGTTTGGCATCGCCCCCTGCACCGTTGTCGCCCGTGCCCGGGACATACGACCACAGGTCGGCGAAGTTGGGTTCCAAGGTGATGCCATCGGCAAATACAAGATCGCAGTACTTCACCACATTCTCCCAATCGCTTTTCTCGGCATAGAGTTTGGCAAGCAGCGCATAGGCAACAGTCTTGCTCAAGCGGGTCTTGTCCGCATTGTCAATAGCAGGGGCATACGGGATAGCCTCTGTGAGGTCGTTGATGACCTGTTGGTAAGCCGAGTCCTGTGTTACGGGCTTTGGGAAATAGATAGGATAGACCTCCTCGATGTTGTCCGCCGTGATGTCAGGGGCTTCGGTGAGGTTGAGCGGGACATTGCCGAACCAGTGTGCCAAGTCAAACAACATCATCCCTCGGAAAATCTTTGCCTCGGCTTTCCATTGGTTGCGCTCCTCCTGACTGAAAGCAGGGTCGGGCACCTTGTCGATATTTGTGATGACCACATTGGCCTGCGCAATGTCGTTGAGATAGCCGTCCCAGTCGCGGGCAATATCCGAGTTGGACGCATCAAGGGCGTTGGTCTCCACAGGCACCACCTCTGCACCTGTTGTGCCGGCATACGCATTATCCGTACGGGCTTCGCCGAAGAGCAGGTAATCCACATACCAATACTCCTGATTGTCTCTCATTCGAGTATAGAGAGTCTGATATACTGCTTGAATGGCCGCACGGTCTTTGAATTTGACACGTGTGGTGTCGGTGTTCGACGAACCGAGGTTCAACTCCGACTGGTCGGAGATGGGTTCGATATTGAGGTCGCACCCAGCCATAGTCAGCGATGCGAGGGCTACACCTATTATATATATGTACTTTTTCATATTGTTGGTCTCCTATTAGAATTCAATGTTAATACCGAGTACGAAACTGCGGGTCTGCGGATAGGTACCGTAGTCAAGCCCCTGCACCGTACCCGAGTTGCCGTTTTGGTTCACTTCGGGGTCCATACCGAGGTAACGGGTGAGTGTGAGCAGGTTCTGCGCCGAGAAATAGGGCTGCAGACGGCTCATACCAATCTTTTGCATCCATTTGCCCGAGAACTCGTAGCCGATTGTCAGGTCTTTGAGACGGATATACGAACCATCCTCCACAAAGTAGTCGCTCACCTTCATATCGAAGCCCGCCTTTGGGATAGAGGTCTCCATACCCGGACGACGCCAGCGGTCGAGTACGCGAACCGACTGGTTCTTGGCATCGTACATACCTTCTGTCTCAATACGGCTGGCATTGAAGATGTCGTTACCATACGAGCCTTGGAGCAGGAAACTGATGCTTACGCCATAGAAACGGAACGTGTTGGTCATACCAAACGTGAAGTCGGGGTTCGGGTCGCCGATGTAGGTACGGTCAGCAGCCGTTACCTCACCATCGCCGTTTACATCCAGATAGATGAGTTCGCCCGTCTCGGGGTCAACCCCACCTGTCTTGTAGCCATAGAAAGACCCGAGCGGCATACCGGGTGTGTTGCGCACGCAGTAGTCAGCCAGCACATCGGTCACCTTGGCATCATAATACACCTGACTGGTAGCCAGTTTGTCAAGGCGGTTCTTGTTATGCGAGATGTTGAATTGGGTATCCCATTGGAAGTTCTTGCGCACGAAGTTGTGCGAGGTAAAAGAGAACTCCACACCCGTGTTGGTCATCTCGCCTTCGTTGCGCTGTATCGATGATACGGCAGCCGAACCGGCAGGCAGAGTAACCCACATCAGCATATTGGTGGTTTTCTTGTAGTACCAATCGAAGTTGATAGTCAGACGGTTATGGAGCAGTGTCCAGTCCAAACCGACATTGGTCTGCGAGGTGGTCTCCCACGTGAGGTCGGTATTGCGGAGCGAAGCCTGGCTGTAGGTCGGTACGGCGTGTTCCTTACCCGTTTCCCACCAGTTCTGGCGGTTGATGTTGTAACGCTCAAGATATGCATAGTCGCCGATACCCGCCTGGTTACCGGTCTGTCCCCAGCCGCCGCGAATCTTCAGGTCGTCAATCCATGTAACGTCCTTCATAAACTCCTCGCCCGAGATACGCCATGCCGCACTTGCCGACGGGAAATAGCCCCAGCGGTGTCCTGGTGCAAGTTTCGACGAACCGTCCGCGCGGAAATTCACCGACAGCAGGTAACGCGAATCATAGTTGTAACTGACACGCGCAAAACCCGACATAATCGCCCACTCGCTGGCGGTAGTAGTGGTGGCACTCGGGTCAATCTTGTTGGCGGCATTCAGCGTCTCTATCGTACCATCGGCATAGTGGCTGCCCTGGATATTGGAGTAGGTGTACATCGAATGGGTGTAGGACGAGCCGAGCATCACATCCAGATTGTTCTTGCCGAGTTGGGTATTGTAACTCAGCACGTTATCCCATACCGTCACGAGGTCTGACGTGCGGCGGTCGGTGCCTTCGCCATACTGGTTGCGCCCCCACGAGGTCTTGTCGGGGTCGAGGAACGAGGTAAAATTCACCATCTTCAGGTCTTCCGTGAAGGTGGTTGTGAATTTCAGCGAATGAGTATAGTTGTCGGAACGATTGAACTTCTTGGTATCGTAGAGGGTGAAGATGCCCTTGCCGCTGGCTACCATACGGTGCTGCTTATCGTGCTGATTCTTATAGCGTTCGATATTCTCCAGCGGGTGCGTGATATTGCTCACGCCATAGAAATTGGTATAGTAATGGTTCGGGTTCTCGGGGTCGTAAATCGGCGCGTAGGTCGGCGTGTTGATAACCGACAACACCAGTCCGCCGCGGTTGGCACCCGTACCCGAGGAAATGGTGCCTTCGTTGTCGCTGTAGGCGTAGGCTACGTTTCCGCCCACGTTCAGCCATTTGGTGATTTCCGCATCAAGCGCAGTACGGAAGTTGTAACGTGCGAACTTGGTCGTTTGGATCACCCCCTCCTCATTCGCATATCCGCCCGACATATAGTAATTCATCTTGTCGGTGCTACCATTGACGGAGACTTGGTAGTTCTGTGTCGAACCGTTTTTGTAGGTCTCGTCAAACCAGTTTGTCTCGTCTTTCAAGCCGTCGGGCAGAACTACCGTCGAACCGAGGTCGGCGAGGTACTCCTTGTATTGCTCATAGTTCAGGCTCTCCATACGGTTGGTAACCTGCGTCCAACCGCCGTACATCGAGAATGACACATGCATCTTCTCTTTGCTTTGGCTGCCCGCCTTGGTGGTAATCATAATCACACCGTTTGCTGCACGCGAACCATAGA
>DLLA01000019.1 GCA_002479035.1 Bacteroidales bacterium UBA7574 | reverse complement strand
CGGCTATCCTGCTGATGAAATACGCTGTGGTGCTGGAAGACCCCGGACACAGCGAAAACGAGCAACCACGCTTTACGTTGGAGATATTGGATAAATACGGCAGACTTATATCCCCCACTTGCGGCAAGGCGGACTTCTTTGCAGACTCCAAGCGAGAGGGATGGCACACGTATGTATATGGAAACCATAGAGTTACGTGGAAAGAATGGACGACTATCGGTCTCAATCTGTCAGAATTAACATTGTCAGACGGCAGTAAACTGAAAACGGGTGATGTTCTGACTATCCGCCTTACGACCCGCGACTGCACGCTGGAGGGGCACTTCGGGTACGCCTATTTCACATTGGGCTGTGCCGCCGCCAAACTCTACACCACGGGTTGCGGAGACGATGTCAGTATGGCTATTCAGGCACCGGAAGGATTCAGGTACGAATGGTATGACAAATACGGCAACATTGTTTCGCGAGACAGGGCATACAGTATTCCGCCTACAGACACCACCACCTACCGCTGCCGATTGATATATACAGAGAATGAGGAGTGTGATTTCAGCCTATATACATCTGCACGTCCGCGTTTTCCGGTCTCGGAGTTTGCATACAGTTATGAGCCCTCGGATTGTGAGAACAAGGTCCGTTTCACCAACCGCGGGCATATTATGACGGTCTTTGACGGGGACACGGTGCACCACTACGACGAGACGTGCGAGAGTTATGAATGGGATTTCGGCATAGGCGATGAGACCACCATCACCAACCCTGTTGTGATATTTCCGCAGCAAGGGGGTACTTTCCCTGTCAAACTACGCGCCATAATTTCAGGCGGAGAGTGTACAGATGACACCACGGTATATGTGACGATTCCTGCGATTGGCGATGTGGAGAAAAGAATAGATACCGTGATTTGCGAGGGGAACTGGATAAGCAATTTCGGCAGGTACAACGCCATTGCCGAGTCGGGAATATATTACGACTCGTTGCAGACGGTGGCAGGTTGCGACAGCGTGGTGATACTGGATTTGAAGGTGCATCCCGTGCATAAGACCTATCTACCCGACACGACTATTTGCGCCGAAGTGCCACTATGCATTGACGGAGAGTGCTATATGCACGCCACATCAGGCAGTTTTGTGCGGTTCAGGCAGAATCAGTATGGGTGCGACTCGACGATTTGGATGAATGTGACGGTGTTGGACTCGATATTGCCGACGGTGGATATTCAGGAGCCTGCGGACAAACAGGGTACGGGAAGCATCACCATTGGCGGCAAAGGGTATGACTATTTCTATATGAACGGGGAACGGTATGACAGCACACATACCTACTTCACGGGCTATGACGGTGGTATCTTCGAGTTTGAGTTCTTCAATGATTTCGGGTGTTCGGTGTTGTACACGGACACTATGAACAGCGAGTGCCTGCAAGTGCGGTTGGGCGAAACGGGGCTTACCTGTTTGGGCGAAACGGAGTTCGTGGTGCCGTTTGTGGTGGACTCGGGCATACCGACCACATACACGCTGTTGTTTGATTCTTTGGCGCATGCTGTTGGTTTCCAAGATATAGTTGCGCAACCTTACACCAAACAGGATACGGCATTGGCGATACCTATCCCCGCAGGGGCTACACCTTATATATATAAGGCACAATTGGAGTTCCACAATATATTGTCGGAATGTCCGCAGCAGGTGTTCGACATGGCGTTGCCGCTGAACTTCCCATCAGATATTATCTTCCAGCGTTGGGGGGATGTGCTGTCGGTGTATGGCACGGACTACAACGGAGGATATACTTTCGAGGGCTTCCAGTGGTTGCGCGACGGGCAGCCGATAGACGGGGCTACACGCTCGTATTACTACGAGGATGGCGGACTGGATATGGATGCCGAGTATCAGGTGCAGGTGACGTTGCCCGACGGCGTGAAGTTATACACCTGTGCCTTCACCCCGCAGCCGTATAATGCTCCCAAGTCTCAGCCGAAGAAGGTGATAGAGAACCAACGGCTGGTGATTATCATTGACGGTGCGCGATACAATGCACAAGGTAACAAGATTGACAAACAATAATGGATGCAGGAGATATGAAAAGAACGTTACAACTGATATTGACCGTTGTTTTGAGTGGTTTGATGTTGATGCCTGCCTATGCGGCACCCAAGAAACCGAACAAGAAGGCTCCTGCCAAGAAGTCACGTACCACCACGACCAATCCTGCCCGCCAGTGGGACATCCACAACATCGCCGTATGGGGCGGAGCAGGCTATTCGGGATTGGTGAACAACTACCCTGCTGCCACATCGGGCATAGGGTACACGGGGGATTTCTCCAATAAGTTTGTCGGAGGCGGCGGAGGCATGATAGGCGTGGGATATGAGTACAAGTACAAGCACTTTATTCTGTCTGCAGGTCCGGAGTTCCGCATCTTCTCGTCGATGGACAAGTTGCAGTTCGGTTCGCCTTACGACCAGACCATGTCGCAGTACAACCAAACCAAGCATTACTACCTCAACGACATGCAGGAGAACCAAGCCATTGGGCAGATTATGGTGCCGATTATGTTTGGCGGCACATTCGACATGGTGTATTTCAAGGCAGGTGCCAAGATAGGTTATACCCTGTTGGGCAACTATCACCAGAAAGGACTGCTCACCACTACCATTACCGACCCCATGGCTTATGACCCCGAGTGGGCAGACATCATCTCTCGTGGTGCTGTTACCGGTGCCTATTATGATGGTTATGGCAGCAATCCTTACGGATTGGATATAGCCGTATCGGCAGAGGTGGGTGTGAATCTCGACCAACTGCTGAGCAGCGATTGGCAGAAGGAGAACGAGAAGCGCGAACGTTCCATCCGTATGCGTGTGGCGTTGTTTGCAGACTACGGGGTTACTTCGATGAATGTGGGCAACAAAGAAACAGCCTTTGCCACTACCACCGAAGATGCTATTACCATGACCTCGCTGCACCAATCCGAATGGGCGACGTCAAGTCTCAACAGTCTGTTGGTGGGTGTCAAGTTCACGGCTATGCTGCAGATGAACAAGGAGAAGAAACTCAAGAAGAAGACACCGTTGCTCAATGTCCGTACTACCGACGAGGTGACAGGTCTTGCTTTGGGCGGCAGTCAGGTACAGGCAACGCCTGAGAAAGGGCGCGTGCGCAAGAAGAACACCAACGGCAAAGGTATAGCAGGTTTCCGTTTGCCCGAGGGCGACTACACCATTACCGCTACCCGCCAAGGGTACATACCGAGCGAGGAGGTGGTCTTCACACACGTGGAGGACAAGGAGCAGGTGGATATAGCCTTGCGTCCGGTGCCTGTATATGCTTTGTTCGTGCGCAATGCCAAGACGGGTGAAAACATGGCAGCCCATGTGCGCTTTATCGACCTGAGCACCGAAAAGGAAATAGCCACGGCAACTACCGATGCCGCTACGGGTGGTTACTCGATAGCCTTGCCGATGGGCAGCACCTACCGCGTACATGTCGAAGCCAACGAGTTCTTTGCTGAAGAAGGTCTCATTACAGACCTGTCGGCAACGGATAGTTTCTCGCTGCAGCCCATCGAGAAGAAGAAAGCCATCGTATTGCACCACCTCTATTTTGCCACCAACAAGACAGAGATACTGCCCGAGTCAGAGGCTGCCCTGACCGACCTATATACCATGCTGACGGAGAATCCCGAGGTACGTATCCGCATCATTGGTCACACCGATGCCG
>DLLA01000199.1 GCA_002479035.1 Bacteroidales bacterium UBA7574 | reverse complement strand
AGCATCCCCCTCGTGTAAACCTTGAACTAAAAATGTATTAATACTATGTTTTTAGTATGTCGTTAGTATGTGATTAGTATGTGATTCAGCAAGGGATAAGCAAGGGATAGGCTATGTATAAATAAGGAATAGGTGAAAAATAAGTAAGGAATATGAATTGGTGACGATGCTCTGCATGGGGGACGACGCGGCTCGCGTCGTTATGCACCGCAGGTGCATCCTAAATCGTACATCGTACATCGTCAAATCGTAAATCATTGCACCTCAAATCGTACATCGTACATTCGTAAATCGTAAATCAACAATTAACCACTGATATGAAAACAAAACATCTCTTGGCAGCCATTGCAATCCTGCTTTCATGCCATTGCCTGAACGCTGCCGCCGCACCCAAACGCGAGTTCCGTGCCACTTGGCTGACCACCCACTACGCCATTGACTGGCCCAAAACGAAAGTCTCATCAGGCACCACCGCACAAATCAACGCACAGAAAGCGGAACTCACCGCTATCATGGACGAACTCTTGGCGAACAACATGAACGCCTTCTGCCTGCAGGTGCGCCCAACTGCCGATGCCTACTACAAGTCCTCCTACGAACCCTATGGCATCTACCTCACGGGCACCCGCGGCAAGAACCCGGGCTATGACCCGCTGGCTTTTGCGGTAGAGGAAGCCCACAAACGCGGCTTGGAGATACATGCGTGGATAAATCCCTTCCGTGTCACGGCAAGTGGCACCGTGGCTACCACAGACCCTGTATGGAAAAACTGCAAGGACTGGATTATCAAGTACGACCAACCCTCTTTCAGCGGGCAAATCATCGACCCGGGATACCCCCAGGGACGCGCTTATGTTGTCAAAGTCCTCATGGAAATCGTCAACAACTATGACATAGATGGTATGCTCATGGACGATTATTTCTACCCGTACTGCGGCACCACCGACGAAGACGCTGCCTCGAAGGCTGCCTACAAACCCGCTTCCATGACCGATGCAGCGTGGAGACGAGACAATGTCAATAAGACTATCCGTGCACTCTACGACTCTATCCAAACCGTCAAACCGTGGGTACGTCTCGGCATTGGTCCCTTTGGTATCTGGAGTACCGATGCTTCCGCTGCACGCAGTTACGGCATCTCATTGCCTACCGGTATCCGTGGCACAGACGCTTACGACAAACTGGCTTGCGATGCCGTGGCGTGGATTAAAGGCGGCTATATCGACTACATCGCACCGCAACTCTATTGGTCCACGCAGGTGGCTGCACAAGACTACGACGTGCTCTGCCAATGGTGGGCGCAATCTGTATGCAAGCATTTCTCTGACCTGCTGCCCGGCAAACAACGGGTGGACTTCTTCTCTGCGCAAGCGGCATACCACGCATACCCAGAGACAGATGGTTCCTACTACAATGGATACGAAGACGGTGTCTTGGAAATACTACGCCAATTAAACGCCAACCGCCTGAATGCTATCAATGGTGTCAGTGGTTCTATCTTCTACCAGACCACGGCATACCGCAAGATGGCGGCACAAATCAAAGGCTCGTACTTCACCCGACGCGCACTCCCGCCCGCTATGGACTGGAAGGCTACTGCAACCCTTGCCGCACCCTCTGACCTTACATTGTCTGACCATACCCTCACGTGGTCGCACCCCTCGGCAGAGCGTTTCACCGTCTATGCTTTCCCCAAAGGCACCAATACTGACGATGCCCTCTCTTCATCGCAATACCTCCTCGGTGTAGTCTATGGCAAATCCTATACTGTTTCCACAATCACCGACCTCTCTGGCTATACCCTTGCCGTCTGTGCCTACGACCGTTATGGTGTGGAATATACGCCTGCCCTATACAATGCAGGCACCGCCACGCCCGACATTACATGGGAACTCAATGGCGGCACCGTCTCCGTACCCGTACCTACCAATGCCGAACTCTGGGAAGCATTCAAACCATACTATAACACCTACTATGGTTTGTCCCGTGCCGACCAACCTATTGACAAAGTCAGTACCTTTGCCAACGCTTATATGCAGGACATCATGACTAACGCCAAGTCCGAGTACAAGTGGCTTGGTGATTATGTCCACGTTACTGCTGCCTTACAGTACTACACGCTGGAAAGTGAGAGTGCATGGCGATGGGCGGTACATGCCTTTTTCAACTGCTCACCTGCCAATTCTCTTGCAGTTAGTGCCCCCGACTTCACCATAGACGGTCAGCCATCCGAATGGGGCTTTTTCTACCAATTTGCCCATGGCGGAGCCGTACTTCCCTCATCGGTCACCGAAACCTACACCCTCCCCACCCCCACCAAAGAGGGTGCCACTTTCTTGGGTTGGTACGACAATCCCCAATTCACAGGCTCCCCTCTCACCACCCTTCCCGCAGGCTACACAGGCACCCTCTACGCCCGTTGGCAAGATGTCTCTACTGCTATCGAAACAAACGACCAAGTCAATCCGTCTGCAGATATTCGTATCTATGATACTATGGGACGTTACCTCGGTACTGACCTTAATCAATTAGGGCATGGCGTTTATATTCTTGTCAGCGGCAATACCGCCGCCAAGGTTATCCGTTAGTTCATTACACAGATAATCTGTTACTTACATAGTACAGCAAAAGGACACGTGTTGCAAGAACGGGTGTCATTTGTTGGAAGAAAGGGCTGAGAAATATCGAAGATTTCTTGCAGAAGTGCTTGTAAGGCTTCCAAAAAATCAGGCTCTACATCTTGGAACAGCAGACCGTCTTCACCTTTGAGGTGGATGGCGGTCTCTGTATTTTCTGCGTCTGCCATGCGGCGGACAGGGTAGATGTGCGGGGAGGTGTCGCCGTTGCCTGTGAGCCAGCAATAGAAGAGGGTCTGGAGAACTTGCGACTTGTTCTGCTTGCGGTCGAAGACCTGTGCCATATCCCGGAACTCGAGGTCGGTTTTGCCTGTCTTGTAGTCGATGATACGGGTAGTGCCCTGCCGCTCGTCAATACGGTCGATTTTCCCATAGAAGCGCACATCGCCCACGCCAGGTACCGACAAGGTGCGGGAACAGGGATACTCGGCTGCCACATAACGGAGCGGGACCTGCGTGAGGTCGAAGTCCAAGATATTGCGGACATAACTGCGCACCACCTGTTCGGCAAGAATGTCCCCTTTGAGGGCATCAAGAAGTCCGTCGTTAGCAGCATTGGCAGCAAAGCCGGCACGCAGGGTTTCGATAACGGAAGCGGTGAGCATCTTGCCCTCATAGGGCTGATAGAGGTGCTGTATGGTATCGTGAAGGACCGTACCGAGAGTAAGGTCGGTTACGGATATTTCTTCGTCCTGCTCGGGTTCGTGTATGCGCAGGACATACCGATAATAGAACTGTTTCTGGCAGCGCAGGTACTTGTTGAGTGCAGAAGGCGAGATACCCTTGCTGACATAGTCGCGGAAAGTCTGCAGCATCTCTTCCGTTTTGGGTACTTCCGCATGGTTGTCGGTAGCGGGTGTGTTGAGCGGACTGACGACAGTCTCGTGTTCAACGGGTACGTGGTATTGCCATTGGAGTTGGTAGAAATAGCGCGATACTTCGCCGGAGTGCTGCTCGTCCGCCGTGGAGTTGGTGATAAACCACACGCGTTTGGCGTAGGAGAGCATGCGGTAGAAATTGTAGGCAAAGATAGCGTCCTGCCTTTCGGGTGTGGGAAGTCCGAAGCCCTTCCGCAGAATATATGGCACAAAACTGTTGCTGCGTGTGCGACCCGGGTAGAGGTCATCGTTGAAGCCTGTGATAATGAGGTTGTCGAAGTCCAAGGCACGTGTCTCAAGCACGCCCATCACCTGCAGTCCGTTGAGCGGTTCGCCCACGTAGGGGATAGAGGCTTCCATGGTGAGCATACGGAGCACCTGCTGCGCCGCCTCGACAGAGAAAGGCACATCGGGGTAGCGGGTTAGCACAGCCGTCATCTTGTCCAAGACTTTGAGCAGTTGATAGACGCCTTCGGCATTTTCGTCGGTTCGCATGGAGGTCAGCAAGTCGCGTATCTGCGCGATGTAGTCTGATGCCGATGCGGGCATGGGGGACAGGAACTGCTCGGGGTACGCCACGGGCATATAGAGCGAGGTGGCACGCAGGGGGTAGCCCATAGTGACGTTGATTTTCTCCACTTCGGGCGGGAAGCAACCGAGGAGGGGTATGAGCAGTTGTTCGTCGGGCAGGACAACCGCCGTGCGTGTGTAGTCGGGGTTCGGGGTGTCGGTGTAGAGTTCGCGTAGGATATGATAGACCTCGTGCGCCTCGCTGATGGTGGAGGGTACGGAGATGAGCCGACATTGGGGGTCTTGGGTATTGTCGGAGGCAGGCAAGGTGTAGCGCGATTGGAAGAGACGCCTGTTGTCCTCCATGAAGAGGGAGGCGCGGTTCTCGGGGTCACGGAGCCGATAGTTCTCGTAATCGAAATAGAAATCCGCGCGTCCGAGTGCCTGGAGGTGAAGCATGAGTTGGCGCTCGGACTCGGTGAGGGCATTGAAACCGACAAAGACATAGTGCTGTTTCAGCCGTTGGGGGTCTATAGAGTCAAGATGCTCAATCACCTCGCGGTGGAGCAAGCCGTCGTACGCCAGTCCGTCTGCCAAGAGGTCCTGCCGCAGGGAGGTGTAGAGGGGGTAGAGCAACTGCCACGTGCGTAGGAAGTGAGGGTGCATGGTGCTGTCGGGATGGTGCGCTTCGGAGGTAAGGAACTCGCCCCAGAAACGGTGAATGGCATCGCGCTGGTTGTCGGTGAGGTAGCGGAAACGGTCGTCGATGTCATGCAGGTCGCGTACGGCATAGAAAAGGGCTTCCACGTTGGGAATGAGGTGATTGTCTATCTCGGAGAAGTCGGAGAGCATCATCTTGCCCCAGTAGAGGAACTGCTCAATAGGCTCGGCGTCGGGTCGCTGGTGGCGGTAGAGGTCGTAGAGACGCACGAGAAGGGTTAGTTGGTCGGCGAAACGGAGGTCAGTGAGTTGGGCAAAGCACTCGTTGATGGTCAGGATTTCGGGCGAGAAGACGGGCTTGTCCACCGCCTGCGAGAGGTACTTGCGGAAGAAAAGCCCCGCACGATGGTTGGGGAAGACAAACGTGTATTGGGGCAGGGAAGTGCCGACTTCGCGGGCGAAAGTCAATGCCAATCGGGAAAGCATATTAATTATGAATTAAGAATTATGAATTAGGAATTGCATGTGACAAATGGGAGGGGGGGATGTACGATTTACGAATTGACGATGTACGATTTATTTGGTGATTTGGAGATATTTAGAGATTTTCGTAGATGTTTCTGCATATTCTCCGCATTTGGTCTTTGTTGTTAATGACAGCACGCAGGTGGTTGAGCCCCTGCACGTTGCGTTCGCTGTTGAGCCAGAGACGGAGGTATCCGCCTTCGGCGTACTTGTCCAGCATATGGGCATAGGCACGGTCGAAATGCCAGTCGAAATCAGCGGCGGGGTTCTGCTTCATGCCGTATTGGAGGGTGCGGCGGAGTATGATCTCGGGGTCGATTTGGCGGTCCGCCTCTGCCACGATAGCCCCGTAGATGGTTCGTGGCGGGCGTTTGGCACTGGCGCGATGGTCCTCGACGGCATCGCGCATGGTGAGGAGTTGCTCCTCGGTGAACCACCGGCGGAGGTTGGTGTCCGCCATGAGGATTTCGCCCGAATGGATATGGTGGAACTCGCGGTCCACGGACAAGCCGAGGTCGTGGTAGGCGGCAATGGTGTACGCCATGTCCTCGTCGGCATGGTGCTCGCGCGCCAGCCTGAGGCTCTCGGCAATGACACTCTCCGCGTGGCCGCGCTGATGCCCGCGGTCAAAGGCGTCGTAGCGCGGGAGGATGGTTCGGGTGATGTAGTCGTGCAGGGTCATAGTTGCTCGAAAAAAGATGTCGTTAATGCCT
The DNA here is from genome assembly GCA_002479035.1 of Bacteroidales bacterium UBA7574. Lineage (GTDB taxonomy): Bacteria > Bacteroidota > Bacteroidia > Bacteroidales > Paludibacteraceae > Colicola. The sequence continues at coordinate 82 of DLLA01000199.1, read as the reverse complement.
ACAAAGGTACGAAAAATAATCGGTAACGGAAAAAAGTGCGGCGAGTAAGAATTAAAAAAGAGGACTAATAGACATTTCTTGT
>DLLA01000099.1:28574-33927 GCA_002479035.1 Bacteroidales bacterium UBA7574 | reverse complement strand
TGCACAATCTCCATGTGAAGCAAACCCAAGAAACCACAGCGGAAGCCGAAGCCCAGGGCCTGCGAGCTCTCGGGCAGGAAGGTGAGCGAGGCATCGTTGAGCTGCAGCTTCTCGAGCGACGCGCGTAGATTCTCATAGTCGTTGGGGTCTATCGGATAGACACCGGCAAACACCATAGACTTGGCTTCCTCGAAACCCGCAATTGCTTTGTCGCAAGGGCGCGCGACATGGGTGATAGTGTCGCCCACCTTCACCTCGGCAGATGTCTTGATACCCGAAATGATATACCCCACATTGCCCGCGGAGATAGTCTCGGTGGGCTGCATATTGAGTTTCAGTACACCTATCTCATCGGCATCATACTCCTTGCCCGTATTGAAGAAGCGCACGCGGTCGCCCGTGTGCATGGTGCCGTTCACCACCTTGAAATACGCGATGATACCGCGGAAACTATTGAACACCGAGTCAAAGACAAGGCATTGGAGCGGCGCATTCGGGTCTCCCTGTGGTGCAGGGATACGCTCCACGATGGCATCCAGTATCGCAGGCACGCCGTCGCCCGTCTTGGCAGAGCAGCGGAGGATGTCCTCGCGCTTGCAGCCCAACAGGTCGATAATCTCGTCCTCCACCATCTCGGGCATCGCCGAGTCCATGTCACACTTGTTCATGACGGGTATGATTTCGAGGTCATGCTCGAGTGCCATATATAGGTTGCTAATCGTCTGAGCCTGAACACCTTGCGAGGCATCTACCACAAGCAGTGCTCCCTCGCACGCCGCGATAGAGCGACTCACCTCGTATGAGAAGTCCACGTGCCCCGGAGTGTCAATCAAGTTCAGCGTATAGCCCTTGTATTGCATCTGAATGGCATGGCTCTTGATGGTGATACCGCGCTCTTTCTCAAGGTCCATGTCATCAAGGACCTGATTCTCCATATCGCGTTTGTCCACCGTCTGGGTGAGTTCTATCATGCGGTCCGCCAGCGTGGACTTGCCATGGTCAATGTGTGCTATTATGCAAAAGTTACGTAATTTATCCATATTCCACCTCAAATAAGCAAAAATCGGCGACAAAGGTACGATAAATCCCATATATTTGCAAATCAAAAATCCAACTATGTCCTTTCTTCCGGTGCTATACTCCAAATGGAATATCTTGTTTCCTTTTTGATTATTTGTAAAAAACAAGAAGGAATATTGCATAGTTGCAGGATATTTAGTAACTTTGCCCCGCGAAATGTGTGCAATTATGAATACGACACGGAATACTTCCGAACAATACGACGAAATCGTAGCCCGTTGCCGTCGCATCTACGAGTTGAAGATGCGCGACTACGGACCGAGTTGGCGCATCATGCGTCCGCAGACAGTGAATGACCAGTTGTTTATCAAAGCCAAACGCGTGCGCGAGATAGAGATGACGGGCGTCAATATGGTGGGCGAGAGCGTGGAGGGTGAGATGATGGCAATAGTGAACTACAGCATCATCGGACTCATCCAGTTGCGCCAGGGCTTTGCCGACAGCGTGGATATGACCCGCGAGCGGGCTATGCAACTCTACGATGACTACATGGCGGAAGCCAAGGCTCTGATGCTGCGCAAGAACCACGACTACGGCGAGGCATGGCGGGATATGTTCCCCTCGTCGCTGACAGACATCATTCTTACCAAAATCAACCGCAACAAGGCCATCGCCGCCAACGACAACCACACCCTCATCTCCGAGGGCGCGGACGGCAACTATTTCGATATGCTCAACTATGCTGTGTTTTACCTCATTCAAATGATGCAACATGAATAAGACCAAGACAATCATCGCCACCATTGCCCGCGTGCTGCTGGGTGTGGTATTCGTATTCTCGGGTCTCGTGAAGGCTGTTGACCCCCTCGGCACGACCTACAAAATCGAGGACTATCTGAAAGCCTTCGGGGGCTTTTTCAATGACTTGATGCCGCTGGCGGGAGCCGCTGCGGTGTGCCTGATTGCGCTGGAGTTCCTGTTGGGCGTATGCCTGCTGTGCAACGTCCGCACACAATGGACATCGTGGATAACGCTGGCGTTCTACTGCGTGATGACGCCCCTCACCCTGTACATCGCCATAGCCAACCCCGTGAGCGACTGCGGGTGCTTCGGCGACGCGCTGGTGATTACCAACTGGCAGACGTTCTGGAAGAATGTGGTGCTGATAGTGCTTGCCATCGTGCTGGTGGTACTGCGCCGCAACGTGCGCACGTTCTGGCACTGGTATATGGAACTGGCTATCGCCGCTCTTGCCGTTGCGGCAGTGTCGGGACTGATGCTCTACACCCATCTGCACCTGCCCCTGCTTGACTTCCGTCCCTACAAGGTGGGCAACAATATCGTGGAACTGATGGAGTACCCCGAGGACGCTGCGCCCGACGAATACGAGGTTACGTTTGTCTATGCCAAGGACGGGCATGAGCAGACCTTCACCCTCGACAACTACCCCAAAGGCGACAGCACGTGGGTGTTCGTGAGTCAGAACTCGCGCCTTGTGAAGAAAGGCTACGAGCCACCAATTCACGACTTTGAGATTATGAATGCCGACTACGAGGACATCACCTACGACATCCTGGAGAGCGAGCAGCCCGTGACGCTGGTGGTGATGTACGACCTCGCGAAAGCCGACATGTCGCTTATGCCCCGCGTGGAGGCGTTGTATGAGCATTGTGCATTCGAGGGCAACCCGTTCTATATCCTCACCGGTTCGGGCACGGAGGACATCCTTGCCCTCGCACAGGAGTACCCCGAGTTGTCCGGATATATATGCACGTGCGACCCCGTGACGCTCAAGACCATCGTCCGTGCCAACCCTGGTGTGTTTGTGGTGCAAAATGGCACGATTATTGATAAATATAATCTTCGGAACAGAACGAAAGACCACGAGAATTAATGGTTAATACGTGGTAATTATATGTTTAATACAAAGTCTAACGATAATTTGATGTTTTAAGGTATGAGAACAAAAATGGTTGCAGGCAACTGGAAAATGAACAAGACCCTGCAAGAAGGTGTAGCCCTGGCTACCGAACTGAAAGAAGCAGTAAAGAACCCCTCGTGCGCTGTCGTTGTCGGCACGCCGTTTATCCACTTGGCTACCGTGGCAGAACTGCTCAAAGGCACGCCTATCAAGGTGGCTGCCGAGAACTGCGCTGACCACGAGAAGGGTGCTTATACGGGCGAAGTTAGTGCCGAGATGGTCAAATCAACAGGTGCTGAATACTGTATCCTCGGGCACTCGGAGCGCCGTGCTTACTACCACGAGGATTATGCTATTCTCAAGGAGAAAGTGCGTCTCGCGCTCGCTAACGGTCTGAAGGTCATCTTCTGCATCGGCGAGGTGAAAGAGGAGCGCGAATCGGGCAAGCAGAACGAGGTGGTGAAGGCACAACTCGAAGGCTCGGTATTCAACCTCACTGCCGAAGAGTGGAAGAACATCACGCTGGCTTACGAACCCGTTTGGGCTATCGGTACCGGTCTGACCGCTACTCCCGCACAGGCACAGGAGATGCACGCTTATCTCCGTTCGCTCGTGGCAGCGCAATACGGTCAGGCTGTGGCTGACGACACCACTATCCTCTATGGTGGCAGTTGCAACGACAAGAACGCTGCCGAACTGTTCGCCAACCCCGATGTGGACGGCGGTCTGATTGGCGGTGCTGCCCTCGTAGCCGAGAAGTTCCTCGCTATCATCGCTGCCCGTTAATTTTACTTATTAACTGTAAGTAAATGGCTCTTATCAAAACTATCAACCGCAACGGGGAGATACTCACTCCCCGTATTGCGGATGGTGTCATCATGATGGAGAACGCCACCGTGGTGGGCGATGTCACCATAGGCGAAGGCACCACTTTGTGGTTCAACTCCGTCTTGCGTGGCGATGTCAACACCATCACCATCGGCAAGCACACCAACATCCAAGACGGCTCGGTGCTGCACACGCTCTATCAGAAGTCCACTATTGTGATAGGCGACTATGTCTCTGTCGGGCATAACGTGACTATCCACGGTGCCCATATCCACGACTATGCCCTCATCGGCATGGGCTCCACGCTGCTCGATGATGTCGAGGTAGGCGAAGGGGCTATCGTGGCTGCGGGTGCATTGGTGCTCAAGGGCACCAAGGTCGGGGCGTACGAGGTATGGGGCGGAGTACCTGCCAAGTTCATCAAGAAGGCAGACCCCGAACAGACCAACGAAATCAATCGCAAGATTGCCCACAACTACGCCATGTACGCCTCGTGGTACGAGCAGCCAGTTGAGTAGTAGGGCTCTTTAGTTTATATTATGTCACTTTGCGGGAGAATAAAAAACTGATGAGTTCCCATAATGCGCTCACCCAGTCCGACATCTCGCGTCTGGTAGCCTCACAACGTGCCTTTTCCCGGCAGGGGCAGACCTTGAACCGCCATTTTCGCGAGGCACAACTCCACCGGTTGGAGCAGGCTGTCCGTGCCTATGAGCGTGCCCTGTCCGAGGCTCTGTGGCAGGACTTACACAAATCCTACGAGGAGGCGTACCTCACCGAGTTCAGCATTGTCTATGGCGAGATACGCAACCATTTGCATCACCTGCGTCATTGGATGCGCCCCGAGCGCAAACCGTCGCCTGTCAGTATTCTCCCCGCGAAAAGCCAAGTCATCACCGAACCCCTTGGCTCTGCACTCATCATAGCCCCGTGGAACTACCCCGTCCAACTGTTGCTCAACCCCTTGGTAGGGGCTATTTCGGCGGGTTGTACGGCAGTACTCAAGCCCTCGCCCTATACGCCAAACGTGTCGCGAGTGCTCACCCGAATGGTGCGCGAGACCTTTCCCGAAACATATATCGCCATCGTAGAGGGGCACCGTGAAGTCAATGCCCTGCTTCTTCAAGAGCGTTGGGACCTTATCTTCTTCACGGGCAGTCCCTCTCTCGGGCGCACGGTGATGACTGCAGCAGCGCAGCATCTCACGCCTGTAGTGCTGGAATTAGGAGGCAAGAGCCCTTGTATCGTTGACAAGGATGCCAACCTTGCCCTTGCTGCCAAACGGGTGGCATGGGGCAAAGCCATCAATGCGGGGCAGACCTGCATAGCCCCGGACTACCTGCTTGTACACCAATCGGTTAAAGACAAGTTTCTGCACCTGTTGGCACAGGAGTTTGAAGTCCTTTTGGGCGCAGACCCCAAACAAAGCCCTTACTTCGTCCGCATTGTTAATGACCGTGCTTTCGAGCGTCTGGTGGGCTACCTCCACGATGGCGATGTTATCTATGGCGGCAACTACGACAGGGCAGAGCGTTACCTCTCCCCGACCTTGCTCACCAATGTGTCACCCGATGCACCCGTAAT
>DLLA01000099.1:12322-28543 GCA_002479035.1 Bacteroidales bacterium UBA7574 | reverse complement strand
CTAATGCAAGAGGAGATATTCGGTCCTATCTTTCCTGTACTGATTTTCAATGAGTTGGAAGAAGTTATCACCTTTGTTACCCATCGTGAGAAGCCCCTTGCCCTCTACTATTTCGGCACTCAAAGCAAGCATATTTTGCGCCACACCTCAGCGGGAGGCACCTGCATCAACGACACTATCATGCACATTGCCAACCACCACCTGCCTTTTGGCGGGGTGGGCAACTCGGGCATGTCGGCATACCATGGCAAGGACAGTTACTTGGTTTTCAGCCATCGACGTGCCATTGTCACCACGCCCACATGGATTGACATGCCTTTCCGCTATATGCCCTATCGCCTGTTCAAATGGGTGAAACGGTTGGTGCCATAACGGAGACATGCCCAAATCATCTCCTGTTTGCACAGCCAAGAAAAAAAACGTAACTTTGCAAGTTGTTTGCTAACCATTGGGCACATGTCTGGCACCAGGCACACCTATATATATATATGGCTCACTCTGTTCCTGCTGATAGCGGGAACTCTCCACATCACGGCTTCCCATCGTGCGGTGCGGGTGTTCGGGTATGTGTTGGATAGCGACAACCGCGGTATAGAACTTGCCAATGTGTATGTGGAGGGCCTGACCGACAGCGGTAACCCCATTGGCACCACCACCAACCTCAACGGCTACTACGACCTGCATATCGCGATGACGGACACGGTGGTGCTCGTCTATTCGATGGTGGGTTATGAGACCATCCGGCAGCAGGTGTTCACCACGCGCGATGTGATAGGTATCAATGTGGTACTGCCTACCAACGAGGAGTTGCTCGCCGAAATCACGGTGCGCGGCATCCAACGGCAGACGGGCACCATGGACAGAGGCGATGTGGGCGCGGCACGGCTGATGCCCGATGCTACGGGGGGAGGAATAGAGAATATGCTGGTCACGTTCGCAGGCGTAAGGCAGAACAACGAGATGAGCAGCCAGTACAACGTGCGTGGCGGCAGTTTCGACGAGAACTCGGTGTATGTCAACGGGTTGGAGGTGCACCGTCCTCTGCTGTTGCGCAGCGGTCAGCAGGAGGGACTGAGTTTCGTGAACCCCGATATGGTGGAGAGCGTGGAGTTCTCGGCGGGCGGCTTCGATGCACAGTACGGCGACAAGATGTCGTCGGTGCTCGACATACGCTACAAACGCCCCACCCGATTAGAGTCGCACCTGAGTCTCAGCCTGTTGGGTGCCAATGCTTACGTGGGTTGGGGCGACTCCGTGCAGAGCCAGATGCACAGTATCCGCTACAAGACTTCGCGCTATATGCTGGGCGCATTGGACACCAAAGGCAACTACAATCCCAACTTCATTGACTATCAGACGCAAATGACGTGGCGGCTAAAGCCAATGCGCAATGCACGAGTACACCTTGACGACGCGAGCCGCGTCGTCTCCCAAGATATGCACAATTGGACTATGCGGTTGTTGGGCAACTTCAGCCAGAACAGTTACGAGTTCATTCCCGACAGTTCGAGTAGCAGTTTCGGCACGCAGCAGCAGGCGATGAACAAGACCATCTGGTACGAGGGGCAGGAGAAAGATATGTTCCGCACCGCCTTTGCGGCACTGAGTGCAGAGGGCAAAGTGAGCAAAGAAGTGCAGATAGGCTTCGACCTGAGCGGCTTCTATACCCACGAGCAGGAGACTTATGACATCAGCAGCGAGTACGTGCTCAGCGAGCAGTCATCCGACGGGCAGAAGGGCACTACCAATCGCGGCGAGAGTGTGAGTGGTGACGTGAACTCGGGCGGCGTGCTGGGCACGGGTAAGTTCCACGAGCACGCCCGCAATACTTTGCAGGCAGGTATGGTGACCTTGGCACATACGGGCGAGTGGAAACGCGGAGCCAATGCCCTGCGGTGGGGCATCAGCGGGCAGATGGAACTGATTAGCGACCGTATCAGCGAGTGGGAATGGCGTGATTCCATGGGCTACAGCCTCCCCAACGAAGACGCCGAGATGGCTCTCTACTATGCCCTGAAAGGCACTACCCGTATGCTCAGCGGACGGCTGCAAGCCTACGCACAGGACACCTATCGCTGGTCCACCAACCATGGCAAGGTGCTGCTCACAGCGGGTATGCGGTTCAACTGGTGGAGCAAGACCAACGAGATACTGCCCAGTCCGCGCGTCAGCGTCACGTGGATGCCCGGTTGGAAACAGGACTTCACCTTCCGCGTAGCCACCGGACTCTACTATCAAGCCCCCTTCTACAAAGAGTTGCGGCAAACCATTACCGACGACAACGGTGTCTCCTACGTACATATCAACGACAAGTTGAAAGCCCAACGCTCGTGGCAACTCGTCATGGGAGCGGACTACTACTTCCGCGCGTGGGGCAGACCGTTCAAGTTCACCGCCGAAGCCTACAGCAAACTCATCGACCGTATGGAGAGTTACACCGTGGACAACGTGCGGGTGCGCTATTCCGGCATCAACGACAGCCGCGGATATACCATCGGACTCGATATGAAACTGTATGGCGAACTGGTGCCCGGGGCGGACACATGGATTAGTTTCTCCACCATGCGCAGCCGTATGCACCTGCTCGATGATGTCAACAACCTCGGCTGGTTCCCCACGCCGCAGGAGCAGCGCTACAGCCTCACCATGTACTTTCAGGACTATATCCCGCGCCTGCCGCAGTACAAGGTGCACCTCAAATACATCTACAGCGAGGGCTTGCCTTTCGGCTACCCGCGCAACGAGAAGATGCGCTATCTCGGACACATGAAGGACTACATGCGTATGGATATAGGTGCCAGCCGCACATTCTCCGCCACTACCGACAAATGGATGCGAAAATCGCGTCATGTGGACTGTTGGAGCGTGCAGTTTGAGGTCTTCAACCTCATCGGGTGGAAGAACGTGAACAGTTACTACTGGGTCACAGCCGCCAACGGACAGCAGTGGGCAAGTCCCAACTACCTCACGGGACGTATGTTCAACTTCAAGGTTGACGTCACCATCAAGTAGTGCCCCTCACTGGTATATCTCCTCTTCTTCATACACAAACCTCCTGATATACCGCGTCAGCGTTGAGCGGTTGGTTTTCAGGCGTCTGGTCATTTCGCACACACCCATGCCGTCGTCTATGGCATTCCGGATATACGTATCATGCCGTGCCAATCGGAAGCAATCATGTGCTGTCGGACTGCCTTTCGGGCGTCCCAAAGACTTCCCCTCTGCGCGCAAACGCGACAACGCCTCTTTCGTCCGCTGCGAGATGAGGTTGCGTTCTATCTCTGCCGACAACCCGAAGGCGAATGCCAGCACTTTGCTCTGAATGTCGTCCCCCAACCGATAGCCGTCTTTGATGGTCCATACGCGACAATCTTTGTCCATGCACTGCCCCAGAATCTCCATAATCATATACAGGTTGCGCCCCAAACGCGACAATTCGCTGCATACTATCGTGTCGCCCGCCTTCACGCTGCGCAGCAGTTTTCCGAGTTCGCGCTTGTTGTAACTCTTTGTCCCTGAGATAGTTTCCTCTATCCAGCCATCTACGTGCAGTCCCTCCTTCTTGCAGAATTTCTTGATTTCAAACCGCTGGTTCTCAACTGTCTGCTTGTCGGAACTTACGCGGATATAGCCATACGTCATTGTTTTTTTCCTTAAAATTAACCATTTCCCCGCAATTCCGCAAAACCGCCTCCCAAATATCTCCCCAATGCCTCCTCTATATCTTCACATAACCTTGAATCATTCTTGAATCTTTCTCGAATGATTAGTATGTGATTAACGGGTGATTAATGGGTGATTAATGGGTGATTTATTGGGAGATGTCGAGCCCCTCTCGCTACAATCCCCTTCCTTTCCATTCTTCACAAAAAAATAACAATATATATATTGTGCATATCACGTAAAAGCAGTAATTTTGCAACAGATTTCAATCGGGGATTGTAGAGCAAACAATTTATAAACTAATCAAATAAACAATCAGTATTATGAAGAAATTTTTCTCATTAGTAATGGCAGTGTGCGCAAGCGCAATGCTTTTCGCAGGTGACCTGTATAAAGCAGATTTCACCAAAGACCAACAGAGTTGGACAATTGAAGACAAAGACTTGGGTACTTTGTCATTCGTATGGGCACAAAGTAGTAAATATGGTATGAAAGCAAGTGCCTATGTCAATCAGACAAACAATGCAGCAGAGTCATGGCTTGTATCACCTGCTATCGATTTGACGGCAGCGAAGACTGCTACTCTCAAAATCAATCAGGCATTAAATTTTGGTGCTGCTACCAATTTGAAAGTAAAAGTTTCCACTGACAATGGTACAACATGGAACGACATCACTATTGGTATGCCTGCAGGTTCCTCATGGACATTCCAAGATGATGAGGTCGCTATCAACGACTATGTTGGCAAGACTGTCAAGTTGGCTTTCGTCTATGTAGGCACTACCAGTCTCTGCCCGACATGGGAAGTAAAAACAGTTACTATCTCTGGGGATGGAGAGACTCCTGACAATCCGGATGTTGTCAAAGACATTACTATTGCCGATGCCCTTGCATTGTGTGAAAAGATGGAAGCCGGTAGTTATTCCACTGAAACCTATCGCGTAGTAGGTGTCGTTACTTTGGCGTACGATTATGATTCTAAATACAATAACCAAACATTCTATTTTGGCGCAAGTGAGGATGCACAGAAAGGTACTACTCTTGAGGCATATCGTGCAGTACCTGAAGCCCCGGGTGTGGCAAAAGGAGACAAAGTTACCATTACTGGTAAATTAGGTGTACGTGAGACAAAGAGTGGCAACAAGAGTTATGGTTTTGCACAAGGTGCAACAGTAGAAAAATCATCGACTACTGCTGTTGAAGATGTGAATATCGCTGCTCCGAAGGCTGTGAAAGTGGTTGAGAACGGTCAACTCATCATCATCCGCGACGGTGTCCGCTACAATGCTGTAGGTGCAGTCGTTGAATAAAACCATCATTGAGGTAAAACTTCAATTATTGAAGTAAAAGCCATCATTTATTTCATAAGAAGAGACTGCCCAACCGCATAGTTGGCAGTCTCTTTTTTTGTATATATATGTCCTATTTTGTCCTATTAGACTTATTAGACCTATTAGGCATATTCGCCCTATTCGCCTATCCTATAATCTCTAATCATCTGCAAACAAAAAGCACCACCCCGCAGGGCAGTGCTCTTACCATTTTATCAAGACGGCTTAATTATTTATGGCAGTCATCTTGGCTCTTGTTAGCCTTCTTGTAATCAACTGTGATTATATCCTCAGAGATGCCGGTAGCAGCGAGGTCCTTTTTTATCTGCTCTGCAGAAGCATCAATTTCGTTGCTTGTGGTCCACACATACGAAGTGGCGGAGATTGTTTGACCCAATATATTGTAGGAAGTGGTTACTTCATAGCAATAGTTGGTGTCGCCACAAGAGGTCATCATACCTGCTGCCAATACGATGGCGCATACGATAGCAAATTTCTTCATTGTTTTGTTGTTTTAGTAGTTAATTTATTTTGTTTGTTTATCTTTGTTCAAACGCTTGCCCACTGACATCCCCACAAATACCGCACAAAGGTACTGCTTTTGAATGATTTACGCAAAACCCATGCAAATATATAGAAATACGGACAATACTACCTGTTTTTTGGAATATATCATACTCCCCAATAGATATAATTCCTAATTCATCATTCATCATTCATAATTACACAGCCATCACGTATTGGCAGTCGTCAGTATCAATTCTTAATTCTTAATTTTTAATTCTTAATTCATAATTACACAGCCATCGCGTATTGTCTGCCGTCACTATCAATTCTTAATTCTTAATTTTTAATTCTTAATTATTTATCCTTTCCACCAACGAGCTTCTTTATCTCGTTCAGTTTGTTCAGTGCCTCCAATGGCGTCAGATTATTGATATCGAGGTGTGTGAGTTCGTCGCGTATCTGCTCCAGTACAGGGTCGTCTAACTGAAAGAAACTCAACTGCATACCTCCCGCACCCACGGTGTTCAGCCCACGCTCGGCAGGCGGTATGGCGGCACTGACGGGCGAGTGTTGCGGGGCTTCCAAGTCGTGCAGTATCTGATTGGCGCGGTCGATAATGCTTGTGGGCATACCGGCTAATTTGGCTACGTGGATACCGAAACTATGTTCCGAACCCCCGCGCACCAGTTTGCGCATGAAGATAACCTTCCCGTTCGCCTCTTTCACCGACACATTGTAGTTCCGTATGCGTGCGAATTGCTTCTCCATCTCATTCAGTTCGTGATAGTGTGTGGCGAAAAGCGTTTTGGCATGACCACGTTGCTCGTGGATATACTCCACAATCGCCCACGCGATACTGATACCGTCGTATGTACTTGTGCCGCGCCCCAACTCGTCAAACAGCACCAAACTGCGCTCGCTCAGGTTGTTCAATATGCTGGCTGCCTCATTCATCTCGACCATAAACGTACTCTCGCCCATGGAGATGTTATCGCTTGCCCCCACACGTGTGAATATCTTGTCCACCACACCTACCGACGCACTCTCGGCGGGCACGAAACAACCCATTTGGACCATCAGCACGATGAGCGCGGTCTGACGAAGCAATGCCGACTTACCCGCCATATTCGGACCGGTCAATATGATGATTTGCTGCCCGTTATTGTCCAACAGCACGTCATTCGGCACGTACTCTTCGCCTATTGGCAACTGCTTTTCTATCACGGGATGCCGCCCTTGGCGTATGTCAATCACAAGACTGTCATTCACGTCTGGGCAGACGTATCTGTTCTCCATCGCCACGGTTGCAAAACTCATCAGGCAATCCAACTGCGCCACTACGGAAGCGTCTGCCTGCATCTGCGGCACGAACTCCGACAACGCCAGCATCAGTTCCGTGTACAACCGGTTCTCAATAATCTGTATTTGCGACTCGGCTGTCAGTATCTTCTCCTCATATTCCTTGAGTTCCTGCGTGATATACCGCTCGGCATTCACGAGGGTCTGCTTCCTAATCCACTCTGCTGGCACTTGGTCTTTGTACGTGTTGCGCACCTCCAAGTAGTACCCGAACACGTTGTTATAACCTATTTTCAGACTCTGTATGCCCGTTGCTTCCACCTCTCGCTGTTGGATATGCAGCAGGTAGTCCTTGCCGTTGGTTTGTATGTCGCGCAGGTCATCCAGTTCTTGGTCTATGCCTCGCGCAATCACATTGGGCTTTCCCTGAACCGCCGGCGGGTCAGGCACTATCTCTCGGGCTATGCGGTCGCGCATCTCCTTGCACAGACTCAGTTGCTCGCCCAACAGGTGCAGGTAACTTCCTGCTTCCGCCTGCCCGCAGATGTCCTTGATAGGAGCGATGGCGTCCAAGGCATAGCGCAGTTGCACCATCTCCCTTGGGCTGATACGACCCGTGGCTATCTTACTGACTATGCGCTCCATATCCTGGATACGCTGCAGGTTGTCGCGGAGGATATCGCGCTCATCAGGGTGACGGAACAGGTACTCCACCACTGTCTGCCTGTTGCGTATCGGACGTACTTCCTTCAGCGGAAACGCCATCCAGCGGTGCAACAGCCGCCCGCCCATAGGGGTGATGGTGCGGTCAAGCACATCATATAGGGTGCGGCTCTCTTCTGTCTGCCCACCCAGTAATTCGAGGTTGCGGATGGTGAACCGGTCCATCCATACGTATCTGTCTTCCTCTATGCGACTCAGGTGCTGGATATGCCCTGTCTGCAGGTGCTGGGTCATATCCAGATAGTGGAGAATCGCGCCTGCGGCAATCACCCCTTGCGGCAGTTTGTCCACGCCGAAACCCTTCAGATTCTGTACCTGAAACTGCTTGGTCAGCCTGTCATGCGCCGCATCTGCGGTCATCATCCAGTCCTCCAACTCAAAGGTGAAGTACTTGTTGCCGAAGGCTTCCTGAAACTCCTGCTTCTTTCCCCTGAGGTATAGCACCTCCTTAGGCGCGAAATTAACCAATAGTTTGTCGGCATAGTCCTTGGTCCCCTCTGCCACAAGGAACTCCCCTGTGGATATATCCAAGAACGCAATGCCGACGGTCTGCTTGCCAAACTGAATACATGCCAACCACGTATTCTCCTTCTGTTGCAGGGTAGTGTCGGAATAACTGACCCCGGGCGTCACCAATTCCGTAACACCGCGCTTCACTAACTTCTTCGTCAGTTTAGGATCCTCCAACTGGTCGCATATTGCCACGCGTACACCTGCACGCACTAACTTGGGGAGATAGGTATCCAAGGCGTGGAATGGGAAACCTGCCATCTCTACACTCGAGCCTTTTCCCGTACCGCCGTTGCTGCGATGGGTCAGGGTGATATTGAGCATCTTGCTGGCACGCACCGCATCTTCCGCATAAGTCTCATAGAAATCCCCGCACCTGAACAGCAGCATCGCGTCCGGATACTGTGCCTTGATGTCACGGAACTGCTTCATCATAGGGGTGTCGTTAATATCTACCTTGCCCATATACTTAATCTTTTGTCAATAAATTTCTTGGAATGACCTCGAAGATTCCTCTTCAAAGCAAAATCAGCAGTAGAGTCCGCTGCCATAAGCAATCGTACTTCTACCGCTGATTAGCAATCACTGGCGTATTATTTGTTCAGAGCAAGGGCTACGTTGACCGCGCAAGCGACGGTGCAGCCGACCATCGGGTTGTTGCCGATGCCGAGGAAGCCCATCATCTCGACGTGTGCAGGAACAGAAGAGGAACCTGCGAACTGTGCATCGGAGTGCATACGACCCATGGTGTCGGTCATACCATACGAAGCAGGACCTGCAGCCATATTATCAGGGTGCAAGGTACGACCTGTACCGCCACCTGAAGCCACGGAGAAGTACGGCTTGCCAGCCTGGATACGCTCCTTCTTGTAGGTACCAGCCACAGGGTGCTGGAAGCGTGTCGGGTTGGTGGAGTTGCCCGTGATGCTGACATCTACGTTCTCATGCCACATAATAGCGACACCCTCGCGTACGTCGTCAGCACCATAGCAGTTGACCTTGGCACGGGGACCGTTGCTGTATGCCTTGCGGCGCACCTCTTTGAGTTCGCCCGTGTAGTAGTCGAACTCGGTCTGAACATAGGTGAAACCGTTGATACGGCTGATAATCATAGCAGCGTCTTTGCCAAGACCGTTGAGGATGATGCGGAGCGGCTTTTTGCGCACCTTGTTCGCCATCTCAGCGATTTTGATAGCCCCTTCTGCAGCCGCGAAACTCTCGTGACCTGCGAGGAAAGCAAAGCACTCGGTGTTCTCGTGAAGCAGACGTGCAGCCAAGTTACCGTGACCAAGACCTACCTTGCGGTCGTCAGCCACGCTGCCCGGGATACAGAAAGCCTGCAGTCCGATACCGATAGCCTCGGCAGCCTCGGCAGCGTTCTTGCAACCTTTCTTCAGTGCGATAGCACTACCTACCACATACGCCCACTTGGCGTTCTCGAAGCAGATGCGCTGCGTCTCCTCGCACGTGAGGTAGGGGTCCAAACCATATTGCTCGCAAATTTGATTTGCTTCTTCAATGCTCTTGATACCATTGGCATTCAAGGCTGCCAAGATTTGCTTCTCGCGACGGTCTTGGCTTTCAAATTGAACTGGACGAATCATAGTCTTACTCCTTTCTTGGGTCAATAGATTTCACTGCGCCCTGCTCCTTGGTGGTACGACCATAGGTGCCGGTTACTTGTTTGAGGGCCTCATCAGCGGGTACGCCTTTCTTGATAGCGTCCATGAACTTGCCCATGTGGACGTACTCGTAGCCACAAATCTCGTTGTCCTCATCGAGGTACTCTTTGGTGATATAGCCTTCGGTGAGTTGTAGATAGCGTGCGCCCTTTGCCTTGGTGGAATAGAGGGTACCGCACTGACTGACAAGCCCTTTGCCGAGGTCTTCGAGCCCTGCGCCGATAGCCAAGCCGCCCTCGGAGAAAGCCGACTGAGTACGACCGTAAACGATTTGGAGGAAGAGTTCGCGCATAGCGGTGTTGATGGCATCGCATACGAGGTCGGTATTCAGCGCCTCAAGAATGGTTTTGCCCGGCAGAATCTCAGCAGCCATAGCCGCGGAGTGGGTCATACCCGAGCAGCCGATAGTCTCCACGAGAGCCTCTTCGATAACACCGTCTTTGACGTTCAAACTCAGTTTGCATGCGCCTTGTTGCGGGGCGCACCATCCCACACCGTGGGTCATGCCGGAGATGTCTTTAATCTCTTTGGCTTTCACCCATTTGCCCTCTTCGGGAATGGGAGCCGGTCCGTGATGAGGACCTTTAGCCACCTGGCACATGTTTTGTACCTCTTTGCTGTAAATCATAACTTTTGTTTAATTAAGAATTAAGAATTGAGAATGAAGAATTGTATGTCTTCGTCTGCCCCTTTTTGCAGTTGCATCTCTCATTTTTAATTCATCATTCATAATTGTTTTGGGACTGCAAAATTAGTCTTTTTCTTGTATATCCGCAAGTTTTTTGTTACCTTTGCGGTCTAAATAAAAATTTTGCGAAGTGAAGAAGTCAATTTTGTTATCCCTATTAGTGGGTGCAGCGTCGTTGGTATGGGCGGCAGAGCCGCATTTTCGTGCCACGTGGGTGAGTAGTGTGAGCAATATCGATTGGCCGCAGAAGGACGCTGTGGGCAATGAGGCAAAGCAAAAAGCCGATATGCTCAATATGCTGGACGCTTTTCAGGCGATGCACCTTAATGCTATTATTTTTCAGGTGCGCCCTACGGCAGACGCCCTCTATCCGTCGAAATTCGAGCCGTGGAGTGCATGGCTGACAGGCAAACAGGGTACTCCTGCAGGTTACGACCCATTGGCATTTGTGTGCGAAGAGGCACATAAGCGTGGTATAGATGTGCACGTGTGGATTAACCCCTATCGCGTTACTATTGCGGGCGGCAAAATAGAGGATTTGGCAGGCACGCACGTCTTTCATCAACACCCTGAGTGGTTTTGGAAATACGGCAAGCAGTGGTATTTCGAGCCCGGTCTGGACGAGACACGCGACTGGTTGTGCTCAGTGGTGGCTGAATTGGTGACGAACTACGACATTGAGGCTATTCACATGGACGACTATTTCTACCCCTATCCTATTAAAGGTCAGGCACTTCCAGACTCGGCGTGCTTTGCTGCGCACCCGCGTGGCTACACAAATATCGAGGATTGGCGTCGGCATAACGTGGACCTTGCCATTCAGGATATTCACGAAACCATTCAGCGTATCAAGCCCAATGTGGAGTTCGGTATCTCGCCATTTGGCATTTGGCGCAACAAGCAGAATGACCCACGCGGCAGCGAGACCAACGGTTTGCAGAACTATGATGCCCTCTATGCGGATATTCTGCTATGGATGGAGAAAGGTTGGATTGACTACGTGGTGCCGCAATTGTATTGGGAGATAGGTAAGAAGGTTGCCGATTATGCCGTGTTGGCACGTTGGTGGGCTGAACATTCGTACGGGTGCAAAGTATATATCGGTATGGCACCCTATAAATTGGGCGACCCGAAAGGTGCAGAGGCTTGGCGCAAGGGTAATGAGATTTGCAGGCAACTGCGGTTGAATGAGACTATTGAGGGCATTCAAGGGGAGTGCTACTTCTCGGCACAGTCATTGCTACACAACAAGGCGGGCATTGCCGACAGTCTGCGGACGACGTTCTACCCGACGTATATCTCGGCACCGAGAAAATAACAGCCATAATGAAAAGAATTTGTCGTTTGTCTTGCGTGTTTGCGCGAGCGCGTTTATGTTTATTGTGTTTGCTGATGTCTATGACCATTGTCGGTTGCGGCAACCAAACGGGTGACGAGCAGAGTGGGGTGGGGTTCAGCATTGCCAAGGAAGGTGATTCAACCATTGTGACGGTGATGTCTCCGTGGGCAAAGGGTAAGGTGATGGGGCGATATGCAATGACGGTTCCTTATCAGCGTATTGCCTGCACTTCGGCTACTCATATCGGTTTCTTGCGGGAGTTGGGGCTGATGGACAGACTGGTAGGTACTTGTCGTCCTGACCGCGTGTATAACATGACGGATGAGGAAAGGGTGCTAGTGGCGGATTATGGTGATGATATGCAACCTAATCTGGAAGCGATATTGCTGAGTGCACCCGACGCAATAGTGATAAGCACTTATGGTGAAGGTGATGCGGTGGCTGCGCAGATAGAGGCATTGGGGATATCGGTGTTGTACTGCAACGAGTGGACGGAGCACAGTCCTTTGGCGCGTGCGGAATGGATACGATTTTTCGGGGCTTGCTTCGGTTGTGAGGAAAGGGCTGACAGTGTGTTTGGCAGTGTGAAGAAGGCTTATGCCGAGATGGTGGCGAAAGAGCCTTCGGAGGTGTCGATAATGTCGGGTCAGGCGTTTATGGGGACGTGGTATGTGCCTACGGGCGGTACGTTTATGGGGCGTTTGTTTGCCGATGCGGGTGCGAGATACTACTATGCCGACGATCCTTCCACGTCTTCGCTACCGCTGACGATGGAACAGGCCTTGCAGGTTTTTGCCGATGCAGATGTGTGGTTGGGGTGTTGTGCACGCAGTCTGGAAGAGTTGGCAGGTACGGATGAGAAACATATGTGGTTTCGGGCATATCAAACGGGGCAGGTGTATAATTTCAATGCGCGCACGTTGCCGTCGGGAGCCAATGATTTTTGGGAGACGGGCGTAGTGCATCCTGAATTGATACTCAATGATTTGCAGCAGATATTGCATAGTGCTGCGGATAGCGATTTTGTGCCGGATTTGTACTTTTCGCAAAAGATAGATTGACAACTATTCGTTGTTGAGGGATTGGAGTTCGTCGGGGATGGATTTGGTGGAACTGATGCCATAGCGGAGTATCTCTTCAAGACGTGCGGAGAGGTTGCCACGACCTTCACGCAGTTGTCCGATGCCTCGGTCGTAGGTGTTGCGTATTGTAGTCAGTTGATTTCCAAGGGTTACGTAACTTTCGGCGAAGGTGGTGTATTTCTCGTAGATACCTTGTGCTGCTCGGCGTATGGCTTCGTAGTTCTTCTCCTGACGGGTATTCTGCCACGTGAGGAAGATGAGGCGGAGGACGACCATGAGATTGGTGGGGTTGATGATGAGGACGCCTTTTTGATAGGCGCGGGAGCCGAGACGGGCATCGTGGTTCATGGCGAGGATATAGGCACCTTCGTTGGGTACGAACATGAGGATGATGGGTACGGCATTGGGGACGAGGGTGCTGTAATTTTTGGCAGATAACTCCTCCACGTGTCGCCAGATGGAGTCGAAGTTGGCTTTGGTGGCTGCTTTGCGCTGTTCGTCTGTTTCTGCGCCTACATAGTCTGAATAGGCGGAAAGAGAGACTTTGCTGTCGATGATTATGCGGCTGCCGTCTGCTCCTTTGACGATGATGTCGGGGCGGAGATTGCGTCCTGTGTCGTCCTTGACATTGTCTTGCACGAGGAACTCTTCACCTTCGCGCAGTCCGCTGTCTCGCAATATATTAGCCAGTATTTGTTCACCCCAATCGCCTTGCACTTTGCCTCGGTTCCTGAGTGCGTTGGCAAGGTTTTGGGTGGTTTTGTCGCGCTCTTTGTCATGCTCGAAGACGTCGCGGATGGATTGAGCAAGTGAGGCTGTGTTCTTGTCACTGCTTTCTTTGGTTTGGTTGACGAGTTGGCGGAGGAGGTCGAGTTCGTGTCGGAGAGGTTCTACTACCTGTGTCATCTGCTCTGCATTGGCGTGCTTGAGGTTCTCGGTGCGCTGCTGCATCTCCTGCTCAAACTGAGCGCGCATGGTCTCGCGTGCAAGTTGGAGTTCGGTTTGCATGGCTTGTGTGCGTTGCTGTGCGTCTTGCTGTGCTTGCTGTAGTTGTTGGTGGGCTATGTCTCTTTCGCGGCGGATGAGAAAGAATGCCACGAGACCCGTCAGTAGTACGCCCAAAAGAAATGATGCTAATAGTTCCATGTTGTCTATGGTTCTCTTAAATGTTTATCTTTACTTTCTTAATAACTATCCGCAAAGGTAGCATGAATTTTGGAAACATGCAAGTTTTATACGATTTACTTCCTTGTTTGGGTGACAGAGAGGGGGAATAGGTATTCCTATGTATGCTTGTTAGTAGGTGAGTGCGCATTTGTTTAGTCAAGAAACAAAAGAGGCTGCCCATTTGCAGGAGCAACCTCTTTTTGATTTTTCTAACAGTAGGAGCGGCTTTACGAGTCCGCTCCTATCTGAGCATTATCGTACAATCAGTTTCGATTGGAATACTTGTCCGTTGGATGTTACGGTTACCAAGTAAGCACCCGATACAGGAATACCCGGTATCGTGATAGGACTCTGAACGTTCTCTGCACGGTAGATGCGAGCACCCGTGGTGGAAACCACCTCAACCACTGCGTCTGCAGCGAAGGAGCCCAATACGCGGATGTCCTGACCTACCTCTACAGGATTCGGCGCGATAGCCAAACTGCTTGCGAATACAGAGTGCAAACCTGTAGGCTCGCCCACTATGATAGTCAGAGTGACAGCACCACAACTGAGGTTTACAATGTGTGTGTAAGTGCCTTCTGCTGTGCCTGCGGGCAGGAGTTCTACATCATTCAGAATGTATGGCAATTCATCCAATGTAATGGAGTCAACCAATGCCAAGTGCTCGGCATCTGCTACCATCAAGTGGAGTGCGATGATACTATCACAGCCATACTGTGATTGCAGCGGCAAGCGGTAATCGCCGGCACGACTCATACCCTTGAATGGGTCTTTGTCATAAGTCTCGCCGTTACAGATGAGAGCACGGATTTGTGTCTCTTCATTAGGCACTTGGTAAACATTCATCTTAGCCAACGAGTCACAACCATTGATAGTGATGATACGCTCATAAGTACCTTCTGTAGCCAATGTAGTGTCACCGAATGCTACGGTAGCACCAGGGCACAGATAAACAGTCTCTGCATCACCCTTCGCCATCTCTTGTACAGTGAGGTGGAGGGTTACCACGCTGTCGCAGCCTGTGATGGCAGATGTAGTGGTGCAAGTGTAGTTGCCCGATGTATAGTACTGCTCACCGCAGAAGTCCACATACTTGCCATAGCAAATGCTAACAGAAGTATCGGCATATACCTTCGGAGTAACCTTCAAACGCAATTCCGCTACACTATCGCAAGTGTTGCTACCCTGTACTTTCTGTTTGATGACAGTAGATTTGGTAGCCACGACATTGAAGTTGTTAGCATCGTAGGTGGTACCTTCGCAGATAGTAGTATCGATGATTACATGTGCGTCTTCCTTGACGGTCAGGTTCAACTGATTGAGTGAACTGCCATCCTTGGAAGGTTGGAATGAGATGTAACTCATTGTCTTTCCTACGACGTAGTCATTCACGTCAATGGAGAAGTTGGCATCCGAGAAATCTTCCCAACGGCAAACATCTTGGTCGTAAATGTTCGGTGTATAGGTGCTAACGAGTACGTTGTCCATGTGGATATCGTTGTCGGCGTTCTTCAGCGTAGTCTCTGCATAGAAACCAATGTTGATAATCTTGCCGGCAAACTTGCTGAGGTCAATGAAGACAACCTCGCCACCGAATTTAGACGATATTTGGTTGTATTCATACTGAGGTTCTACATAGACAGTATCACCTTCGGGCGTAATATGGACTGGGAACGGTTGGTTAGCCCAAACGGTCAGGTCTTCGCTCTTCCATGTAGCCTTGTTATCTTCCGAGATGGCAACTACCAATGCATCGTCCACGCCGGTTACTCGGTCGGGTTCTGCACCTGTGTGGTTAGCACCCTCGGTCATGCTCAGATTGAATGATAGAGCCAATTTTGTGCCCTCGGCAACAGATGTTAGGTCAATTTGCGGAGTGACTAACCATGGGTTCATACCACTGGTACCATATTGATAAACGTTCACTATCATGTGCCCGCTATTCATACCGACACTAACCGGTGAGCGTCTCCATGCGTTGCTTGCCGTTATGCCTACTTCATTGCCAATAGCTCCTGCTGTGGTGTCACACACTTCAATCATTCGTTTGCTATAGCGACTCCAGCCTGTCGGATAGGTGACTGCTGCACGGAAATCTTCCGTGAATGGTACACCACCCATAGTCATAAAAGAACCAACAGCACCCCACTCCGAGTAGTTGCCTTCTCCACATGCAGAACGGAGACGATAGTACAAGGTGGTAGCCGACGGAAGATTGGTCAGTTGC
>DLLA01000099.1:8977-12269 GCA_002479035.1 Bacteroidales bacterium UBA7574 | reverse complement strand
GCAATTCGCTCTTGTCTTTCTCTACAACTACATCTTGTATGATGGCGTTGGTAGTGAAATCTTCATTGGTAGCGATTTGTACGTTCACCGCATTTCCTCCGCTGTTCCATGCCAATTTGGCTGTAGTGGACTTGATGTCAGATACCACATCACGCGAAGGACGGAAGCAATAGCCTGCTGGAAGCACTTCCAGATTGTCAATGTAGAACTTGCTTGTCGCTTTAGTCTCTGACGTTGCATAGAATACCACTTTATGCCCATCGAACTTATCCAACGATATCAGATATTCCTGCCAAAACTCATTTTCATCATCTGTATAGAGGTCACTTGTAGTGACAATTTTGTTGTAGACGATAGAATCCAATATCTGAATGGTATTGATATCATCTTCATTTGGCATGATACCGAGATAAAGTTTCCTGTCGTACTTACTATTGGCCGTCATCTTTTTGGTGTTCCTTGCAGCATCTGTCGCACGTCCATAGAGATGCAATTGCATTCCTTTCAGGGAACCTTCAATGCGTGGCATGATAGCATACGCCTCATATCGGACAGTGCTTGAGTTAGGAGTCGTAAAATACATAGCACGTGCCGTAGTTTCCACAGAACCTTGGGCGTACAACTTGTTTGTTTCGTTGGCAAGAACGTATGGAGTCTGAGCCTGGGTGATTACATCAGTAGCACCACTTGCAATAGTTATTTTACGTCCTCCTACTTTCCAACAATTTGGTATGAGATATTTAGCATTGGCTCCATACTGATACAAGTCGTCTTCAAAGTTCCAAACAGCCTCTTCTTGAGGACGGTCAGCGCAAGGCGTAGCAAAATGTATTTCAGTCCAGCCTCCACTTTCCTCCTCGGAGCAGATATTGCGCACGCGGAGCAGGTAGGTGGTATTGGGCACTAAATTGTTGATATGCATTCGCGTTTCATAAGCAATCTTGGCAGCACTAATGGTACTATCCAATGCGAGAATGGTGTCGTTCTCATAGAGTTGAACATTCCATTTCAGTTTGTTGGATACCCAAACAATGTCAGTAGATGTAGCCAACAGGGTGGAATCTACAACTGATAAGCCACTCGGAGCACCACAGCCCATTTGCGGCTCCACTACGATATTGTCAATGAAAGCGTAGTTCGTCATCTTATCATAGTCAGTAGCAAATGCGATGTACTTACCCTTGAGTTCTGCACCAAATAGGTTCAGAGTGTAGTGGTTGTAGTACCCCATAGAGTCACCGATTAACGTATCGTTAGAAACGGTTATCTCCGGGAATATAAACTCTTGCAACTCACTAAATGTACTCCAATCATACGGATCGGACATCACACCCACTTTTACACTATGTGCGTAGGTACCTTTGGCGTAGGCTGTGTAGAGTGCTCTTGTTGTTGCGTTGTCCAAATAGACAGAAGTTGCATCGAATGTCAATTGCAAAGTATCCAAACTTGCATCAATTTCCGGCAGTGCGAAATATGCTGTCGGATTAGAGGTGTTGGACTGCAGTTTCATAGCGAAATAACTCTTATATCCGTACCAATCACCGGTAGCATCAGGGATTTTTGTTGGCATTAAATAGGGATAAAAGGTGTATGTGGCTGAAGCATTGAGATTACCTTCTATAAACATCGGTTCTGTCAAGTAACTCTCTGATGTCGCTTTGGGCGCAATAACCAAGTAGTTCTTTCTCTCATCTTCCGAGTACTCAAAGTCCCAATAAGCCTTGCTGAGCGGCAGCAAGGTCAGTGTGCTCATCTGCACGGGACCAACCCATTTCGATTTGTCGCTTTCGCTGCAAACGGTGCGAGCATATACATCATACTTGGTTGAGTGCTTAAGCCCGTTGATTACAAAGTCGCCATTGGCAAGAGCATCTGCAGACGTCACTTTTACAGGGGTAGCATCTTCTACCTTACCTCCCATGGGAACTATTGCTACTTCCCATGCAGAGCCATCGTGCTCATCCAAAATGTTCATTTGGATGGATGTGGTTCGTGCAGATGTTTGGGTAATTTCAGCAGGTGCATAACATGAAGGAATCTTCTCTATGATAATATCGTCAACATATATACCGCATGCTGATGTGTTTTGCGCTGTTTCTTTGAAGACGATGTAATGCCCACTCCCCTTGTACTTGTCGAAAATAATTTCTGCTCTCTTAAACTCGGTATTGTTGGTATAATTCGTGATTGTCCAAAGTGGAGTGAAAGTCTTTTCTATAGAATCTACACACGAAATATCTTCTGCCACACCTACACTCATAGTCATTTTGTAGGATGCACTATTGCTTGAGGCTTTGTAATAGAAGGTTATCATTGCTTTAGAGAGACTATCAATATCGAAGTAGGGTGTAGCGATATACGAAGGCGTATTTTTTGCTTTTGTGCCCATATATAAGCCGTTGCCCTTAGTACCTCGTTTAGCACTGCTGTAGATATACGGATATTCTGCGTTATAACCTTCTTTCTCATTGTAGTAGCGTGTCCAACATTCAGGATAGATGGTAGCATCTGATTTATAGTCATCAAAATTGATGCTATAAGGCAGTGCGTAAGATTCGGGACAACTGGATTTGAACTTACGCATATTAGACCAAATACTGCGTTCATTACCCTTGGTGGAACGGACATAGACATAATACCACGTTACATTGTCCAATCCTGTCAGTTGTACAGAAGGCTTGTTGGTAGTAACCGTCTTGACAACAGCTGTAGCGCCGGTACTTAATGGTTGGTCTGTATCCGGATCAATGGCAGCAGTGGCATATTTTACCTCATAGCCTGTAGCCCCTTGCTGAGCATCCCACATCATGGTAGCCACACCTACGCGGATAGAATCCTCGGGTATTTCCACTTGGATAGGCTCTGCCAATTTACCAATGGTACGAACTGTAACGTTCTTGAGATAAATTTCATTGGCTGCATCTTTATTGCCACGTGATAGTAATACGATTTTCTTACCGAAACGGCCTTCTGCATCACCAACATAATCTTTAAAACGAATAGTATAGGTCAATGCTTCGTTGAAACCGTAATTATCATCGGCAGCAACACTAAACACGTTACCTAATCGCAAAGAATCAACCATCTGGTAATCTGTGAATTTGTCCACGCAGACCCCGATATCCAATATACCAATATTCGTCTTTTTAGCATGACCTTGGAATGAAATCTCCACATGCGAAATAGAATCCACGTCCAAAGCAGGCAGAATTACGTATGATTGTCCTCCTTTTTCTTTGTTGGCTTTAGTATCGAATTTGGCATCTTTCAGATACAGATAGTAATCATT
>DLLA01000099.1:0-8923 GCA_002479035.1 Bacteroidales bacterium UBA7574 | reverse complement strand
TCCCGCATTTTGCAATATATTGATACCGGGAGTCCAGCAAGCAAAGCGATTGGCATCTTCAAATGTCTCTATGCCGAATGACTCCGGTGTCTCGGCGATACAAGAAGTCTTGAAAGCAACGCCATTGGACCAGTCGCCCTTGTTGGTTTCGGAGCAAGATGTGCGAACATAGACATAGTATTGCGCATTCGATGCGAAACTTGCTGCTTTGTTGGAAATGGTATCAAGACGTCCTTTGACAGCATGCTGATATTGTATTTCCGACGCGGGAATGTTGTCCATGTCTGCAATCTCGGATTTGGTGATAAGAACATCGTATCCGGCAACATCTTGTGCTACCCAAGCAAATGCCACACCATCGTCCAAGCGTGTAGCCTCAATGCCCTGTACTTTGGTACCACAAGTGCTTAAGAGTTTTACTCGCACATCGTCAACGTAGTAATAATGCTTGTCGTATGCCTTTTTCTTGATAGCAATATATTCTCCCTTGCCGTGATAATTTGCCAAACTTGCTACATACTCGGTATATACATTGCTCTTGACAATGAACTCTGTGACATACACAAATGTTGCTTCATCGGTCGGGTCTGTCATAACGCCGACTAACATAGTATCTTGGTATGTGGCACCTCCTGCTTTTATCCATGCACTAACTTGCAGTTTATTGACAGAATCAATGGCAAAACGAGGCAATGCGACGTACATATTATTGTCTCTGTTGCTATGTCCAAACTGAAGATTTGAAGTACCAGAGTGTGCATTGGAATTAGTTGCATATTCGTAAATATAAGGTGCATACGAAGTGGATTCTCCTGAATAAGAATAGGAGACAAACTGCGTTTCCCAGCAATCAGCAATCTTCATTACACTGGAGCCTGTTCCCTGATATCCTTCAAACCCTTCAAAATAGGGTAATGGCTCTCCATGGGATGCACAATCAGTGTGTATTAGCATCACATCTGTTACTTGTGGTGTCGCACACGTGGTTGTGACGGTATAGTAATAGTCGGTGTGCGGTTGCAGCCCTTTGAGGGTAATGGATGGAGTGGTGACACTTTGGTCTAAGAACAGAGTGGTCGAATCAACCTCGTACCGGTAAACGCCTGTCCGTACTTTCTTTTCTGTTGCTGTACGGTAAGCCTGTACTCTCCAATTAGTCATTCCGTTTGCAGACCACCGTATGGTAGCAGTGGTGTCTGTAACCTCTGCTTGAGGGGCAACGGCAACACAATCTCCCATTCTTTCAAAGGAGACGCAGTCAATGCGACCATAGGCATACGTGATGAAACTTGAAGCCTTTTGATCGAATGGTATCTCCGCCATACGTTCTGCCGACGGAACAACACGATATGCAATGAACTTCCCCTTTCCTGTATAGTTGGAGAAGGTTACTTGATATTTCGCATATTTACCCAATGGCGGTTGTACTGTATCTATGGGGACAAATGTGGAGAAGTCGTAGGGGTCTTCCATAACGCCTATGGCAATCCGCCCAATGTCTGCAGGGTGCCCACTGGTAGAACTTCCGGCTACTGCTTGGAATGAGAATATCACCTTGGTTACATCATCTACCATAGGGAAAGCCGCATATTGCTCTCGGACTTCAGACCTAATCTTAGCCCATTGGAGCCAATAGACATACGCAGCATCATCGTATCCGGACAATCCTGTAGAACTGGAGCCGAAAGTAGGTAAGTTATATTTAGAAGCATCATATTTTGTTAGAAGTCCTTCCGGCATGACGGAAAAAACTGAACCATAGTGATATCTTCCCGAAACCTCCAATAGCGTATGTTTGCTATTGGCTTTTTTGAATGAAATGTTGTACGGATAGGTCTTGATATAGTTCGGCATAATGTGGCTTTGCGGCAAACTCCACTCGCTGGTATTGCTACCGTCCACAGTCTGTACAAATGCCACAATCACTTTGTCAGTCAGTGTGTCTGCTGTTACCGTCAATGTCGGTGATGTGATACCTTCTTGCGTGTAGATAATGTGCTTTGTATTGGGTGTTGCGTCCCAATCTTCTCCCACGACCTTTTCACTGATAATCAGATTCCATATCTTGGCACCTTTCAAATCAGGGATAATTTCTACAGAATTAGCCAATGTCTTTCCAAAAGTCACTTCGGGTTTGAGCAAAGCAGGACGCTTATCAATAACAAGGTCGTCAAGATAGAAGATGTTATTTTTGTCCTCGAAATTGCTGACAAAAGCAACATATTTACCGGTGCCGGTATATGTATCAAGGAGTACATGATACTCTGCAAACATAGAAAGACCTGTTGCATATACGGTATCCACTGGCACAAATGTTTCAAAATTGGCAGGGTCTGTCATTACACCGACAATGAGTCCTGATGCATAGCCCTCACCATATTTGTTGTACGATGTGCCCCAGAAAGAGACTTCCAAGTCACGAACGGATTCTACATTCAGTTCAGGAGTGGCACCATATACATAGAAACCGGCGGGTATTTCTGTCGTGGTCGAATTAGCACCGGTGAAACACAAACAACTGGTTCCATTGAATGCTTTCTGTGCACGGCTTGTACTTCTCACTTCCTCGTTGGTGTTGATGAAAGGCATGGAAGTTCTTGTATTTCCGTTGCCATCCAAGATATTGGAACCTTGTGTCCAATAATTAACGAATGTGATGGTATTTGCCATATACCCCATATCAAAATTGTTGGAATAGGGGATGTTTACGATATTCTTGGTCGTTACACTATCTTCTACCCAACTACTTCTATCGGAAGAGCAATAGGCGCGAAGATAAACATAGTACTTTTTGTTACGATCCAGCACATCGCCTGTAGAGAATTCCATTCCCTGAGTGGGGTCAATAAACTTGCGTAGCATCAGGTTATCTTCGTCCACACTATTGGGGTCCAACTTGGAACCATTCAGCAGAATCTCAAATGAATCGGTATCCAAGGAACCATTCCAACGCAATGTAAATGCAGAGGTGGTCAAACCGCTGAACAACAGACTATTCGGTTCGGAACAGGTAGGCTGCGGGCGAACAATCACTTCGTCCAACACGATGCCGCGTCCGAAGTTGTCTATGCCCTCGAACGCCAATTGGTAGGTAGAAGTGCCGGTACCAGACAACTGTACTGTGTCCGTTTCCCAACCATTTGTCTTGTTAGCAAATGTAGCCAACTCCACCCAATTGCCTTTTTCCGAGGTGCGGTAGTAGATACGCAGTGTGTCCACATCTCCCGTACGCTGCAATTGTGCGTGCGAGAAGACCAGAATAGGTTGAAAGACTTCGCGCAAGTCCATAGCAGGTGTGATGAGTTTGGTCACAAAATGCTGTGTTTGCGTTGTGGTATTGCGCAGAGCAATACGATAATTACCCGCAAATGCGCCTGTAGGATAGGCGGCATCTGTGCCCGACTCAACAGCCCACGGCTGTTGGTAAGCAGCCCCATTGTCCTGCGTCCAACCGGCAGGCATAGAGCCACTCTCAAACCCTTCGTGCAGGACGTAGGAATCCTCTACGGCTGCGACTGCTGCTACTGTCACTAAACAGGAGAGCAACATGGAGAGTAAGTTTTTTCTCATACTTGTTAATAATTAGTTAGTTAATAGTGGAATTTATTTTTGCGCTTATTTCACACATTTACATATTGGTTTCTCTATTGTTACATCAAACAATACAGTCAATTTCACCCCAACTTCTAAATTTCTTGGCAAAGCACTGATATATGATGTGTTAACTGCATTCCATGTTATATTGCGTTGCATATCGGCAAGCGACTGCGTCAGCGGGTTCTTGTCAATTCTGCTATAGTCAGCCACTCCGCAGTTATTCAATTGCCCCAATCGGAAACCGTATATGCCATACACTCCCGCTCGGAGACGGGTTTTCTTGGCTTGAATAGGGATATTGGAACCCACCTCTGCTGTAATGGCTACACGCATATATTCACTATACGTTTGGGTATATGAATACGATTGGTTCTTGTAATATCCGAGACTTGAGAAGTCATTGTGGGCATCGGAACGTACTGGGTCTATGTTCCATGCATATTCACCTTGTGTTGCCATATATGTTTGTACATTGTATTGTGCCCATAGTGGTAAGGTGAATTTGGCTCCCAATAGTACGTACACCCAATTCCCGAAGTTTCTGCCAAAATATATGGGGATACCGATCCCTACCGTATGGTCGGTCTCATGATATTGTTGATAAGTGTATCCGTACATCACGGGCTCTCCGTCTCTATCTACTCTGGCTTCGGTATCTACAAAGTCAGCGATGGTATCACGCAAGTATTGATATTGTCCCTCTATACCCAATCCCATAATCCAACCATGATACTGTACCTCGTAAAGTAATGACAAATCGGCTGCTGCTCCGCCACGGTGAGCAACAGGCGTGACAAGATTATACAATGTCTTGCCGGCATTGTTGGCTTCGCCCCCGCCGAGGGAAATACCCAAGTAATGGTGAGCCTTCCCCGACAACGAGTTGTAATACTCTGCAGCGGAGGGAACTGTGCACAGTGACAATGCTGCCATGCACGATAGTTTAGCGCACAATTTTAGTAGTCCTCTCTCCATCTGTAAGCAGGTATATACCCGAAGGTAAGTTGTTAATTTCTGAAATGTGTTGTAAAACGCCCATATAGGTTCCCACTACGGAATATATTTCTATCGGATAATTCCATGATATAGCAGGTAATCCTACATCTTCCACATCGGTCGCACCATAGACGATAGAGCATGTGCCTAATTGCACGCCATCACTCAGGCGCCTTACCACTACATAGAACTCATGTCCGCGGTCTTCCTCTGTTACCGCAAGATTGGGACCTGTGGCTCCGGGGATAGGTTCTCCGTCGCGATACCATTGGTATGAAGTGAACTCAAAACCACCATTATAATCGTCATTGGTGATGGCGATAAGGTCACTTTTCTGCCACAATACGGAAGCAGAGTATCCCAACTCTATGCACAGGGCTTGCTCTGCCACTTCGCAAAGAGGAGTGAAGTAGGATATGGTAGCCCTATATCGATTAGGTGGCAAAGAATCGGGCATACTAATGGTAATGGGCACTCCGGATGAGAAAATGTACAGCGAATCAAAACCTGATGCGCACGATAGCGAGTCGAAATGAATAGCAATGCTATCCAGTCGCCCTGAGTGCAACAAATAGGGAATTACTATTGTATTTATTTCAGGACAGAGGTGCATCGTATCGGGTATGTCAACCAATAGTTGCGGCTCCATATAGAGGTCCAGATGTACAATGCTATCGCACCCCGTGACACCTTTGCAGGTTTGTACATATTGCCCGCTGCTATGCAATGTATCTTTTCCGAAAGTGTATAGGCTATCGTAGCACGTGGTATCTTTGATATAATAGTCCTTGTCATGCACGATGATGTGGAAGATTACCATAGAGTCACATCCTGAAACAGCATCATAATGAATGGTATCTATGTACGTATTGCAGTAGTATTTGCCATTATATGGATAACAATCGCCCTCACATATATCAGCAGCCACCAAAACCGGCTTCTCTTGCACATTGGGGAAAGAGAAGTCCATAGAATACGACACGGTACACAGGTTGTCGTTGATACCTGCTGTCAGGGTAACCGTATATTGTCCCCCCTCACGTGGGAAAGTGTGGGATACATACTCATTGGTACTGACCAAGGGTGCAGAGCCGTCTCCGAAATCCCAGACAATACTCTCCACTTTGGAATCAGATACCCATTCCCTGTCTGTGATTTGGTTTTTGTATTTCACATGACAGGTCTGGTGGAATATCACTTTGTTTTCACATACATCTTCCGATCTTTCATACGTTGCTTCTGCTATGGGAAAGCGAGGTACTGCAGTTGCATCCAGTGTGTAGTAACATTTGCTATTGGTCTTGGAGATAATATCTACGCTGTAGGTCAAGGTGTCCATTGGGTCAACGTTAAATATCCTATCAGTAGATAATATACTATCCGGTTTATCCGGCAGATACCATGCATAGTCAAAGCCCGATGGTGCAACAAACTGCGTGGTTGGTATGTCTCCGCAATTGATGCCACTCAATCCTCCGCTCTCGCAATCTAAGGTGTAATATGCATACGCACCGTGTCCGCCAAGACGGCAGCCCAAAATGGTTAGGCGGACTGTAATGGATTGCCCGACATATTCTCTAAGGTTGACAGATACTTCTGTCCAATTTTTCCATAAAATAGTATTGCTTCCACTTCCGACCGAATGCCATTCTTCCGTATTATCCATACCAGATGTAAATTCGGCTGCTCCACAGCCATCATGAATAGGTTTGTTGTTTGCCAATATCGCCAAACGAAAGACCGGGTTATCTGTGGGATTTTCAGAGTGAGGATTGGGCAGTACCACAGCATACCGAAGTTTGAGAATTGCCTTGTCGCCATCCGATACATTATATCGGTGTTCTACTTGTGCACTAAACGATGTCTGAATTCTTCCTATGCGTACGGAGGCTACAGCATCTTGGGGTTTTGTGGGTAGTTCGTTTGCAGTATATGGGTCATACTCGTCCGGCAAATAGTGGATAGAAAAGAAGTCATCTGCATTATATTGAGGTCCATTTAGTAAACTTGTGAAAGTAGGTCTTACTACCCCTAATGATGGTATTGTTCCATTTTTGTCAGGTCCATCTCCTTTTCGGCATGTAGCCGCTTTCAAGTCATCCAATGACAGGTAATCGATACACCTTGATCCTCGTTGGTAATAAAAAGGCTTGAACAGTACATATTCAGACTCTTCTGTTCCACAATGTGCACGGATGAAGACATCATGCACCCCTTCCGATAGATTGCTTATAGACAAAGTACGGGAACCGACTTTTGGGAAGTATTGCCATTTATCTTCTTGGTAGTCATATACTTTCACGTCATAATAATCGGCTTGCCCTTTCCATGTCAGTTTCAAGTCTGTTGATGTTATGGTATAGGAGATATCCGTCGGGGGGGCGCATTTCTGCGCGCCCCAGAGGCAGATATTATCAATGGCAATAGACGGAGGTGTAGTCACTTGCGATGCGTTTTGGAACCAGACAAACACAATGCGATGGCTTGTGCCGGAGGTTGCCAATACCGAGAAAGAAGAGGTACATATCTGCCATGTGGATGCTCCTCCCAAAACCGTTTCATTCAATTTATAGGCATTCACCCAATCGGGGACAACTTGCCCTCCGCTGTTTATGCTGACGCTTGGGTCGGATACCGGTACGATGCAGGCATATAATCCCTCACCGGATACAGCACTAGTGTTGCCAATCCAGTCGAAAGATAATGTGTAGTTGCCTGGCTGCAGTTCAATATCGCGATATGCGAACATAATGAAAGACTTACTGTTTTTGTACGTCCCGTTTGTACCGTCATCGGATATGAATAAGCCATGACTGCCCTTTTCATCATGGTTGCCCGCTTCGTCAATATACCATTTGTTTTCGGCACGACCAATCAATGCGGCATTTTTTCCGACATTCAATTGCCATGCTTGACACTCTTGCGCATCTTCGAAATCGCATGTATAGATGACTTGTGATGATACGGATAGGGCTATAGATAGCCCCATCCATATCGTGATTAATCGTTTGTACGATGTCATATAAACTAGTAGTTTATAGTATGATAAATTCAACACGGCGGTTCTTTGCACGTCCTTCCTCGCTGTCGTTGGGAGCAATCGGTTCGCTCTTGCCCTTGCCGATGGCCTCGATACGACTCGGGTCAATGCCGCGGTCAATCATGTTCTGACGGACACTGTTGGCACGTCCTTCCGACAGACGCTGGTTGTCCTTGTCCGAACCCACGGCATCGGTGTGACCAATGATACGGATACGTACCTCGGGATTCTCCGTCAGCATGGTATATAGGTCGGTCAGGGCAGCCTCTGACTCGGGTAGTATCTCTGTCTTGTTGGTGGCAAAATAGAGGTGGTGCAATACGATGGCTTTCTTCTTCTCGATGGGTTGCAGCGAGAAACTGTCTGTTGCCGACAGGTCGGTGACGAGACCTTCTTCAGCAAAGAACTCGTTGGCTTCGACATGTACGCGGTAGGTGCTGCCCATCGGCAATGCAATCGAGTAACCACCCGTAGCGGCATCGGTGATTGCCGTGGCTATTTCTTTCTCGGTGCTCAGGTCGATAAAGCGTACATGGGCTGCCATGTTCTCACCCGTCTTGGCATTGCGCACGAACAAGGCATACACAGGCACCGGACGCAAGGCTATATCCACCTGCTCCTTGTCCTCCACGTGCGTGAAGACCACCTCCTCGCTCGGTATGTACCCTTGGCGGGTAGCGGTAATGGTGTAGTCGCCCTCGGGCAAGCGGAAACCTGCTATACCTTTGCCGTTGGTGTTCTTCTTGCGCACGCGCCCTTTCTCAGGCGTTGCCTGTACCTGACTGCCGCCCAAGGCAAGACCTGTCACCTCGTCGGTGGTGCGGACATTGAGCAACGGTGTCTTCTTCTTGAGTTTCTTCTCCTTGTTCATCTGGAGCATTGCCGTGAACTTCACGCCCACCAACAGGCTGTTGAGGCTTGACGTCGCCCACTCGGATTGGTGCAGCGAGGTCATGGTAATGGCATCTTCGGTGGTTGTGGCAAAGGCTGTTTCTTTGTTGCCCACATTCAACGAAGTAACCCCGTAGTCTGCAAACAATGCCACACGCATACGAATGGAACGCTTCCGTTTCTCGTTCTCCTTCTGCCAGTCGCTGCTCAGCAGTTGGTCAAGGTTGACGCCCACTTCTGCCGATACGGCTATATCCAATCCATAAGGATTGCTACCATAACTATCATAAGTGGCATCTGTAACAGCACCACGTGAGATGATGTCTGCCCACTCGGGGTCATAAGCCATGGGGTCGGTAATGGTAGTGGTGAGCAGTCCTTTCTGGTGATAGTTGCCCA
>DLLA01000175.1:8019-8236 GCA_002479035.1 Bacteroidales bacterium UBA7574 | reverse complement strand
ATATTGGTGACTATGCTTTTGATGGTTTCACTCATTTGCAGTCATTGACCATTCCCAAGGGCGTAAAGGCAGTAGGGTCTATGATAGCGAAAGGGACTAATCTCCAGACTGTTTACATCAATGCCTCTATGTTGAGTGGCAGCGGTGGGGAATGGGACGGCTCCATTGGCGGTGGTTGGATAGTGGGAGATGCACGTTCTTGGTATCCTTTCAAGGA
>DLLA01000175.1:6368-7878 GCA_002479035.1 Bacteroidales bacterium UBA7574 | reverse complement strand
TACCTCATTCCATTAAGAGATTAGGCAAGAATGCCTTTGCTGGCTGTTATAATCTTACTTCCATACAAATGCCGAACTCATTGGAGGTGATAGATACGGCTTGTTTCCAAAATACAGTCATGCTGCGACAAATAGAATTGCCTGCAACAGTTCGGACTATTGCTCCTATGGCGTTCTGCAATAGTGCCATCACTCATATCACATTGCCTGATTCTTTGAGAGAATTGGGAGAATGTGCCTTCAAGGATGTCGAAATAGATACACTCATTATTCCCGAAAAAGTGACACGTGTAGGGCGTTATATTACTGGATATAATAGCATGGAGGGTGCTAAGATGCGCAGGTTGAAACTGCTGGTATGGAACGCAAAGAATGCTGTCAATACTTCTACAGAACTCTATTCATGGGACACTGGTGATAGGGCGTTTTGGACAGAGAAAGTGGTAATTGGAGAAGGTGTGGAATCTCTACCAAGTTATTTCTGTATATACGACTACCCATCTGTCACGGTTCCTGATAATGTGCAAAGCATTGGAGAATCCTCGCTTATATACGGCAAAAGTTTACCTGATACGGTTTATATTGGCATAGGACTTAAGAAGACAGGTAGTGCTGCATTTGGTTATAGAAACCACGATGCATCACGACATGTTTTTATTAAAGATATAACAGCATTTTGCAGTATAGATATGTATGATTCTGGTTTGTCGTGGGCGATAGGTGATGTCATTTCACAACTTTACATCAATGGAAGAAATGTAAATGATATAGGAGAACTAATCATACCTGATGATGTATTTGAAATCTCACCGTATGTATTCTATGACTACGATTTTAGCAATGTAGATATTATATTGGGTGAGAATGTCTTTGTTGTAGGACAAAGTGCGTTTGGAGATTCTCCTATACGCTCTTTCACGATGAATGATGACGTATTTAGAATTAATGCATTGGGAGGCTGTAATATCGGAACATTGACAGTTGGTGCAAATGTGGAATCATTCCCCTTGAAATATATTACGGTCAACAACCTCGTATGGAACGCTCGTAATGTGAATAATACTGATGAATATGGTCGCTACTACCACCTCCAATCACCGGAATCTCTCTATTCTGTAACTTTCGGCGATAGTGTACTCCGTGTACCTGAAGGATTATGCTATGGAGCCACCTCTTTGCAATCAGTACATATTCCCGACAATGTCACCTCTATTGGCGAACAGGCGTTTTATGGCTGCTCATCACTATCCGACTTGTCGCTGTCCTCTTCTCTGTTGTCGGTGGGCAAAGAGGCATTCTCGGGGTGCAACCAACTATCGTCACTTACTTTCCGTGAGCGTTGTCAGTTGGACAGCAAAGCCTTCTACAACTGTACAGGCTTGCAGCATATCTATTGCCACAGCGAGATACCTGGCAACTGCGCTTCGGATGCTTTCGACGGGTTGGACAAGTTCGCTTGTACACTCCATGTTCCTGCTGGCAGCCAACCGAAATATCAGGTGGCTACAGG
>DLLA01000175.1:0-6243 GCA_002479035.1 Bacteroidales bacterium UBA7574 | reverse complement strand
GGCACAGGCACTTACCACGATGGCGACCAACTCACGCTGACCGCCACAGCCAACACGGGTTATACCTTCTTGCTTTGGAGTGATGGTGTCTTTGCCAATCCGCGCACCCTCACTCTCACGCATGACACCACCCTTGTCGCTTATTTTGACCCGCTGAGCAACGAGACACGCTACATAGCGACCACCTGCGACCCCGCACAGGGCGAAGTGACAGGCGGTGGCGAGTACTATCTCCACACCGAGGCGACTCTCACTGCCGTTCCCGCCGCAGGGTATCAGTTTGTGCGTTGGAGCGATGGCACTACCGACAACCCCTATACTTTTGTGGTAACGGACGATGTGACGCTCACTGCCGAGTTTGCACAGACCACCGGTGTGCAGGACGTAGCCACCGACTCCGCCACCTCCACAGACCTTACGCCTTATAAGGTATTCCGTGACGGACAAGTCTATATCCTCCGTGGCGGCAAGACCTACACCCTCACCGGCGAGGAAGTAAAGTAGCAACGTGCACCCAATGTAGTGCGTAACACGCAATTCACAATTAGGGGCTGCCCGCGCGGGCAGCCCCTGTCTGTTACATCTCCTTTATATCAACTGCAAAATATTCCAAAGTTTGCATTCTATTTTGCTATTAGAAATAAAAGCAGTAACTTTGCAGTGTTTTAGTTTCGTCACAAATGAGATACAACGAACTGCATAAGATTTTACGACGCTACGGGTGCTATGAGACCAACCGGCAAATGGCAGGGCATCCTCAATGGTATAGTCCAATAACAGGGCTGAAATTCACCACCAGCAACCATCAGTCGCAAGAGGTAGCAACGGGTACACTCCGCAGCATACTGAAATCAGCAGGCATTAACCTATAAAAACCAACAAGACAATGAAAAAAGTAATTGCAATCATTGAGCAGAACCGCGCAGGGTTCTATTCGGTTTACACCAATGAGAATTTTCCTTTTGGGTTCTTCGGCGAAGGCAATACCGCACAAGAGGCGATGGATGATTTCAAAGCCGTATATGCCGCTATGAAAGAGGATTACGAGCAGGAGCACCACACTGCATTGGAGAACGTGGAGTTTGTGTTCAAGTATGATGTCAATTCATTCTTATCAGCATATCATAATGTGCTTACGCTGTCGGGTCTGCAACGCCTTACGGGTATCAGTCAGCAGCAACTCAGCCAATACCTCAATGGTACACGTCACGCCTCACCCAAGACTGCAGCGCGTATGCAGCAAAGCATCCAATCTTTTGCCAACCAACTGCGCAACGTGGAATTTGTGTAGTCGTTTCTCTTACTACCTTTGTACCACGACTTTGTTTATCAATACTTTAATGGCAATTAGCATTGGTGGAGCCTTTGTTCTGTGCTATGCAAAATTAATGGGCAATTTATGGCAATTAACGGAGAATTGTACCCCATGAAACAAAAACATCGCCTTTAGCGGAAAAAGAAATCCCATTTGCATATCTCTCTAAAAAGAAATATCTTTGCAGTCGGAATCCCTGGTAGTCCCTGACGCAAGTCAAACTATCAGGTGTCGTTCTTTTATAAGGGTACTTACCCTATTTATTAGGGTGGTACAAAATTACACAAAACCTACGAATTGCGCAAATTTTCTGACGATTATACATCCTTAATAACAAAATAGCGTTTAACGGAATCTTTGTCTTTTGCTACGCAAAATTAATGGACAATTTATGGCAATTAACGGAGAATTATACCCGATGGCGAATTAATGGTAAATTTATGGATAATTATATGTTTGTCAGTGCTAATTGGGGTTAATGGCAGTAAGAATGTCCTTTAACGGAGAAAATTAACGTCTATTAACGGCAATTAGCGGAGAACCATCACCCGCCAACGCAATTCATGGCTAATTCGTGGATAATTATATGTTTACTAATGTTTTAATGGATATTTAATGGGGTTAATGGAGACTTTGTTCGGCATTAATGGTCTATTGGCGGTGATTAACAGAGACTTATACCCGACAATTTTTTAATGGTTCTTTACATGGCTGTTAATGGAGCCTTTGTCTCGCGATGCATTAACGATTGATTGGCGGTGATTAACGGAGAATATGCTTTTATTGGTTCTTTACGTGGGTTTTTATGGAGACGTATGGTGTGTTTTGTGGAGCCCGCGCACTCGAATTGAAATACAACTTTTGTTAAAACAGCCGTTTTGGGAAAAATGCAGGGAAACCACTGAAAAAATGAAGATTTTTTGGCATTGAGTGTCAGTGGGTTACAAGCCGAAAATACAAAATGCACCATTTTGGCGAAAAAACGAAAATAAATTTGGATTTCGGACGATTTTGTATTATCTTTGTATGTAAATAAGGAATGTGGTCGGACTGAAATAATGTGCCTGATAAGGCTTATAAATCCATAACCGGCTCACGACAGACTCATGACATATTCACGACAGACCCGCGATAGACCCGCGACGGACTCTTTATCCTATAACCAACATACAACTATCCTATAACGTTTGTGGGAATGAACGCGGGGTGAGGTCCCTGAAAGGTTAGGTATCATTGTATCATAATTTGAAATATCGAATCCGGTAGGCTGCATACGTAAGCAGCCTGTGTTCTTTGACGTATGAATACTGCCCGTGAGGGCAGTGGAGGGAGCCATGTGGTGAAAGGAGCCATGGTTCCCTCTGCAGGGGCAAAGGTGCCTCTGCCTTGTGTCCTTAAAAGGGTAGGGAGAGTCCCCTTTTGATATTGGCACATAGTTCGTGCCATGCATAGCGGGGGAAGAATTTGCTCATTTGCAGGGCATTGAAAAACAGGTGGTAGGTGGTGCTCATCTTTTGCAGCACACGTCCTGTCTCCGGACGCTTCCAAGGGAAACGTCGCATCAGGGCCATGTCCGAGATGTGTTGATGAGCAGGTCGGTAGCCGTGCCCGTCGCGCAACAGTTGTCGGGTCAGCCGTCTTGCCCGCCGCTGATACTGCGCTGTATATAGAGGAAACTCTTCACGGGGCAGCCCCAACGTGCCAATGAGTATATGTCCGAAAGTCTGCCATGCCGTTGTCATGTGCAGGGCCTCCAACACGGTTTGCATCTCCTGTGTTGCCTCTGCCCACTCTTGCAGGGTGGCTGTCCGGTAGGCATGGTGCAACGCGAGTGCCCAGTCGCCCAACTGACGGAATCCGACACCCGTGCCCTCAAAATGGTGCCAGGCGTGCATAAACACATACAACGCATTGTATGCTGCGCGGGGGACCTGCACATCTGCCCCGCCAACGGATACCACAGGCAGTGGCTCCTCCATGGAGTGTTTTGTATATGCCTGAAAAGCCTGATTGCCTGCTTTGTCCGCAAACTCCATCGTCACGCGGTGCAACTCCAGCGTGCGGTCGCATTTCTCGTCAAGGCACATGATGTAGTGGATGCCGCCGTGCAGTGCCGAGTGCCAGTAGTTGTCGGGGTAAGCGTCCGTAACTATCCGGGCAGCACGCAGATAGTTCTCCTCACCCACGTATATGTCCACATCGCCGAATGAACGCATATCGGGGTCCGGATAGAGTAGGGATAATCCATACCCTTTCATCAGAACCGCCTGAATACCATAGTTTTGCAGCAATGTCACCACTTCGGCAGCCAACTGGTTGAGCCTTACTTGCCGCTGCAATGTGGCAAATGTATTCACACGAAGAGTCTGATTGTAGGGTGTGTTGATGTGCTGTTGTAGCAGCCATACGCCGAACGCATGCAGACAACTCTGCCTGTTTGCCAAACCCAATACCTTCCCCCAATCGATACCATCTGCTGCATGTACGTTGCCGCACATGCCATTCTTAATTTTTAATTCTTCATTCTTAATTTCCCCATCCTCTCCCCACAGCACAGAACGAAGAATGGAGAGGAATATGTCTTCCTCGGGTTTCATTTTATTATGGTCAATCGGTTACAATTCCTGCTTCCACCCAACTCTTCAGTGTGGCTGCGGCATCGCGAC
Source organism: Bacteroidales bacterium UBA7574 (assembly GCA_002479035.1). Taxonomy (GTDB): domain Bacteria; phylum Bacteroidota; class Bacteroidia; order Bacteroidales; family Paludibacteraceae; genus Colicola. The sequence continues at coordinate 2,262 of DLLA01000175.1, read as the reverse complement.
GGGCGGTGTCGGCGTTCACCTCGTATTCGTCCAGCAACAGTTGTGTGAGAGTGTCGGCATCGAAATCCTTGCCGTCCACGTTGCGCCACAGGTAAGCGGCACTCTCGTTGAGGGTGATGAGGCTGTTGAAATTGATGAGTTCCACGCTCTCGCCGATTAAGATATAGTCGCCGCCCAATTCGCGCAAGCGAAATCCTTGTATTGTCTTCATATTCCGTTAGTTTGGGTGCCATCGCAGGCACTTTCTGTAAATCTTCAGTCCGTATTTGCGTACTACTGTCGGCAGATGACGCCACACCACTGCTCTTGTCGGGCGCACCTTGTGGTGCCCCCTGCGCAGTATCATCGTCACCACACCCAATACATCCCCGCAGGTGCAATGTTCCTCACCGTACAGGTTCCCGTCGCCGTGGAGCACCAACTGTGTATCCTCACACCGCACCACACGGTGCAGCACATAAGTGCCGCCTATATCCGCCAGTACAATGTCCCCGACCGATATGCCACCTTTCGGACGCTCCAGAACCACACTGTCGCGCCCCCCCTCTATGTATGGGCGCATACTTACGCCTTTCGGAGTGAACTGTACCTGATGTCCCGCCTCGAGCAGCCGCCGGAATTCGGGTAGCAATATGCTATTCTCTTTCTCCATAGCAGACACGTGCCGCATCGGTATTTGGCAGACAATCAAGATGATAGCAAGGCGTATGCAACACGATTGCCCGTATGGTTTCGTATATCGCGTCTGCCATATTGCGCTCCGTCTTCAAGCCCGAAGCCGATGACAGGATATAGGCGTATGCCTCAGGCAAACGCAATCGGCGCAGGGTGTTCTCGGGGGCTTGGCTCAACTTCACAATCGCCCCTACGGGTGCCGAAGCGTTCTTGTAGCAAGGTGTCTTGCCACTCCATGGCGAACCGAACACCCGCACCTCGCCATTGTCCATAACACGCAGGATGGGATTATCGTCATTCAGCAGCCATGCGCCATCAAATGCGCTGAGCCACTGCCGTGCATGGGTGGACTTGCCCGTACCGCTCTTGCCGAGAAAGAGAAACCCCTGCCCGTCCTTCACCACCACGGCGGCATGCATCTCCAGAGTGCGCAATGGGGCGGTACGGAAGGCGTAGAGCAGCATCATAGCGTTGTCAAGGCAGAACCGCACATTCTTCTCGTCGGGCGCAAAGCACAATCGTGCCTCGCTGAAATCGGCATTGCATTGCAACTCGCAGCATATCGGGGCTTTGGCTACCATCGCTATGCGGAACAGCCACTGCCCGTTCTCTCTGTACACCTCTATCCGCGGCATGTCTTCGTCCGAGTTGTCCACAAACAGCGGCGTCTTCCGGGCTATTTCGTCCTCGCTCAGCATGTCCCCGCACGCTGCGGATAGCGCAAATATGGGGTTGCTTGCGTTGGGTATCTCAAAGGGAACACAATTCTGCAGCAGATGTATCTGCTGCTCGTCTGCAGTCAGCGAGAAGGTGTGCCCTGCCACATGGTAGTATTTCGTTATCTCTTTCACCATTCTATGTGTTGTGCTTCAATAGGTTCTGACAAGAATACCGATGCCGAACCGGCGAACTTCTCGGCAGACTCGGTAGTCAGATAGCGCACGCTTCCCGTGCCTTCTTGTTTGGGAGCCAACCGCTGTGCGATGTCCGTATGACGTTGCAGGTAATCCTGCAGGCTGAGTGCCACTATCTCGCCTTGAGCCATGATGTCAATGCCCATACCGGCTACCGCTTCCTGTATCTTGGGCAGCAGCAGCGGATAGTGGGTGCACCCGAGTATGATAGTATCGATTTTCGGGTCTTGCGCCAATAGCATCGTGATGTACTTCTCTACGAAGTAGTCAGCCCCCTCGTGCTTGTGCTCTCCCGCTTCTATTAGGGGCACCCACATCGGGCATGCCTGTTGGGTGACCACCAGGTCGGGATTCTGGTGTTGCAACTCCAATACGTAACTCTCCGACGACACCGTCCCCGGCGTTGCCAGCACACCTATATGTCCTGTGCGCGTACGCATGGGAGCCGCTTCGGCAGTGGGGCGTATCACACCCAGCACCCGCACCTTGGCGGGGTCTATATCGCGCTGCTGTATGCTGCGCAGGGCTTTCGCACTGGCGGTGTTGCACGCGAGGATTATCAGGCTGCACCCTTGTGCCTCAAGATATCTGACTGCCTGCAGGGTGTACTCGTATATCACAGAGAACGAGCGTGTTCCGTAGGGCGCACGCGCATTGTCGCCCAAGTACATAT
>DLLA01000172.1 GCA_002479035.1 Bacteroidales bacterium UBA7574 | reverse complement strand
AGACCAGGCGTATTACAACGCCTTGGCGGCGCAACAGGAGCAGGTCAGTGCCATGAAGTCCGAGTCTTCCGCCCGCGAAGCCCTCCGCTATGCCGAGCAGAAGTACGACGCCGGCCGCGCCACCTCTTACGAATACCGTGAGGCCAAGAACACCTACCTCCAAGCCCAATCCGCTTATCTCCAAGCCTACTACAACTACATCTTCCGCCTCCGCATCCTCCACTACTACGCCACCACCCTCTAACCCAACGTTGGTTAATTCGTTTGAATTTTGTAATTTTGCAGGGCGTTAGCAGCATAGTGTTATAGGAACCCCGCTATTTTGTGTGGTTCAGATGACCTTGAATAGACAAAAATAACAAAAACAATAGTATTATTATTATGAAGACGATTATCGCATCACCAAAGGCTCCTGCGGCTATAGGTCCGTATTGCCAAGCACAAGTTCTGAACGGCATGTTGTTTGCCTCTGGTCAGTTACCCATCAATCCGGCTACAGGTGAGATGCCTGTCACTATTGAGGAGCAAACTCGGCAGTCATTGCTCAACTTACAAGCCATTGTGGAAGAAGCAGGACTGACTATGAACGACGTAGTCAAGACCACAGTGCTGCTTGCCAACATCAGCGACTTTGGTGCTATGAATGCTGTATATGCCGAGTTCTTTCCTGAAAGCAAGCCGGCACGTATGTGTTATGCTGTCAAGGACCTGCCCAAAGCTGCATTGGTTGAGATTGACTGTATAGCAGGAAAGTGATAAAAGCCACCTGGGATTTGTGCTTATGATGTTTTTTTTGTAACTTTGCAGCCTGTTTATACAGAATAGGAACGACATCAGTATAGAATAATACAAAGAAACAATAGCATGAAAAGGTCTATCACGTTCTTAATGGTAATGGTGTGTGTGCTGCAAGGTGCATGGGCGGCAGGTAAGTTGCCGAACTTTGTGATGTTAGGAGACGGCACTATGGCGGACTACGCAAATATCGAGTCTTCCAATGTACGAGGATGGGGACAAGTGTTTCCTTCCTATCTGACCAACATGAACGTGGTAAATTTGGCACAAAAAGGTATGAGCACAAAGGCATTGGTAGAAGACGGTGTGTTGAACTCTCTGCTGATGCCTTTTGAAAAGCGGGATATTTTGTTGATTCAGTTCGGGCAGAATGACCTACGTGATACCATTGGTGCACAATATAGCCCTGTGGATGTGATGATTGAGCACTTGTTAACCATCATAGAGGTGGCAAAAGAGAAGAAGATGCATGTGATTCTCTGTACTCCGTTAGCGGAGCCGTTTTTTATAGACGGACAATGGATTGACCGCATGGGGGCATATCCACAGGCGATTAGGAATGTTGCCAAGTATGCAGAGGTGCCACTGATAGACCTCGAAATGATGAGTCACCATTGGATGGAGCGTCGTGGTGCAGAGGATATGAAGTCCTACTATGTGGATTTGAATACGGAAGAGTCGCCCGAAGGCGAGTATCTGCTCAATGAAGCAGGTGCATTGGTGGTTGGTAAAATGGCGGTCGCTGGACTGAAAGCCTTGAATCTGAACTATATGAACAAATCATTGGTACTCAAAGGCAGTGCCAAACCTAAATATACCACCAAGTAAGGTAGCGATGACTATTCTGTTCTCCATGTTGGACTATTGCTTGTTGGGTGCATTGGTACTCGTAATGGGGTATCAAGTGTTTTTTTATGTACGTTATCTGTGTTGCGTGGGACGCTGGCAGCGGCATCATAGATGTAACCAGCAGGTAAGGTCGGTGGAAGAGCAGGGGGTGAGTGTGATTGTGTGCGCGCGGAATGAGGAGGAGAATCTGCAGGACTATTTGCAGACGTTGCTGGCACAGGACTATCCGAAGTTTGAGGTGATAGTGGTGAATGACGGGAGTGAGGATAAGACACAAGAGGTGCTAGAACGTTATGCGTTGGTTAGCAGTAACTTATATGTCACTTTCGTACCTCGCGGTGCGCACGTGATTAGCACAAAGAAGTTGGCGTTGACCATTGGTGCCAAGGCGGCGCACTATGATTATCTGCTACTGACGGACGCGGATTGCCGCCCTGAATCGAGGCAATGGATACGGGAGATGGTGAAGGGTTTTGCGCCGCGGAAAGGACATGAGACGGAGATTGTGTTGGGGTATGGTGCTTATTTTGAGGAAGATACGTTGCTGAACAGCCTGTTGAACTACGATACCTTATTCAACGGTATGCAGTATTTGGGTATGGCGGCCGCGGGACATCCATATATGGGTGTGGGGCGGAACTTGGCATACAGGCGTTCGACATTCTTTGAACATAGCGGTTTCCGCGGATTGCTGGCGGAGCGGGCAGGTGATGATGATTTGTTTGTGAACAAGATAGCCACAAGGAACAATACAAGTATTGTTTGTTCGCGCGAGAGCCTGACATGGTCGGTGCCGAAACATACGTGGCAGGAATGGATACATCAGAAGCGCAGACATCTGTCGGTGTCGCCGAACTACAGGACAGGCAGCAAGTGGCGGTTGGTGATGGAACCGGTGAGTCGCGGGCTGCTGTACGGGTTGCTGATAGCGGTGTTTGCGTGCGGCGGCGGGTTGGCATGCTGCATAGCCTACGGGTTGTGGCTGTTGCGCGTGGTGGCGCAGATGGTTGTGATGAACGTAGGTGCAAGGCGATTGGGGATGCGTTTTCAGGGGATAGAGATAGTGGTATGGGATGTGCTGTTGCCGTTGCTGACCTTATATATATTGGCAACGCAGCCGCTGTATAAGCGTAGAGTATTATATTGGTAGGACATAACATTAATTCTAAATACTTAATTAGCAAAAGATTATGGAAGAACAAAAGATTAACATCAACCTCACTCCCGAGATGGCAAACGGCAAGTATGTGAACTTGGCGATTATTGCACACTCGCCGTCGGAGTTCGTAGTGGATTTTGTGTGCATGATGCCCGGTCAGAAAGAGGCCAACGTGCAGTCGCGCGTGGTGATGACCCCCGAGAATGCAAAGAAACTGCTGTTCGCACTGCAAGAAAACGTAAGCAAATACGAGAAACAATTCGGCACCATTAAGTTGAACGGGGCACCTGCCCCCGGCAGCACCATCCCAATGTCATTCGGAGGAGGACAAGCATGAAAAGGTATTTTCCTGCAAGCCAGTTGATTATCAATGATGACGGTAGCGTGTTTCACCTGCACCTCCGTCCTGAGTTTTTGGCTGATAAAATCATCTTGGTCGGCGACCAAGACAGGGTGAATATGGTGGCTTCGTTCTTTGACGAGGGTAGCATAGAGTGCGATGTGCAAAGTCGTGAGTTTCATACGATTACAGGCAAGTACAAAGGCAAGCGTATCTCGTGTATCTCAACGGGTATCGGTACGGACAACTGCGATATTGTGCTGAACGAGATAGACGCGCTGGCGAACATTGATTTCGAGACGCGCACCGAGAAAGCAGAGCACCGTCAGTTGGAGATTATCCGTGTCGGTACGTGCGGCGGGATGCAAGAGGATATTCCATTGGGCACGTTTCTAGTGAGCCAGAAGTCAATTGGTTTCGACGGTGTGCTGGCGTTCTATGAGGGGCGCGACCGCATTGCCGATTTGGGTTTCGAGAAGGCGTTGGTGGACTATATCCATTACCCCGAGAAGGCTGCACGCCCGTATGTGGTGGCTGCCAATACGGAATTGGTGGACCGCATTGCGAAGAATGATATGATGCGCGGTTGCACGATTGCCGCCAACGGTTTCTATGGCCCGCAAGGACGTGTGTTGCGCTGCAACATCGCGGTGCCGGACATCAACGAGCGCATTACTGACTTCCGCTATGAGGGGCAACGTATCACGAACTATGAGATGGAAGGCAGTGCGATTGCCGGTTTGAGCCTGCTGATGGGTCATAAGGCAATGACCGTGTGCTGCGTGATAGCCCAGCGCAAAGTGGAGGCTGCCAATACGGACTACAAACCGCGTATCAAGGAATTGGTGCAGACGGTCTTGGAACGATACTAACCAAATTAACAATCTAATAATCAATGAAAAGGAACTTTATTATCCTGTGCGCAGCCCTTGCGGTGTTGAGCGGTTGCGGAAAGAAAGAACAACAACCCGAATTTAACTACCACGTGGACAAATTCTATGACTTGGAAATCCTGCGCTATCAAGTGCCCGATTTCGACTCGCTGAGTCTGCAACAGAAGACGCTGGTGTACTACCTGAGTGAGGCTGCGCTGCAAGGCCGCGACATCCTCTATGACCAGAACTGCCGTTACAACCTGCGTATCCGTCGTGCTTTGGAGGCACTCTATACTGGCTATCAGGGCGATAAGAATGGTGAGGACTATAAACTGCTGGAGAAATACCTGAAGCGTGTGTGGTTCTCGAATGGTATTCACCACCACTATTCGGAGGATAAGTTCTTGCCGGAGTTCACAGAGGAGTGGTTCCGCAAGGCTTGCGCCGATGCGGGTGTGAAGTACGATGAGGAGATTCTCCCCGTGATGTTCGAACCTAATGTGATGGCTAAACGTACCAACCAAGCCGCAGGGCAAGACCTGGTGCTGACATCGGCAGGCAACTATTATGAGGGTGTGACGCAAGCCGAGGCTGAGGCTTACTATGCTGCGCACAAAGACAACTCGCCCGAGCCGCTGTGGATTGGCTTGAACAGCAAGTTGGTGAAGGAAGACGGCGTAGTGAAAGAGCGCGTGTATAAGGTAGGCGGTATGTACGGTGAGGCACTGAGCAAGGTGGTTTACTGGTTGGAGAAAGCGTTGCCGTATGCCGAGACTGAGGAGCAGAAAGTGGCTATTGAGAAGATGATTGAGTTCAACAAGACCGGTGACCTGAAGACCTTCAACGAATACTGCATCGCATGGGTGAAAGACCTGAAGAGTCAGGTGGACTACGTGAACGGTTTCACAGAGGTGTACTCTGACCCGCTGGGCATTACGGGTGCGTGGGAAGCCATGGTGAACTTCAAAGACATCGAGGCTACCAAACGTACGTCTATCATTTCTGCCAATGCCCAATGGTTTGAGGATAATTCCACTACCGACAAGAAATACAAGAAGGAAGAGGTAAAGGGCGTGAGTGCGAAGGTCATCACGGCGGCTATCCTCGGCGGCGACTGCTATCCTGCAACGCCTATCGGAATCAACCTGCCTAATGCCAACTGGATTCGCAAGGAGTATGGTTCCAAGTCGGTGACTATTGACAACCTGATGCACGCTTACAACGAGGCGGCTAAGGGTAATGGTTTCAACGAGGAGTTTATGATTGACGATGCTATTCGCGAGCAATATAACCAGTATGGTGCTATGTGCGGTGACCTGCATACCGACTTGCATGAGTGTGTAGGTCATGGTTCGGGCAAACTGATGCCGGGTATCACCAAAGATGCGCTCAAGGAACATGCTTCGACTATTGAGGAGGCGCGTGCCGATTTGTTCGGGCTCTACTATATGGGCGACCAGAAGATGGTGGAACTGGGTCTGCTGCCTAACGGCGATGCCTACAAGTGCTACTACTATCAGCAGATGATGAACGGGCTGATGACACAGTTGGTTCGTATTGAGCCGGGCAAGAATGTGGAGGAAGCGCACATGCGTAACCGTCAGTTGATTGCACAATGGGTGCTCCAACACGCAACGAACAACGAGGTGGCTATCGTGGAGCGCGATGGCAAGCACTATCTGCAAATCAATGACTATGAGGGTGTTCGCCGTTTGTATGGTGAGTTGCTGCGCGAGATTCAGCGTATTACCTCCGAGGGCGACTATGCCGCTGCGGCAAATATGGTAGAGACCTACGCAGTGAAGGTGGACCAAGACCTGCACCGTGAGATATTGGACCGCTATGCACACCTCAACCTGGCTCCATACAAGGGCTTTGTGAACCCCGTTTACACTGCCGAATATGACAAAGACGGCAATATCACCAATGTAACGCTCGACTATACGGAGGGTTATGTGGAGCAACATCTGCGCTATTCACGCGACTACTCGTGGTTGCCCGACGTAAACTAAGTAATAGTTAATAATTAATAGTTAATATGTGCTGAGCAATCTCATGGAGATTGAGTTGCCCATATCGAAGTCTATCGCCAATCGTTGGCTGATGCTTCAGGCTATACACGGAGACGGGCTGATGCCCGTCTCCGCTGCTATGCCCGATGATGTAAGGCTGTTGCATGACGCATTGTTTGCGTTGAAGAGGCGCAAACGGGGCGGAGTGCTGACGTTGGACTTGCAGAACTGCGGGACGGCAATGCGGTTTCTGACTGCGTATTGTGCGCAATTGATTGACTGTGAAGTGATATTGACAGGTGTGAAACGTATGCGGCAACGTCCTATCGGGCAGTTGGTAGGGGCTTTGCGTGTGCTCGGGGCAGAGGTGGAGTATATGGAGAAAGAGGGCTTTCCGCCTTTGCGAATACATGGAAAAGCACTGGATGTTGCGGATAAGGTTGTGGAGATGTGGCAGCCACAATCATCGCAGTTCGTGTCGGCATTGATGATGATTGGGGTAGGGGTGCGGACGGATTGTACGTCATCTTATATATATATGACACAACGACTAATGGAGGAGTATGCGGTGCGGGCAGAGGACTTTGAGGTGGAACGTGATTGGAGTGCGGCTGCATTCTGGTATGAATATGTGGCGTTGTACGGAGGTGAGATTACATTGCACGGACTGAGTATGGATTCACTGCAGGGGGACAAGGCTGTGGTGAAAGTGTTTGAGCAGTTGGGAGTACTATCCTATAACTATCCTCTAACCATCCACCTTGCAAAACGCACGGACGATTTCATTTTGCCGCGGGCAATCAATGTGGATTTTACCGACATCCCTGACCTGTATCCTGCTGTGGCACTCACTTGTGAACGCTTGGGGGTGGTGCTGCATGCAACAGGGACAGCGTGTTTGCAATGGAAGGAAAGCAATCGCTTGGAAGCCGTGAAGCAACATTGTGTGTGTGCTGACCACCGAATGGCAATGGCACTGATGGTGGCTGGATATGAGGTGGACGATACAGAATGTGTGAGTAAGTCTTATCCGCAGTTTGTCAGTCAGTTATGCAAATTACGACAATAGTTCCGAGACGTGGTGTCAATGATGACGGCAAAGGCAAAAAGTATGCCTTGCATAAACTGGTTTCTGCTGCCGATACGGAGTTTGTATGGTTGCAGGATGACGATGTAGTGCCGCCTGTTGCGACTCCGGAAACGGATGCTGACTTGCTGATATTGCCGCTCCGCATGGAGTCGAAGCATACAAATCCGACATTTTTAGAGCGATTGCAGATAGCGGAGTACGCTGCCATCCAGCAACTGACAATAGAGACTGCCCGACAGGGCAGGGCTGTGATGTGCAGCGGTGCGAATATGATTGTGCGTCGGCAGCGTTGGCTGGAGTCATACGAAGACTTGCATTTGGATATTCCAAGCGGTGATGATATGTTTCTGTTGGAGTCGTTCAAGCGCAGGGGACTGCGTATTGAGGTGGCAGACAAGCCGGAATATACAGCGGTGGTGCGTCCTGAGACTACGTGGCGAGCCTTTTGGAAGCAGCGTATGCGTTGGGCGGGTAAGGCACCGCACTATACGGATAAGGACATCATTCGCTGCGGGGCAGCGGTGGCAGTGGCGAATGTGCTACAGGTGCTGTGTCCTGCTATATTGGTGGTGAAGTTTCCTGTTGAATACACTATGATAAAAAAGAGAGACCCGAAAGTCTCTCTGTTTACTGCAATTTGCTTGGAGTTGCTATACCCGTGGTATATGCTTGTCTGCCTCGTGGGCGGACTACTCCGTCGCTCGTGGTGAGTGCGCGATTACTCTTGTTCCTGCTCCTCGTCGCCGTTGAACTCAGGTACTGCAGCAGCCTGTTGCTCAGCGTCGTAAGCCTGTTGCACTTGTTCGGTGATGGCACTCTCGTCATCGGCAACGACCTTCTGACCTTTCTTAACGCCTACGGCCAAGATGCTGAGTACCACAATGATACCTGCCAATGTCCAACTTGCTTTCTCAAGGAAGTCAGCCGTCTTGGGTGCACCCATCACTTGGTTACCACTTGCGAACCCTGCAGCCAAACCGCCGCCTTTGCTGTTCTGAACGAGAACAAGCAGAATCAGCAATATCGCTGCTATCACAATCAGGATTGTAAATAGAATGTACATAATATCTTTGTTTTTAAGTTTATCTTTGGTTAATTAGCCCGCAAAGGTACTATATTTTTTCGGACTATGCAAATTATTTTACCATTTTGCCACCGTGTCGTTGTAAATACTCTCCGCTATCTCAGTAATCATGGTGTTGCAGAGTTCGTCCTGCACTTCATCAAGCATACGTGATGAGTCGAAAGTCTGGTAGGCAGAGTACGTCTTTTCGAAACTCTCTTCGGGGGCTACGTTGTTGGTGAAGCGCACGCGCACAGTGAGTGTGAGTTTGGTTTCAGCGGCATAACTATCCGCGGACACCGCCATAGGCGTGAGTGTGTAGCCTGTTATCTCGCCCTCCAACTCAAGGTTTCCGCCGCGCCGCAGTACCTCAAGACGTGTCTGCCGCTGGTAGATGTCGCGTATGGCATCACTGAGGTTGTTGCTGAGCGGTGCATAGACCAAGGCGGCATTGTTGGGGAAGTCCGCCACGGAAATGCTGCGGGTCTTGGAATAGTCAATGCCGGCACCGTTGAACTTATAACTGATGCTGCAACCGTTCACGGCTATCGCAAAGGCGAGTAAAATGCTTGTTTTCAGCAGGTTGTGCATAGTCTTACAGGTTATACTCTTTGATTTTGCGGTAGAGTGTGCGCTCTGATATGTGCAGTTCGGCTGCTGCGGCTTTGCGGCTGTCATTGTTGCGTGCCAATGCCTGCCGGATACTCTCGCGCTCGATGTCCTCCATGGTGACGGGCTTGGTGGCTTGGGCAGGTTGTTCTGTGACCACTTGTGCCTCTTCGGGTTGGTGAACCATGCGCGTGGGAGCCTCGGCGTGCACCTCTTCTACGGGTTCGAAGTCGGAGTGGGAGACCACTACATCGGTGTTGCGATGGGCAGGCTGTGGGGTGCCGTTGAGGAGCCCGTTGAGTTGCTGGCGCATCTCGGTCATGTCGTGCTTCATATCAAACAGTACCTTATATAGTATCTCGCGCTCGTTCATGAAATTGTCGCCCGATGTCTGCGGATGCAGAAGCGTGAGCCCGCTCTGCATCTCATTGGCAGGCAGGTACTTACGCAGCGTGTCTGCTGTGATTTCACGGCTGTGCTCGATGATGCTTATCTGCTCTGCCACGTTCTTGAGTTGGCGGATATTGCCGTTCCAATAGTAGTTTTTGAGCAGTTGCGTCGCCTCATCGGTCAGGCGGATGGGCGGCATACGATACTTGTCGCTGAAGTCCACCACGAACTTGCGGAAGAGCAGGGGAATGTCATCTTTGCGCTCGCGCAGGGCAGGCACTTTGATTTCGACCGTGTTGAGACGGTAATAGAGGTCTTCACGGAACCGTCCCTCGCTGATAGCGCGTTTCATGTCGAGGTTGGTGGCAGCGACTACGCGCACGTTGGTCTTCTGCACCTGACTGGCACCCATGCGGATAAACTCGCCCGTCTCAAGGACACGCAAGAGACGCACTTGGGTTTGCAGTGGCAGTTCGCCCACCTCGTCGAGGAAGAGCGTGCCGCCGTTGGCTATCTCGAAGTAGCCTTTGCGCTCGGCTTTGGCATCCGTGAAGGCTCCTTTCTCATGCCCGAAGAGTTCGCTGTCAATGGTCCCCTCAGGGATAGCACCGCAGTTGACTGCGAAATACGGTCCGTGTTTGCGGGCGGAGTAGGCGTGAATGATTTGCGGGAAGTGCTCCTTTCCGACACCACTCTCACCTGTAACGAGTACGCTGAGGTCGGTGACAGCCACTTGTACCGCTACTTCAATGTCGCGATTGAGCAGGGGACTGTTGCCGATAATCCCGAACCGCTGCTTGATTGCCAATAAGTCCTTCTGTTCCATAGTCTGTTGTCTCGCTTGATAGTCTGTCGTTGGTGTCCAAAAGGCTTAGCCGCAGGCTCTGCCAAATTGACAGGCAAAGGTACTGCTTTTTTCTTATATGTGCAACACTCGCCACAAAAATCCTCTCCACAGCCGGCATCAAAATCCTCAATCCTGATAGTCCGGATTATGTCAATGTGCTATCCTGCTGTAAACATTGAAGTAAAACTATGTTAATAGTATGTGGTTAGTACGAACT
>DLLA01000018.1 GCA_002479035.1 Bacteroidales bacterium UBA7574 | reverse complement strand
TCGCGGGTCTATCGCGGGTCTGTCGCGGGTCTCGCATATATGTCATACCACATATTTTGAGAACAAGCCCCTGCAAAAACACAAAAGAGTTTGCGCTATTAGAAAAAAAGTAGTAACTTTGTGGGCTTGAATTGGTGGGTAAAGGACTTCCTGTCGCCACGGAAGAAAGGGAGAGTGAGAGTTAAAAATAAAAATGATAGTTTGTTACAAATAAATCTAATGATTGCAATGAAACGCACATTTGCACTAACAGTTTGCTATTTGTTGGCAAGTTGGGCTATAGCGGGTACGGTAACACCTGCAACAGGTATTCCCGCATATTATAAAGATGTGGACGGCAAAACGGGAAAGGCTTTGTTCGACCAGATTCACGTGATTGCCAAAGTGGGCTACCACTCGTTAGGGTATGACGGATTGTGGAATGCTTATAAAGAGACAGATGTGCGCGCAGATGGCACTATCTGGGATATGTACAGCGATTGTGATTTTCGTTTGGGAACAGGTAAATGTGGCAATTATAAGAAAGAATGTGATTGTTACAATCGTGAGCACTCTATTCCAAAATCATGGTTTGGTGATACAAAATCAGGTCCCGGATGTGACATATTCCATCTTGTACCCACCGATGGAAAAGTCAATGGTATGCGCAGCAATTACCCGTTTGGTGAGGTAAGCAATGCCTCCTATACATCGGGCAATGGCAGCAAATTAGGCTCTTCAAAGAACATTTCTGTAACAGGAAAAACTATCGTTGGTAACAAGGGAGTATCTGCTTCTTGTTCGGATAAAGTATTTGAACCTGTGGACGAGTACAAGGGAGACTTCGCACGTGCTTACTTTGGCACAATGATTAAATGGGCAGATGATTATCAAGCATTTACATCAAGCAATGGTTCAACTATTTTCAGCGGCAACTACACGGCTTCAGGCTATTTCGGACTGACAAAGTATGGGGTGGCTCTTTTGTTGAAGTGGCACCGCGAAGACCCTGTGTCGCAAAAGGAAATTGACCGCAACAACGGTATTCAGAAGACACAAGGCAACCGCAATCCCTTTATTGATTACCCGTATTTGGCAGAATACATTTGGGGCGAGCATGCAGGGGAAGCAGTGAATTTGGATAAGTTGGTACATTCAGAAGATATTCGATTTATCCCTGATGAGAGCAATGGGTATGACAATACCCCATCTTCGATAGAAGAAATAACTGTAGATGAGGATGTTACGGCAATTAAGATATTGCGCGACGGGCAGTTGCTGATATTGCACCAAGGTAAGTTGTACAATGTGTGCGGACAACCCGTAGCAGTCGAATAAAGACAATGGATATAGTAAACGAAATACGCAGGCTCTGCACTGAGAAGAACGCCATCATCATGGCGCACTACTACCAACGCCCTGAGATACAGGATGTGGCAGACTTCATAGGCGACTCGCTGGCACTTGCACAGCAGGCAGCCAAGACCAACGCTGACATCATAGTGATGTGCGGTGTGCATTTCATGGCAGAGACGGCAAAAATCCTTTGCCCCGACAAGAAAGTGCTTATCCCTGAACCGAAGGCAGGCTGCTCGTTGGCAGACAGTTGCCGTGCCGAAGACCTGCTGGCGTGGAAGGAGCAACACCCTGATTATCAGGTAGTGTCGTATGTCAACACGAGTGCGGCGGTGAAGGCACTTACCGATGTGGTGGTAACCAGCAGCAATGCGCTGAAGATAGTCAACCAGTTGCCCGCAAATGCCAAGATACTCTTTGGTCCCGACCAAAACTTAGGCAACTACATCAACTCGCTGACAGGGCGGCACATGGAGTTGTGGCAGGGTGCGTGCCATGTACATTCGCGTTTCTCGGCGGAGGCATTGCTCTCGCTCAAGCAGCAGTACCCCCATGCCAAAGTGCTGGCACACCCCGAGTGCAAACAGGTGATACTCAACCTCTCCGATGTCATAGGTTCTACGCAAGCCCTATTGAACTACGTGCGCACACACGAGGACAAGAAGCAGTTTATCATCGCTACGGAAAGCGGTATCCTGCATGAGATGCGCAAGGCGTGTCCCGATGTGGAGTTCCTACCTGTGCCGCCTGAAGTAACCGAAGGCGTGGGCTGCAGTTGCAACGAGTGCGAGTATATGCGTATGAACACGCTCGAGAAACTATACGCGTGTCTGCGCGACGAGAGCAACGAAGTGTTTGTGGCGCAAGACATTGCCGCAAAAGCCGTCTTACCGATACGTAAGATGTTGGAAATGAGCAAATAATAAATTATCCAATATAAATCAATTTAATCATGGCAGAAGAAAAATTGAATTTGTTGGCAGATTTTCCCGCCGTCTCTACCAAAGAGTGGAAGGACAAAATCATCGCTGACTTGAAGGGTGCCGATTTCGACAAGAAACTCGTTTGGCGCACCCCGGAAGGCTTCAATGTGCAGCCTTTCTATCGTCAAGAGGACCTCAAAGGACTCAAGACCACCGTTTCGGCACCGGGGCAGTTCCCCTATGTGCGCGGAACGAAAACCAACAACGAGTGGGCTATCCGCCAGAACATCTGCGCTTGCAAGAACGCACGCAAAGCCAATGCCAAAGCCTTGGAGGTACTCAACAAGGGTATCACTTCATTGGGCTT
>DLLA01000047.1:266-5877 GCA_002479035.1 Bacteroidales bacterium UBA7574 | reverse complement strand
GGTGTATGTGGCGTTGTCGCGATGCCGGTCGTTGGAGGGGATAGTACTGCTGACACCCATTCCCGAACGTGCGCTGACCAATGCGCGCGAGGTGGTGGCGTTTACGGCGCAACAGCCAGCACTGCAAGTGGTTGAACAGCAGTTGCCTACGTCGCAGGATGAATACTTGACGGTGCTGTTGTGTGCGTTGTATGACCTCCGTGAATATATCGACCGCGTTGCGTCCATGCGGGCTGCTGTGGGGCGTATGAGCACCGTGGAGGGGGACTATCTGACCTATTTTGCCACTATCATCGGGGCTTTGCACGGCATTCAAGTGATAGCCGAGCGGTTTCAGTTACAGGTGCGCAGTATCTTGTACAAGGGCGACATGGAATTGCTCAAAGAACGTTTGAGGGCTGCCGATACGTATTTTGCGCCCAAAATGAAGCAGTTGTTGTCGATTATTGCCGATTGCCCGATACATTCGAGCGATGTGACCGATGCGTCGGTGCTGAAACAGGGGGTGCAGGATTTGTTCGGCGACCTTTCGCGTGTGGCGTACGTGCAGTCTCACATCGCGCAGACGCCTACGGTGTCCGACTATTTCCGTATTCGGAAACAGGCGGTGGTGGCACCATTGACGCTCAATATCTATGTTGCACCGCAGAGGAAACGCAGTACCAAAGCCACTACACAGCGCACATCTGCCACGGCATTCGAGTCGCTGTCACTGCTGTATAAAGGCAACTCAATCAATGACATAGCAGCACTGCGCAAACTGACGCCACGCACCATTGCGCGGCATCTTGCCGGATTTGTGGAGAAGGGTGTGCTGAAAGAACCTGATTTTAGTGAGGAGGATGCTGAGATAATACGCACATTATTGACAAATCGTTGGTAGATGGGGCTGAAAGAGGGTGAACAGTGGACTATTTCTTCCGGAACCTCACGGTAATATCCTCCATATTCCCGTCTGTCACTCGGTACAACCGTTGGTTGGTCTTTTGGGATTTCAGCCCGCCGAGTGCCTTGATATATGGACCTATCTTGATGTAGTCGAAGTGCTCCAAGTGCCAGCCGTCGGGTAGGGTAGTGCGCCCTGTGTACCATGCCGTGCGTAGTCCGAGGGTATGGATATATGCTGCCATCTGCTCCACAGCCTGCAAGTCTCCATCACCCCCCATCAGCCCCACGCAAGTAACACCCGAATAACGCGCCAACAGCCTGTCTATCACCTCTGTAGTCAGTGGCTCCCCCACATCTTGCTGCAGATAAGCACTATGGCACCCCTCGCAGCGGTGCGGGCAACCACTCAGGTTTAGTGCCAGCGTAGTCTCATCAGGCACCTCTTGAAAGACAATATCATAGTCGGCAAAACGCAGGCTCATTTACGATTTTATTATTTACGATTTATTTACGATTTTGGGGTATCTTGTTATTTGCAGGATGGGTAATTGTCTGGCAATACTTGTGTTACTTTTTCAGCAATTTGCTTATAGGGTCCTGCGGCAGAGACTTGTATCGGTTCTCGCGGGTCATAGAGAAACACCATTTGCGCAGCAGAAACGTGGGCAACGATGCCCCGACTGCCATCACAAACACCACGGTGAATGTCGTAACACCGTTCACAAAGAAGTCCAGCATATAGCGCATCGCCTGCTCGCTGTCCTGCGAAAAACGCATAAACTGCATAAGCGCGAAGATGGTACGGTAGGCGTACATCCCCGGTATCATCGGCAGCAACGCAGGGATATACAGGGTGGTCGTGGGCGTGTGGAGCCAATATGCAAACGCAATGCACACGGCACCAATCACCAGTGCCCCGACAAAAGACGCGGTCATAATGTCCCACTCCGCGAAGTGCATCAGGCTGAAACGCGCTATATGCCCCATCGCCGCCAGCAATGCGCAAAACGGAACAGTGCGTTTCGACGGGTCGGAGATAACGGCAAACCCGACAGCCGCCACGGCAGCCAATGTGCCGTCAAGGAGAATAGAACCCAATACAGACATACCTTACCAAGCAATTTGTCCCAACAACAGCAACGTGCACAGCAGTCCGACCGCCATACAGCCGATAAGCAACAGTGCGTCCACCAACCGCGCAAAGCCCGCCAACACGTGTCCCTCCACGGTGTCTATCACGCTGTTAATCAGCGGCACACCGGGCACCAAGTACAGTGCACTGGCAGCAATGGCGGTGTCGGGCGTCTGACCGAGGTGCAGAAAGCCGCACAACGACGCAATCAGTGACGACACCAACGCACACGTGAACCATATCCCGAAGGTATTCACGTGCTTGCGCAGCATCAGAATCTTGAGGGCATAGCCCACCCACGTCGCCACAGCCACCATTCCGCACGCCTGCCAATCACCCCCGAACAGCCCGCAGAAAGCGGCATTGGCAAAGCCTACCAACACCAGCACCGCCCAATCATTCATACGCGGCGCAGACACGATTGCCTTGTATCGCCGCCACAGTTCGTCAAGCCCGAGGTGCTCGTCATAAGCCTGCCAACTCAACGCACTGAGGTCGGTGTTCAGACGGAAACTGACAGGGCGGGGGTGAAGGGTCGTAACCTTGTCGTACACGTGCTGCCCGTCGCGCGTGGCGAGGGTGAGGTTCAGCGTCTTGTGCAGGATAGTCATCTCCACATTCACGTCCAGCGCCGAGGCTATACGGCACGTGTTGCGCACCACGCGCGTGGTGTGCACACCCGATGCCTGCAAACAACAAGCGTACTCGGACAAGAAGTGCGAGTACTGCTTCAGTTGCTCGTGAATACCCTCTTCTTCACTCATTGCAAATCGCCCGCTTTGGCGTAGTAGCGACGTGCTGCCTCTTCCTGACGCGGCTCCGAGAAGTTGCTTATCCGCTTCAGGTAACCGATGATACGGGTCAGATAATCAATGTTTTTGCTACCGCACTCGGGGCACTCGTGCAGGTAGCGTTTGTCGATATGCCCGCAGTCGTTGCACACGGTATTCGGGATGTTGAACGTGAAATAGTTGCACCCTTCCTTGGCTGCCACGCGCAGCAGATTGCGGTATTGTGCCTGCGACAGGTGCTCCTCGAGGTTGCAATGCAACGCCGAACCGCCCGTCAGGTGCTCCACGTACTTGCGACCGTGCAGACGGAACTTGTCCAGTACATTCAGGCTGCTGTCCTCCACCACATAGAAATAACTGTTGTAGCAGTCGCGCGGCACGAAATAGCCATCCTCGCGGTCCCACTTGGCGTGCTTCACGCCCACGTTCTCCGCAGGAATCATCTCGCAGTTGAAGAGGGTCTCCTTCGTGCGGTACTTCTTGTTGTATCGTTCCATAACGCCGAGAACCTTCTGGACGAACTCGGTGTACTGAGGGTTGTCGGTGATAGGAATCCCGAGGAACTCGGCCGCCTCAACCATGCCGTTGATGCCGACGGTGAGGTACTGGCGGGCGATGTTGATGTAGCCCGCGTCGAACAGCGGCAGCATCCCCTTGCTCTGGAGCATCTTCAGGTTCTCGTTGTAGCCGAGCTGAACCTTGTGAACGGTGTCGGTCACGTCCTCAAGGAACGCGATGTAGTCCATGCCGTTCTTCACGGCGTACTGGATGCAGCGGTTGAGGTTGATTGTGAGCACGGACTTCGAGCCGGTGGAGACTCCGCCCGCGCCGAGCGTGTAGCTGAAGCCGTTGTCCTGAATCTCGTTGCGCAGACGGCAGCACGATGCCAGCGAGTCCGCATTGTCGCTCAGATAGGTGAAGAACGAGTGCCCTTCGGCGTACATCTCCGCCGTGAAATCAGCGTACTCTTTGTCCTTCACGTCGCCGTTCTCGCTCAGCAGTGCCATCGTCTCCACGGGGAAGGTCAGTACGCTGCGCAGACGCTCGGCGTTGAACCACTTCATAAACCGCTTCTGCAACCAGTTCAGCGAGTCCCAATCGGGCTTTGAGCCGTCCGGGAACATGAAGTTGCCGAAAATACTGTCAAAATAGTAGTGGTCATAGTAACTGATATTCCAGAACACCGACTGGAAGTTACGCGCACCCGTTGGCTGGTTGATGGAGTACACCACCTGCTCGAAGCAATCCGTAATCACCTTGTCTATAGTGCGTTGGCGTTTGCTCAGGTCCACCACTTGGTCGGGGTGCTTGTAGTAGTCCTGCCCGTATTCCAGACCTATAAAATAGTTCATATACATCAGGAACTCCGGCGTAGCGCATGCACCGCTCAGCATCGACGACACCATGAACACCATATTTATAAAGCCCCCGCAGAACGATTTCAGATTGGTCGGAGGGGTGGCATTGCCGCCGATGGCTTTCGTGCCTTCCAACAGCCACGGGTACATCGTGATGCTTGCGCAGTAGTTGGCGAGGCTGGTCTCGTCGTTCTTGTAGATGAAGTGCTGCTTGAGCAACGCCATGTATTTGTCTGCCAACTCCTTGCCGAACATCTTCTCGATGCGCTCCGTCAGCATACGGCGGTTCAGACGGATGTAGTTCGACTTGGGCAACTCGCCGATAAGCGTGGCGATGTTTTTCTTCTCCACGTTGGCGTTGGCGTCGTACTTGCTGCCCGTAGCGGCATTGCTGGCGTTGCAGTAGTTCATCAGGAAGTCCAACTTGTCCATCGTCTCGCGGTCTTTGGTGTGGCGGTAGCGGTAAATCATGTAGTTTTTTGCCACTTTGAAATACCCTTCCGCCATCAGTGCCACTTCCACTTGGTTTTGGATTTCCTCCACGCTGATGCCGTCATGAATACGCAGCCTCGATATGATAGCCGCCATTGTCTCCTCAGTCGCGAACGTCCCCGATGCGATAAACGCCTTGTTGATAGCGTTCTTAATCTTGTCAACGGTAAACACCTCCGCCTTACCGTCACGTTTGATAATCCTTGTCTCCATTATATTGTATCCCTATTATTATATTCAACTATACCTTATTATTATATCTCTCATCATATCTCTCATCATATCCTTATACTCCATTCTGTCCACCCCCTCCCTGAGGGGGTAGGGGGAGTCGCCTTAATACTCCATTTTGTTCACCCCCTCCTTGAGGGGGTAGGGGGAGTCGCTCATTACATCTCTCATCATATCCTTAATACTTCACTCTGTTCACCCCCTCTCTGAGGGGGTAGGGGGAGTCACTCATTATATCCCTCATCATATCCTTAGTACTTCACTCTCTTCCCCCCCCCTCTATGAGGGGTAGGGGGAGTCTCTTCTAATCCACTTTGTACCTCACTCTGTGTCCCCCTCCTTGGAAGGAGGGGTTAGGGGAGGTCATGGAGTTCCCCGTGTCAAGTGTATGAGATTAGTATGTGGTTAGTATGTGATTAGTATGTGATTAGTATGTGATTAAGCCGACGATACCGTACCTTTATCATACACTTATCCTGCCCTTATCCTACTTTCACCGCACAAAGTTACGAAAACTTTCCGACGGAAACAAATGAAAAATGATATTTTTCCTCTTGATTTTTGTAATGTGTTGTAGTGCAATAGTATCAAAAAAAATGATTGTATTTTTTTTGTCTTAACCTTACTTCGTCTCAATATCTCAATATAGTTGCCCACTATGGGGTTGAGAAAACGTTTGGTAAATGTCGGGTCTCCATCGGGTTATTAACGGGTTATTA
>DLLA01000047.1:0-154 GCA_002479035.1 Bacteroidales bacterium UBA7574 | reverse complement strand
ATGCGCACTGGTTACGCTACACCTGTTTCAGAGAAAGTTGTATGCGACCGCGGGCACGGTCTATGGCAATCACACGCACGCGGACATGCTGGTGCAGGCGGACTATCTCATTGGGGTCCGTGATGCGGCGGTTTGCCATCTCGGATATGTGAAT
>DLLA01000059.1:849-3910 GCA_002479035.1 Bacteroidales bacterium UBA7574 | reverse complement strand
CCCTTGCTGTTTGACACGAGGGAGTGCGAGGGGAAAATGGGAGAAAATAATTAACTAATGTTTAACTATCAGAATAACTACATTATGAAAAAGAACATTTCAATGGTATTGATGGGCATGGCAGCGTTGTGCGCATGCACGAAACAAGTGAAGTTTACCCCTCAGAACGCGACGCTGTATGCGGGCGACTCGATTCTGGTGAGCGTGGAGAACGCGGGGGCAACGCCTAAGTTGCTGTCAGAGAACACGTTTGTGGCAACCGTGGGTGAGACAAGCGGTTGGATTAAAGCCAAACATGTGGGCGAAACAAATGTGTATTGCGACTACGATGCCAGCAGTACGGCAGCAGAGAATGTGGCAAAATGCAAGGTGACGGTACAGCCGAGATATGAGTACTACACGGAGCCTGTGACAGATTGGACGATGACAAAGGAGGAGTTGATAGAGAAATTAGGTACGCCAACCCAGCAAAATGAAGTTGACGGGGTTGTAATATTGCAGTATGGAGAGGTGAAAACAAATCCTGCGACAGGCGGAATGACTATCGTTGACGACTATGTGACAGTATATTACATCGTTGACGGAGTGTTTGAGGAGGTAATTGTTGTGCATAAAGATATGACTGTGGCACAAACAAAGCAGTTCTTGGACGAACGATATGTGCTTTATCCCGATTGGGAGGAAGGCGATGACCTTGCGTATATCAATGCGGAGAACGAAGATGACGCAACAGTTTACATTGAGGCATATCCCGATGAGGATGGCATGGTTGCCAGCGCAAATGCCATGTTGGTTTCGTACTATCCGTTGGGAGAGGCTTATGTGAATGGTAGCGGTCTTGCGGCTCGGAAAGCAGGTCGTGTATTGGAAATAATGTCAAGGAAGTAATCAGGTATAGACGCGGTTGCTCATAGGTGTGGGCAACCGCTTGTTTTATATTATAAACTACTAAATATAACTGCGTTATGAAAAAGTATGTATTGATAATGACGATGATGGCAGGCGCGCTGTGTATGGCGATGCCTGCGCTGGCAGAGAGTCAGGAAGCACGGGCGGAGAGACCTCACGAAGTGCGGATAGGTATAGGCGATTCCTTTGCCGACAGTGAATTTAACGGACCGTCGTACTACAACTATGGCGGGTCTGCACCCTCTTACCGCAATGAGTTCTATACGCCGAACCTGTTTGCGGAGTATCAGTACCGTATCAACCACTGGTTGGGCATCGGCGTGCAGGTGAACACCATGTGGATGGGGTGGCAGAAGCAAAGTGGAAATCAATGGAATACAAGCAAGACCGGGCACTTTGAGATAATGCCGACAGTGCGGTTTACGTACTTCCACCATGAGTGGGTGAACCTGTATTCGAGTGTCGCACTGGGCTACTATGGCGGCATAGAGCAAGAGGGCGAAAGCGTGAATTATGCCGGTGGTATCGCATTTGACTTCTGCGCATTGGGCGTGTCGGTGGGTAGGAACCGCTTCTTCGGCACATTTGAGGCGGGCATGCTCAACGGAGGGTCGTTCTCGGGACCGAACCAGATATTGTCAAAGGTGATGTCGTTCTCGTTGGGGTATAGGTTCTGAGAGACATAAAGGGGCGATAAGTGCCCTATAAGGGGTCGAAATCCTCACGGCAAGGTCTGTCCTTCGGCCATGTATCGGTGTTATGGCAGTCTATTCTTGTTAGTTTCCCTAATCTTTCTGTGCAGAGCATAGTATTTGCGTATTCCAAAGAAAAGCAGTAACTTTGCGCGGACTTATTGTTCTCTTTCTGATATGAATACAAAACAACATACTCTATCCTCCCCCTTCACCCTCTCGGGTAAGGGATTGCATACAGGTCTGCATATTACGGCGAACTTCCTGCCTGCGGACGAAAATACGGGCATACAACTCTGCCGGATTGACCTGCCGGGCAAACCGACCCATCAAGCCCTTGCCGACTATGTCAGTGCCACCGAGCGCGGCACCGTCCTCGAACACGGTGCGTGGAAAATATCGACCGTGGAGCATGCCCTCTCCGCCCTCTATGCGATGGGGGTGGATAACTGTCTTATCGAGTTGGACGGTCCCGAGATGCCTATCCTCGACGGCAGTGCCAGACTATTCGTCAAGGCGCTACAGGCCGCAGGCTTGCAGGAGCAGCAGGCAGAACGCAAGGTGTTCGTCGTTACGGAGCCTATCGAGTATGTCTCCGAGCGCGGCAGCAAGTTGGTGCTGCTGCCCTCCGACCACTACGAGGTGGAGGTGATGATTTCGTTTCCGAGCGTTTTCCTGCGCGAGCAGCATGCCGAACTGCATAACTTGGGCGACTACCCCCGCGAGATAGCCGCCGCACGTACTTTCTGCTTCGTGCGCGAGATAGAGCCGCTCCTGCGTATGGGGCTTATCAAAGGCGGCGACCTGCAAAACGCACTGGTGATATATGAGACCCAGATGTCGCAGGAGGGATTGGACTATATGACCGACAAACTCGGTGCGCCGCACCTTGATGCCGCCAAACTCGGCTACCTCTCCCCGCTCAACTACCAGAATGAGCCCGCGCGGCACAAACTGCTTGACCTCATCGGCGATATGTCGCTCCTCGGCTGCTATATCCAAGGCAAACTCATCGCCGAGCGACCCGGTCACACCTTCAACACCCAGTGCTGCCGCCAACTGAGAAACAAGGTAATCCAGTAATTTACAAATTGACCCGTTTACAAATTTACTAATTGATTATGACCCAACCATTAGCATACATCCATCCGGAGGCGAAGATTGACCCCTCCGTGCAAATCGGTCCCTTTGTCTATATCGACAAAGATGTGGAAATAGGCGCAGGCACCGTCATTGATGCCAACGCCACTATCTGCGAGGGCGTGTGTATAGGCAAGAACTGCCATATCTTCCCCTCTGCCGTAGTGGGTGCCATTCCGCAGGACCTGAAGTTCAAAGGCGAGAAGACCTATGTCTTCATTGGTGATAACACCACCATTCGCGAGTGCGCTACCATTCATCGCGGTACAGCCAGCAAGGGCAAGACCGTAGTGGGCAGCAACTGCCTGATTATGGCATAC
>DLLA01000059.1:654-806 GCA_002479035.1 Bacteroidales bacterium UBA7574 | reverse complement strand
ACTGCCATGTGGCACACGACTGCCTCCTCCACGACCATATTATTATGTCCAACGCCGTGCAACTGGCAGGCGAAGTGGTGGTGGACGACTGGGCTATCATCGGCGGCGGCAGTCTGGTTCACCAGTTCACCCATATCGGGGCGCACGTGATG
>DLLA01000059.1:289-607 GCA_002479035.1 Bacteroidales bacterium UBA7574 | reverse complement strand
CCACGTGATGATACAGGGCGGCACGAAAATAAACAAGGACATCCCGCCGTATGTTATCGCTGCACGCGAACCGGTATCGTACTGCGGTATCAATTCTGTCGGACTCAACCGCCGCGGATTCACCCGTGAGCAGATAGCCTCCATACAAGACACCTACCGCACGCTGTATATGTCGGGGCTGAATGTGTCCCAAGCCGTAGAACAGATACTCGCTACCGTACCCGAGACACCCGAGCGCAACGCAATCATCGACTTTATCAAAGCCTCTCCCCGTGGCATCGTCCGCGGCATAAACTAATTAGGAATGATGAATTAGGA
>DLLA01000059.1:0-205 GCA_002479035.1 Bacteroidales bacterium UBA7574 | reverse complement strand
CGCGGGCGCCCCGCCCGCGGTATATATTCCTCTCTTAATTCCTCATTCATAATTCAAAATTCATAATTAAACGAAATGGAAACAGAAGAAAGAAGTCTCAATTTCATTGAGCAAATCGTAGAGAAAGACCTTGCCGAGGGCAAGAACGGCGGACGTATCCAGACCCGTTTCCCGCCCGAACCCAACGGCTACATCCACATCGGCC
>DLLA01000144.1 GCA_002479035.1 Bacteroidales bacterium UBA7574 | reverse complement strand
TCCGCGAGATGGACGAAATCATTGGGCAGATAGAGCACCCCGAATGACGATTTTGTGAGTTTGCGGAACGGCTATCTTCTAATAATACTCCACACACCCATCTGTCAATACAATGGCACCATACTTTGGCACTATGGTTGCCGTTGTCTGTGGGCTCCGCATCCCTCGTTGCACAATCCGAACATTTTGCGTAACTTTGCAGGCGAAACTATGACCACCCGCAAAGCAATATGGTCTCTCCTCCT
Organism: Bacteroidales bacterium UBA7574; assembly: GCA_002479035.1. Taxonomy (GTDB): domain Bacteria; phylum Bacteroidota; class Bacteroidia; order Bacteroidales; family Paludibacteraceae; genus Colicola. Next base: position 2,925 of record DLLA01000144.1, on the reverse strand, counting down.
GCCTGTCATTTTGATAGGCAGCGCGTCCGCGCACGAGCCCTCTAAAGTCTCCCCCCGCAACCCCGAGCATGAGAACATATTCCACATCTCTTATGGCGGGCTGTGGCAGCAGGACCAATACCTCAGTCCCCTGCTCTATTCGGGGCAGCGTGTGGGCATCGGCAACGAGTGGTGGCAGCCTTTCCGCCGCACTCCCGTCAAGGGTTGGCGTATGCTATCCGCTGACACCGCCCACATCCCGAACCACGCTGTACAAGGGCATTGGGCGCACCTCGGACGCTTTGACGGACAGTTTGGCTGGACATACAGCGTGGCACACACCAATCTCATCTACTCCCTCGGCGTCTCGGGCGGGTGGGGTGCTTATTACAACTGGTGCTTCCGCCGCACGGGTATCGAACTCCTCCTCGGACCCTACCTTGACTTCGACTGGCTTGGCAAGTTACACGGCAGCAGTGTCAACAAGCCCTATTCCATGGATGTGGCGTTGGATTTGTGTGCTATGGGCGGCATCAGTTGGAGTTTCCGCGCACGCCGCACCTCCTATCGGCTGCGCTATCTGGCACGCGCAAACGTGGTTGGCGTGGATTTTCTGCCCGACTATTGGCAGTCTTACTACGAAATCACCGAGGGCGTGCCGGGGCGGGTCCGTTGTACTACCCTTACCAACCACCGCACACTCCGGCACGAACTCACGATGGATATGCAGTTCATCCGCTCCACATGGCGTGTGGGCATCAAGCACGAGTACGTGGAGTACGGCGAGCGTGGCATGATGTTCTCGCGCGAGCAGGTGAGTGCCGTCGTGGGTTGTATCTGGCATTATCGCATCCATCCCGCAAAGAGTCTGACAGCATGGAGTCTATGAGCAAATACCTGATACTCACCTTGTTGCTGTCACTCGCAGTAGGCTGTACACACCCCTTCGAGGCTGCGGACGACAACACGCCGCTTGGCAACTTTGAAGCCCTGTGGCGTATCATCGACGAGAAATACTGTTTCCTCGACGAAAAGGGTATCGACTGGGACTCCGTCCGCGATGTGTACCGACCTCGTTTCGATACCATGCGCATCACCAACTGGGACGACAACTATCGCTATTTCAATCAGATGGCAGAGGTTGTCAATCTCCTTCGCGACGGGCACGTCAATCTCTACTCGTATTTCGATGTCTCTTCCTGCACGGATTGGTACACCGGCTACCCGTCCAACTTTGACGCTGACCTTCTCACACGCGTCTATCTTACTGATTATCACCGTGCCGGCGGCATCTCTTACCAACGCATTCACGGCGACACCATAGGCTATATCTATTATGGTTCCTTCTCCAACGGCTTCTCCGACGCGAACATCATCGCAGTCCTCAACCATTTCCGCGACTGCCGTGGCATTATTATTGATGTCCGCAACAACGGCGGTGGCGACATGACCTATGCCTACAAACTCGCGGCTCCGTTCTTCTCGCGCGACACCGTCGTAGGCTATTGGCAGCACAAGGCGGGCAAAGCGCACGACGACTTCTCGGAAATGCAGCCCATGCGCCTTGAGGACACCAAAGGCTACTGGCTCCGTCCCGTCATCGTGCTGTGCAACCGCCACACCTATTCCGCAGCCAATTTCTTTGTCAGTATCATGCGTTACGCGGACAACAGCCTGATTCTCGGCGGGTTAAGCGGAGGAGGTGGCGGTATGCCCATGAGTTACGAACTGCCCAACGGCTGGCTTGTCCGTTTCTCCAGCGTGCGTATGTACGACCGTGATAATCAGAGTATTGAACCCGGTATCCGACCTGACGGCGAAGTCACCCTCACCTCCACCGACCGCGACGACATCATCGAAGCGGCAGTGCGCATCATCAACTACGCCTACGACAAAAAGTAACCAAGCATGATTCAAGTTTCCGACATACACAAGTCCTTCGGCACCCTCGAGGTGCTCAAAGGTGTCAACCTCTCCGTCCGCAAGGGCGAGATAGTCAGCATCATAGGCAAGAGCGGTGCGGGCAAGACCACACTGCTCCAAATCATAGGGACACTCGACCGACCGGACAGCGGTACCGTGCTCATCAACGGCATTAATGTGCTGACTCTCAAGGACAAAGCCTTGGCGGACTTCCGCAATAAGCATATCGGCTTCATCTTTCAGTTCCACCAACTCCTGCCCGAATTCAGCACATTGGAGAATGTCATGATGCCCGCACTCATTGCCCGCACCGACTATCGCGAGGCGCAGGCACGGGCCACACAACTCCTCACCGACCTCGGTATGCAGGAGCGTCTCGACCACAAGCCCGCCCAACTCTCGGGAGGCGAGAAACAGCGTGTGGCGGCAGCACGGGCAATGATGATGTCTCCCGATGTCATTCTCGCCGACGAACCTAGTGGCAGCCTCGACGAGACCAACAAACGCGAACTCCACCGCCTGCTCCTGCACATGCGCGAGCAGTACGGACAGACTATCGTTATCGTAACCCACGACAAAGAACTCGCGGAAATCAGCGACCGCGTATTGGAAATCAAAGATGGAAAGATGTAATCACTTCTGGCTGGTTATCAGCCTGTTATGCTGCACCCTCACGGGCTGTCACCGCGGGCAGGACTACTTCCCCCGCGACCTTGAGCCTGTCTCCGTGCCAATCATTCGTTTCGACAGTGCCCTCCTCAGCGTACGCCCCGACAGCATCACGCAGGATGTCCGCCGTCTGTACGCTGATTATGAGGAGTTTATGCCGCTATTTGTAGAGGGCGTCCTCGGTATCAGCAGCACCGACACTGCCTATCTTTGTGCCGAACTGCCCCGTTTCCTCACCGACACCACCATGGGTTTCATGCAGACCAACCGACTCGCCCAAGAGCGTTTTGCCGACATCAGTCGGCTGCAAACCGAACTCGATCAAGGCTTTACGCGCATGCACTACCTCTACCC
>DLLA01000101.1 GCA_002479035.1 Bacteroidales bacterium UBA7574 | reverse complement strand
GAACTGCTACTGCTTCCACCGCCTTGTACACGCGCCGCTGCCGCCTGCTTGTCGCGGGCATTGGACATCAGCGTGCGTCCGTTGCGTGCCACGTTGCCATACGCTTCCCACCGGTAGTGCTGTGCATCCACACTCATCTCTACCCATGTGCCGGATAACGGGTTGTAGATATTTCGCTGATTAAACGCGGTCTCCAAAGCATCGGGAGTCTGTATGGCAGCGGTATCGGAGAACGTAATCGAATTGCGGAAAGCAGCCGAGTCTTGTGTCGAGACCTCAAGGGACTGCTCCCATGACATATTGCGCAGCGAGTCCAACGGAATGAGGTCGGCTGCGTACTTGTTGTTGAATGTGAATTGTCCCCAACCCTTGTAGAGAGGACCGAACAATTTGTAGTAGATTGTCCGCAAGGAGACCTCGCGTGCAAAATCCGCTTCAGGTACCAGCCAAGTGACAAACGTCTCCCGTGAGGAGCAACTGAAAGACACTCGGGCACGCACCTCCACCTTGCCTAAATCGATGTTTTTGTTTTGTGGTGTAAGGCGAAGAGAGAATGTAGTCTCTGGTGTACAATTGGCAAATGGGGGCAGTGCCACCTGTTGCGGTTGGGCTTTGTGAGAGAATGAGACGGAGGTCGTGGATGTCGGACCATCCGTCTGTTTTTTGTCGATAGTCACCTTGACAGTCTGCCCCGAGGTATTGGTAACAAACAAGTCAATAACCACCTTTCCTGTCGTATCAGTCTGGAATGTCTGTTCGCCCGAACAGATAAAATCCGCCTCTGATGAGTAAGCCGCAATCTCACCCGCATACGTAAATGTCTGTCTCCAGTCCACATTGTCAAAGTCGTGGGAACGGCGGGAAATCAGATGGAAGAAAAATATATCTCCCTTGCTGACCGAGATGTTTTTGAACACCTCGCTATGCGCACTATAATCATCGGGGCGGATATTGATAGCCTTCAGGGTGCGTGAATCTTGTGCCTTCAGCCTCAATGTGTCAGTAGCAGAGGTAGTGGATACATTATGCTCATGCTGGATGACATAGCGCACACCATCTGCATTGCGTGTCTGCTGCCTTTGCATGGATGTGTCTTGCAGGAGTTGTACTGCGCTGTTGAGTGTCACTTGCCCGTCGCGGGGTGCCACCCACACACGGACTATTTCCAAGTCGGGTTCTATGCTATCGTCCTGCGGACAGACCGTGACCGTGTCGTAAATATATACTCTGTCATAGTCTTGCACGAAACAAGCCTGCGGATATTTCGCTTTGTACCGTGACAATTCCGCGTCTATCATTTCTTGGATGATGTCTTCCTCCGACCGATAGAAGCAATACCTGTTGAGACACGGAAGGCATTGCGACGGGTCGTTGAGGCAGGTGCGCTCACAGGTGTCACATATTACGCCGCGTTCTCGGAGCCTACCAATCATCTCTATGGTAAAGTTTCTGTCATAGCACTGCTCCATCATGTTATCATACACACCGATATATTCATTGAAAATATCTTCAGGGATATATCCGTTGCATTGTTTCTCCCGCTTGCATTCGTTACATTCGTCAGGATGACCTCCTCCCAAACACACGTCACTACAGTCTTCGCAAACATACACACCATCCCGACAATTATAATCGTTATCACCGTTGTTCTCATCACAGCGGGCAAAGTCTTCACAATTTTCCAAACGACAATAGTAGCACTCTTCGGAATCTAAACCGTAGTACTCACATTCGGAAGCGCATGTTTCACAAACAGGGACACCATAGATATATAGCCTGTTCCCCCACTCTGGATCCTCTTTCCATTCATGCGCACAATTTGATGATTCTATACAAGATGCACAATTAACAGAATCTTCCAAACACTCTGCTCTACACTCCTCACACACCATTCGCTGACCACGAAAGATGCAAAGACTGTCTGCACAAGATTGGTATTCTATGCTGTAGAATCCATACATGGCTAATTGGTGTAAACATTCGGGACAGATATTTTGATACTGCTTACACAATTCCTGTAGTTCATAATCTCCTAAATACCAATCCTCCTCTCGGCAAGTCAAATCCATATTGCATCTTTCTACACATCCGTCTTCTTTCATACACTCGCGACAATACTCTCCCTCTAATTCATAATTTCCCTTCCTGTATAGATAGTTATAGCAATGTGTTTCACATTCTTCGCACGAGTAACTATACATATCATCGATGCTCACTGAAAATGAATCACGTAAAATGGAATCTACATAACACTCATCACTGAGGGCAATTGTACCATCATAATAGAAATACGACTTGCATTGGGTGGAATCTATCGTAACCTGATTCTCGCCTGTATGCTGTATGAAATCTCCAGCAGGAGCATTCAAACGATTAAAATGCACCACACCATCGTCCACCAAATCGGGCAGCCCGTCGCCATTCACATCAGAGAAATAGCAAGAGGTATAGGTGTCTGTATTAGACCACCCTCCACTTATGGAAGCCACTGGGTCGGCACCTGCCTGCAGTCCCCAACTGTTGGTCTTGCTGGTTTCGAGAGACAGGTTTGATGAGCGCATGCCCGTACTACGCTCTGTGGCAAAATAGGGTTTGCCGTCCGCACCTGTTACTTGTTTGCGGAAATAAATCTCGTTGCCCTTACTATAGACCTTGTCAGCCAATCCGTCTCCGTCTATATCCATCAGCATATAATTGGTTGTCCCCTGTCCTTCAGAATAATTATAGTTACCACCCGCAGAAAGGTTGGTCTGCCATACCTGTTTGCCGAGACCTACTGTCAGTGTGCCGCCTGCACTCCAACCTATGTTGGACGACTGGTTGAGTATGTTCCAATCGTCACCATTGTTTCTGTCGGCTATCAAGACCTCTTCAACACTGAACATATCCGACAGGTCAGGTTGGTGGTAGTCAAATGATGTGGAAGACAACATACAACCACTGAAAAATTCAGGTAATGCTATACAATCATCTATTGTATAGTTGTACATAGTAGTACTTTTCAATTCCTTATCTTGGGGCATTCGATAGCGAGATATTCCTACTAAACGGGATTGTCCGTTATCAGTGTCGTAGGAAAATTGGTACCGTTGAACAGGGATATATTTACCCTCCTCATCCCGATACGAAATATCTATGTAGCAAACCAAACGTTCTGTCTTGCGGATAAAGCCCAAACGACCATCGGTGATAATGTCGTTTCTATCGTCGTACTGAATACGAATGCGGTACGGATATTCACCATGTTCACCATCTTGAAATGAAGTTGTATTATATCCGGTATAGTAAATAGCAGTCAGATATAATTCATTTCCTTTGGTTTTAGTATATTGATAGCGAATACTATTGCCGTGTACATCCACCACCTCCGTTAATGCCCAATAAGCGATATTGCCTTTGGAATCGCGAAGAACATATCTTGAATCCACGGTAGTGTAGTAATCCGCATAGCAACTATAGTAATATGCAGTACCGTCTCTGCTGACAACGCACCAAGCATATTTGTCAGTAGTCCATCCGTATCGTGTGATGGATTCACATTTTTTGGTATCACGCATCACAAAATCAGTCGCTTGCTGACGACGTTTCATTTGCTTGTGCATCTGGTACGGAAGCAGTTTGTCAGGGTTGTCTTCATTGGCAATAATCAGTTGCTCACCATTCAGCAGGTAACTCTCTGTCTCGTAGTCTTTGTCGTATCGCGGTACGCCCCAACGGGTGTCGAGGGTGATGGCGGGTTGGGGGAACGACCAGCCTACACCCATGATACCATTGCCGCGGTCGCTGCTGTAGGACAGGGTCAAGTCGGGTTGCAAGCCGTTGCGCCCCGCGGGTATATCAATGGGGTACGTGACAGAGGCGGTGCCGTAGGTGTTGGCTTCGGGAGCGGCTATCATCGGCACACGCGACAACGGATGCGGGTCTTCCATATCCGCCAGAGTCGTGGGCACAAAGGCATTCACCTCGGGCATATCGGGAGTACGTATCACGGCATTGATGAAGTCCGTGAAGTGGGTGGTCTCGGA
>DLLA01000027.1 GCA_002479035.1 Bacteroidales bacterium UBA7574 | reverse complement strand
TCCGTCGGGCAGCGTATCCCCAAGCAGTCGGTGCTGTTCACTATCGGCGGGGCGAAGAACAAGGTAGCCCTGCAGGAGGCGGCACGCCAACTGGTGGAGAAAGGCTACACGCTCTATGCCACCCCTGGCACCAAGCGTTTCTTCGACGAGATAGGCGTACCCGTTACGCTCGTCTATCACCCCCACGACAAGGATATGCAGCCGCAGGCACTTGACCTCATGCACGCCCACAAGATTGATATGGTTGTCTCTATCCCCAAGGACATCGTCTCCGACCCCTCGCAGGATAAGTCGTACCCCGTCCGCCGTGCCGCAGTCGATTTGAATATCCCCTTGCTCACCAACCCACGTCTTGCTGCTGCGTTCATCAACGCTTTCTGTACCATCCGCCTCGATGACCTCGACATCCGCTCATGGGATGAATATAAATAAATCCGACCTCCCCAACCCCTCCAAAGGAGGGGCTTACAGAAAGGGTAATAAGTACCCCGCATCCATCGAGCCCCTCCTTTGGAGGGGTTGGGGAGGTCAAAAATTATATCTGTAAAATGAACGCATTAACTCAAACCTCTTTCTCGTTTCTTGGTCAAACGGGAGTGTACCATGGTAAGGTACGTGATGTCTATTTCCTCGGTCAGAACCTGCTCTGCATGGTGGCTACCGACCGTATTTCGGCTTTCGATGTTATCCTGCCCGAGGGTATCCCCTACAAAGGGCAGATTCTCAACCAGATTGCCGCCAAGTTCCTCCGCGACACGGCGGACATCGTGCCCAACTGGCTCCTCGCTACCCCCGACCCGATGGCGTCGGTCGGTCTCCGCTGCGAGGGCTATCCTGTCGAGATGATTGTCCGCGGCTACCTCTGCGGCAGCGCATGGCGTGCTTATAAGTCGGGTGTCCGTGAGATTTGCGGTGTCCGCCTGCCTGACGGTATGCGCGAGAACGAAGCCTTCCCTGCGCCTATCATCACCCCCACCACCAAAGCCGAAATCGGTACCCACGACGAGGACATCTCGCGCGAGGAGATTATCGCCCGCGGACTGGTGCCTGCCGACGAGTACGCACAGATCGAACAGTACGCCCTGGCGCTCTTCCGCCGCGGTCAGGAGATTGCCGCCAAACACGGCTTGATTCTGGTCGATACCAAGTACGAGTTCGGTAAGTACAACGGCAAGATTCTGCTCATGGACGAGGTGCATACGCCCGATTCCAGCCGTTATTTCTATGCCGACGGCTACGAGGAGCGTTTCCGCAACGGCTTGCCGCAACGCCAACTCTCCAAGGAGTTTGTTCGCGAGTGGCTGATGTCCGAGGGCTTCCAAGGCAAAGAAGGGCAGCAAGTCCCCGAGATGACCCCCGCTATCGTTGCCGGCATCACCGACCGCTACATCGAACTCTACGAGCATATCACCGGCGAGAAATTCGTCAAATCGGATGCCTCCGCTGCTTCGGCAACGTCTCTCACCCCCGCCGCCCTCGCAGCCCGCATCGAGTCCAACGTCTCCGCCTACCTCAAAACCATCTGATATAGAGACCTTCCCCACCAACTTGCCAACCAACCTATTTGCAAACTCTAATATACCCGTACGCGCGCGAGTGTGTATATATTTTAGAAGAAGGTTGGTTGGCAAGTTTGTTGACGAGGTTGGCAAGTGCCGGAAAATGAAGAATGATGTGAGAAGATGGGGCAATGCAATAAGATGGATTGGTGGTGTGAAAAGTTTGGTAAAGGCTGAGGAAATCTGTACAAATCTGTACAAAAACCATGAAAATTATATTTTTTGGGGCAGAGTGTCTTGTATAAGTCAAATTAAAAAGGTAACTTTGCACGTCCTTTTCGGGGAACTTAATGAATGGTGTCAAAGAAACGACCCTTTCTTTGATACCAAAAATGGGGTTGATTTGTGGCTGAATAGGGTATTTTGTGAGAGAATGAGAAAATAACAATTATTAACTTATAAATCTATCGTGTTATGAAGAAAATTTCACTTCTTTTGGCTGCTTTGGTGATGACCGCGGCAGCGGGTTTGAACACCATCAGCGCACAGCGCGTATGGGCTTACGGGCTGAGTTTATCACAAGAAAATGCGTCTTACACCTTTGCCTTTACGGCAGTGACAGATGCTACCGAGGCAAACCTTGTGTTTACTGATGCAGAAGGCAAAGAGGTTGGTAAAGTGGCTGTTAAGGATGTTAAGAAAGGCGAGAACAAAGTAACACTCACCGAAGAGCAAATACCAGGCACCAACGTAACCCTTAATTGGGGTATAGAGTTGAAAGGTGCTGCTATCGAGGCACTGACGGAAGTAACAAATGCTGAGACTGATGTTTATAAATTCTACCTTCCGCAAGATGTCGTGGCTGTCAATAATACCGAGTCTGAAAGTTTTGGCGCGTTCGGCGTTTTGGCGGCAACAAATGGTGCAGACGATGGTGGTACAGCATGGACAAAGGCACAAAAGGCAGGCGTTTTCGTATTTGATGCTCTGCTGAATTGTTCTAATACGGATAACGCAGGCTATCTGCCGAGCAACGTGACTGTAGGGAAACGTATGGAGTTGCACCGTATGGCAGTGGATAGCAAAGATAATGTGTATATCGCACGCAGTGCAGCCACCACCGCTGTTTGGAAATTTAATGCAACGAGTGGTGAGGCGGTGAATGTGATTGCAGGTATCGAAGAAATCACATTGGCAAACTCGATTTGTATTGATGAGAACGATGTGCTGTATGTAATGGATAGTGCCAATACTACTACGGGTGGTACAATCTATAAGGTAGAGAATGGTAAGGCTACGAAGATTATCCAAAGTAGTGCGTGGGTACATGTGGACAACTCTATGGCTTCTGATGGTCGCGGCGGTCTGTGGGTAGCGCAACATCGTTGGGGCATTGATGCATACAATATCTTGAGTCACGTGAATGCAAAAGGAGAGATTGACTATGCTGTGAATGGCAGTGCCGATGACGCTATTAAAGCAATGTTTGATAAGGCAATTAACGCTTCGTACCGTGGTCAAATGGCATACGATACGCGACATGATGTGATAGGATTTGGTGGCAATAAAGTAGTGACCACTTTCAATGTGACCTACGATGCTACAACAGGTGTTCCTACTCTGACCAAGGGCGTTCAAACTCCTGCTATGGGTAATAATATAGATGGTGTGGCATTTGATTACGCTGGTGATTTGTTGGTTGTTTCGGCTTCCGCTGAACGTCTGTATAAATATGCTATGCCTACTACGGATAATAGTATAGTAGTTCCTGCACAGAAATCGCAGACCATTGTGAAGAGTACAGGCACATTCGTTGACAATACTGAGGTGGCTATGCCGCAAGCGCAGAAAGTGGTTCGCAATGGGCAGGTGTATATTGTGCGTGACAATGTGATGTATGATATGATGGGGCAAGTAGTGGAATAAGAAAGAGATACTGACATTCAAATAGAGCCCTTGAGTAAGGGCTGAAAGAGATAGCCGGGCAAGAGTGCCTGGCTATCTCTTTGTATTTGTATCCTTACAAAAAGGTCACGGCATGAACACTTGAATCACATACTAATCACATTGTACATTCAAATTATCGTTTGTATCTTTGCA
>DLLA01000013.1:231-5341 GCA_002479035.1 Bacteroidales bacterium UBA7574 | reverse complement strand
ATTTTCTTGTCGTCTGCCATATTCAAAGACTTTGAGGGCACAAAAGTACTATATTTTTCGCAGATATACAAGGATGGAGACCTGTAAAACTTAATTATTGTTTCAACGTCTAATTATACATTAATTAACGTTTGTTCATTGATTCCACAAAGGCATTTACTATGGGCAGGCACTTGGCGAGGTCTGTGATGCCGTGGAGACGCTGCTCTATGGGGCACTCGCCCGTGTGGTCGTGGTTGGGGATATAGTCAAGCACCTCGTGGTACTGCACATCGGCGCATAGTAAAAGTTCCGTGTTTGTTTGGTTGACAAAAGTAGTATCTTTGCACCCCAAAAAAACTAAAAAAAGATGTCAGAGAATCCTTATCGAGTATTAGCCGAGTGCCTGCTACCCCGCGAAGTAGCCGAGAATTTTGAGTTGATAGATGTAATCATCACCGAAGACTGTATATATCCTATCTGGATGAACGTAACATCATTCCGGAAGGTTACACCCCTTCGGAACTGGTGCCTAATGGTTACACGGAGACCCAATGCATCCGTGATTTTCCGATACAGGGCAAAAAGATGACGTTGCATGTCCGCCGTCGCAGGTGACTGAAGATGCCCGAGAAAAAGAATGTCGTGAAAGAGGGCAAGTGTATATTCTCCGTGGCGGTAAGACTTACACCCTCACCGGCATAGAGGTGAAGTAACATCATTGTGATACAAAAAACAAGAGGGGCTACTGATACTCATTCAGTGGTCTCTCTTGTTATTCGCAAATACCATCTGCACAGAAACTTACAAAAATTTTTCTCCCACTGATAGATTTCTATACATATCCTACTCTATAACTATGAAGAATCATCATTACATTTGTAAAGTTATTGCAAATGTTGGCTTCCGAGATAAAATGCGAATAGAGACTACCCTAATTACGGAATGTCGTACCCATATTCCCTTTTTTGTATAAGGTGCTTTGGTGCTTTTCACTTTTTGTTGTACTTTTGCAATCGTAAAAACAAAGTATATGAAAAAAATAATAATCATCTTGTTGTCGGCACTCGTGTGCGGACAATACATAATGGCTCAACAAACTATGAATACCAATGTATTAACTCCCCGACAGGAGTCTTTTGTAGCACTCGCAACTTACGAAGCTACTGGCGACCTTGTGTCGTTGAAGCCCGCTATTGAGCAGGCGTTTGGCAACGGCTTGACTGTTAATCAAATCAAAGAAGTATTCTCCCATCTCTATGCCTACACGGGTTTTCCGCGCTCGCTGAATGCGTTGGGCGTGCTGCAAACCGTTCTTACGGAGCGTGAGCAGGCGGGTATTGCCACCGAGACAGGTGCCGAGGCTTCGCCCCTACCCGCTGACTATGACGCCCTGAAGCAAGGTACGGCAGTACAGACACAACTCTGCGGCGGATTCACCTACTCTTTCTGCCCAGCCGAGGACTACTACCTCAAAGCACACCTGTTTGGTGATATATTCGCCCGCGATGTGCTTAGTTACCAACAGCGTGAACTGGTGACAGTCAGCGCGTTAGCCGCTATGCAAGGCACCGAACCGCAGCACCGGTCCCACAGCCGCATTGCCCAAACAGCAGGGGTGCCCAAAGAGGTGGTGAAAACCGCTACTGCCTTGGCACGCCGGTTGGCATCCAAAAGCCGTCTGACCTTCGAGGTAGGCAACACGAATGACACCTACGCACAGTATTTTATCGGGCAGTCGTACCTCGCACCGCTGGTGGGCGGCGAGCAGGCTATCAGCAATGTGACATTTGAACCCGCGTGCCGCAACAACTGGCATATCCATCACGATGCCCGTCAGATACTGATTTGCGTGGCAGGTGAGGGTTGGTATCAGGAGTGGGGCAAGCCTGCCCGCCGATTGAAGGCAGGGGATGTAGTGGATATTCCCGTGGGCGTGAAGCATTGGCATGGCGCCACCCGCGACAGTTGGTTCCAGCATGTGGTAACGCACATTGCCACAGAGCCTCTAAAGGGCGACACGCAGACAGGCAACGAGTGGTTAGAACCCGTTACAGATGAGCAATACAACGCTTTGTAAACCAACAACGAAATTTGCATATATTGGCAAAAAGTTGTACCTTTGCGGGGTTGTTGTGTGTATAACCTTGCGAAGTAGCAACGTGAGATATAAAAGACATATATTGACTTTCTTGCTCTATGCCGTGTCTATCGGGGCTGTACAAGGGCAGATACAAGGTGCAGGAAGTAGCGTTTTTCACTTTCTGGGTTTGCCTATGTCGTCACGGCTGAACGCACTCGGAGGGGAGAATGTGGCAATAGCAGATGGCGAACTGAGTATGGCTTTTGTCAATCCTGCCCTACTGACTGCCAATACCGACAAAGTGCTCCAACTCAATTACGCCTACTACCTCGCAGGAACCATGTTCGGCAGCGCAATGTACGGACACAATTTCGGTCGCTCGAAAATAGAACGCCCCTACACAGGCGAGGGCGAACCTGACAAACCCAACTATTTTGTTGTGGGCATCCACTATCTTGACTACGGACAGATGCCGTATGCCGACGAAAACGGCAATCTGACAGGAGGGACGTTTACCGCCAAAGACATCTGTATCAATGCAATGTATGCACGTCAGTTGGGTCCCTATTTCACCGTGGGCGTTACCTTGAAACCGATATACAGTATCTACGAGGCATACCATAGTTTTGCCCTCGGTGCGGATGTGGGCGGGCACTATCAGACACCCGATTCATCGCTGCATGTGGGTTTGGCACTGCGCAATATCGGTTGGCAGTTGGTGTCGTTCTACTCGGAAGAGAGCGGGCAGCACACGGAGCAACTGCCCCTGAACTTGGAAATGGGCTTATCGTACAGACTCAGACATGCGCCTATCCGTTTCTCACTGACCATTCACAATATGCAGAAATGGTACATTGGTGCACAGACAGATGTGAAATGGTATGATATGGCGTTTCGCCACACGATATGGGCAATAGATATCGTCCCGCGGAGCAACAAGTACTATATCACCCTCAGTTACAACCACCGCCGCGGAGCAGAGATGCGCCTTGCCAATGCGCGCAGCCTGTCGGGATTTGCGATAGGTGCTGGGGTGAACATTTACAAGTTCCGCCTCGGGGTAGCGGTCAGCCAATACTCCCGCAGTAACCTCACATACCAAGTATCACTATCTACGGATATCAACAGTTTTCTGAAATGAAAAAGATAATTGTCGCCATTGACGGCTATTCGTCGTGCGGAAAAAGTACTATAGCCAAAGCCCTGGCACAATATGCGGGCTATACATACGTGGATACGGGAGCCATGTACCGCGCCGTGGCACTCTATGCACAGCAGCAACACTTGCAGCACCCCGCCGAAGAGATAGTGTCTCTATTGCATGAGATACATATCGGTTTTATACAGACGATTGATGGTCAGCACGTTACGCTCAATGGAAAAGATGTAGAGTCTGCCATTCGCACCCTTGAGACAGGCAACCTTGCCTCGCAAATATCTGTGGTCAAAGAGGTGCGCCAATTCCTCGTAGCACAACAGCAGGCAATGGGTGCTGACAAAGGTATCGTGATGGACGGACGTGATATTGGTACCGTAGTATTCCCGCAAGCAGAACTCAAACTCTTCCTTACAGCCACGCCCGAAGTGCGTGCCGAGCGACGTTTTCTGGAGTTGCAAGCCAAAGGCGAGCACCCCGATATGGCAGATGTGCTTCGCGATGTGAACGACCGTGACTACCGTGATACCCACCGTGCGGAGAGCCCGCTCCGCCAAGCCGAAGATGCTATCGTGGTGGACAACAGCCACCTGACCCGCGAACAGCAGATGGAGAAAATCATTGCTATCTTTGACGAGAAAAATCGTTGAGGTATGTACGACGTAAGGACTACAATGTGCAATTAAATCTCACTCAACTCCAGCCAACGCATCTCGGCTTCGTCCAATAAGTTTTGCACCTCTTGATAGCGGACAGAGGCGCGGGCAATGGCATCGGCATCTGTCAATCCGCCTGAAAGTTGGGTTTCGAGGTCAGTTTTCTCCTGCTCCAACTGCGGAATACGTGTTTCCAACTCCTCTAATTCACGCTTTTCTTTGAAGGAAAGTTTTCGGGTACGAGTGCCTGTATCTTGTTTGGTGTCGGGCTTAATATCAGCACTTTGCGGCTTACTTGTTTTTAATGCTTCATCCTTAATTTTTAATTCCTGCCTATATTGCGTATAGTTGCCGGGGAAGTCCTGTATCTCGCCATTGCCGTGAAAGACAAACAGATGGTCCACTACCTTGTCCATGAAATAGCGGTCGTGGCTCACTACTATCAGGCACCCACGGAACGCTGCCAAATACTGCTCCAATACATTGAGCGTAGGGATATCAAGGTCGTTGGTCGGTTCGTCAAGAATGAGGAAGTTCGGACTACGCATCAATACGGCACAGAGGTGCAAACGTTGCCGTTCCCCACCCGATAGTTTCGCCACAAAATCATACTGCTGACTCGGCGAGAACAGGAACATCTGCAGGAACTGACTTGCCGTCATCTTCTCCCCATTCCCCATATCCACCACTTCGGCTATATCACGCACAATATCAATCACTTTCTTGTTTTCGTCGAACTGCAATCCTGTCTGGCGATAGTAGCCGAATCGTACCGTACTGCCCACATCAAAGTGGCCGCTGTCGGGGGCTGTCTCACCCAACAGCAGACGCAGGAACGTGGATTTACCCGTACCATTGTTGCCTATGATACCCAATTTCTCATAACGCGAAAACACATACGAGAAATGATTGAGTATCTGCAATGTACGTGGCTTTTCCGTCTCGTCTTGGGGAGGAATAGTGAAGGCTTTGCATACATCCTTGGCTTCAAAAATTTTGTTGCCGATATACCCCGACTGCACCGCCAGCCGCACATCCCCGTCCTGCTGCACACGCTTGGCTTTACGCTCAATCTCATAGAAATTGTCTATCCTGTATTGTGCCTTGTGCGCCCGCGCCTGCGGCATGCGGCGCATCCAGTCGAGTTCGGTACGATAGAGGTTGCGGTACTTATCCGCCTCCGCGTTCTGTGCCTCTATCCGCTCCGCCCGTTTTTCCACATAGCAGGCGTAATTG
>DLLA01000013.1:0-144 GCA_002479035.1 Bacteroidales bacterium UBA7574 | reverse complement strand
TTTGGTCTATCTCCAAGATGTCGGTGCACACATGGTCAAGGAAATAACGGTCGTGCGTCACCAGCAGCAGAGTGATGGTGGAGCGGCGAAGATAGTCCTCCAACCACGCTACCATATCCAGGTCAAGATGGTTGGTAGGCTCGT
>DLLA01000129.1:1875-4749 GCA_002479035.1 Bacteroidales bacterium UBA7574 | reverse complement strand
AACCAACCGATATACGATGTAATGAATGTGGCACAAGACCCCAATGACAAAGACCACTACTTCCTAACCACTTACGGGACAGGGCTATGGGAAATGCAAGGGAGAGAGGTAAAGAAGTTATATCTGGCATCAAACAGTGCCTTGGAGGCAGTAATCTCCGCCGCCCCCGACCTATATACGAGGACTGACGGTGCGATATATGACGAACAGGGGAACCTGTGGATACTGAATGCGGGCGTGGAGCATAGTGTGCATGTGGTGTCGCCAGACGGCAAGTGGCACTCATTCGGCTTGTATCCCGACGGAAAACTGATGACCCTGACAACCCCCGGAGAGATTATGATAGACAACCGCAACCCGCAATGGAAGTGGATACCTGTCTGCCGCGCAGGGGCAGGGCTGATATTGCTGCAAGACAACGGAACCCCAACCGACCCAAGTGATGATGTGGTGACATTCCGCGGAGAATGGTACGACCAGCAAGGCAAACAGATACTGCCCAGTGAGGTACGCGCCTTGGCACAGGACCGTGATGGTGTGGTGTGGGTAGGCACCAAGGATGGTGTATTCCATATACCGAGTTCGGTGGACTTTGCGTCGTCGAATGCGTGCGAGCGCATTGTTATTCCGCGCAATGACGGAACGCAATTGGGCGATTATCTATTAGACAATGAGCAGATTAACTGCATTGCCGTGGATGGTGCCAACAGGAAATGGATAGGGACTGCGTCATCCGGCGTATTCCTATTGGATATCCAACGGTCGATAGAGACTGCAGGTTGGGACGTGGAAACAGTAGCCCACTTTACTACCGCCAATTCGCTGTTGCCGAGTGACAACATACTGTCAATAGCCATACAGGAGAGCACCGGCGAAGTGTTTATAGGCACAAGTGCGGGGTTGGTATCGTATATGAGCGATGCCGTGGAACCCGAAGACAATTTCAACGGATTGTATGCCTATCCGAATCCCGTGCGTCCGAACTACTACGGGTACATCACCATCAAGGGTTTGATGGCGGACACGGAAGTGCGCATTACCGATGCACAGGGCAATCTCGTGAAAGTGATACAAGGTAACGGTGGCGAAGCCATTTGGGACGCGACCAATACTGCGGGGAAACGTGTAGCATCGGGTGTATATACGGCAGTATGCAACACCCAAGACGGTCAGGGACACGGAACCGCCAAGATACTAATCATGAACTGATTGGAAGATGTCCAAGCCCTCCACGCCAGGGATATACAACTGTGCGGCAGAGAGTACGCTATGGAACATGAAATCAGTCAGGTATCTGCGCTGAGCATTCTCATGTAGTGCCTGCACCTTTTCGGGATATATGTGTGCGTAACGGTCTGAGTACCAGACAAGACAAGCAGGGTGTTTGGTTTCCTCGGCTCCTGTGGCGTGCAACCAGTTGCCGTCTTCACCCAACGACTCGCCGTGGTCGGAGAGATAAACAAGGACTGCGCAGCGGTCTTCCAGCCGCTGAATCACGGAATCCACAAAGAAATCCACGTAACGTGCCGTATTGTCGTAGGAGTTGATGACCTGCTCGCGTGTGTTGTTGGTCACCACGCGATTGTCCGTGACAGGCAGGAAATAATTGTGAGATTCGGGGACATGGTTATTGTAGTACCAATGACTGCCGATACAATGTAATATCAACAAGTTGCGAGGATTGTGGAGTGACAATTGTTCGTCCATAAAAGGCAATAATTCTTCGTCATACCACCCCGAAAACACAAAGGGGGATTTGCCTGCGTTCGCCCATATTGCCGTATCACATTCTGCAGGAAAATGTGCAAAAGTCTCTCCCATGTCCTGATTGGATATCCATGCTGTATGATAACCGCATTGTCGCAGTATGGCAGCGAAACTTGTTTCCATATATTGATATTCAGGGTGCAGTGTGTCTGCCCGTGTCAGAATCACGGGTACACTTGCCAATGTATGTGTGTATTGCGAGCAGATATTCGGGAAAGATACTACGTTGCTCCGCCGGCTCAAGAGCGGATTGGTTTCGCGCGGATAGCCGTTGAGTTGCAGATGGTCAGCCCGCATGCTCTCGCCCAATATCACCACGATATCCAGAGAGTCGGGTTGTGGCGTGCGGCACAGATAGCATGGCGTGGTGCGCTCCTTTTGGCGGTCCTGCTGCAGGTCGTGATATACACGGAAACTCTCGACGATATGCATAGGGTAACGCTGGTTGAGACTTTGGTGCAGGCGTCCGTTGCAATGATAGTATCCCACCAACAGCAACAAGGCTCCGATGGCATGCGCACAGGCGTATTTAGGGGTGGCGATATGCCATCTCCATACCACGAAAAGCACAGATATACAAGCATTTATCGCTATCCATAGCACCATCTGCCACGATATGACACTCATGGCCTCCTGCGGGTTGGTGTGGAAGACGCAGTCGAGAATGAGAGGGGTTATGGTGACACGGTATGCCACCCGATAGTAGGATACACCCGCTCCCAAAATGCCGTAGAGAGGATAAAAGACAGCCGCCACGTACTTGTTGAGCCCCGCAGCATACAACAGGAAGAATGACACCACACTCACCGCGCCGATGTAGCAGATGATGGTGGCAACCCCCTTGGCACCATGTACGGGATTGTCGAGGAAATCAGGCATGACTGCCGTCAGCCCTATCCAAAGAGTGGCGACGACTACAAACAGCAGGTAGATAAGGGTGCTACGAGTGTTCGAGATGGTGTTGTGCATAGCCGGAAAAAGAATTAGCGCACAAAGGTAATCATAATCTCCGAGTTGTGCAAATGGCGGTTGGAAAGCAGGATTGTTATAATTTATTGTCGTAATATGAGTACGAAATGCACGGAACAATCACATACTAATCACATA
>DLLA01000129.1:0-1818 GCA_002479035.1 Bacteroidales bacterium UBA7574 | reverse complement strand
AATCACATACTAATCACATACTAATGACATACTAAACGTACAAGAATCATTCGAGGTTTACAGCGCAGAATTGTAAAAATAAGTGAATTAAAAAGCGGAGCGTTCGAGGTCCCAAGCGGAAGATTTGGGCATAGGTATGAGATTTATGTGGGATTTATATAGGATTTGTATGGAGGCCCCCCCTCTATTTATTTTTTGTACTCATTGCATACTCCGAGATTTTTGCGTAACTTTGCAGGCTTAACATGGGCGGACAGACCGCACACAAACACATAAAATGCTATGGCAGAAGAGACGTATCAAGCACCCAGTGCCTACAATGACGACAACATTGTCCACCTTGACGACCGCGAACATATCCGCCGCCGTCCGGGTATGTACATCGGTAAACTGGGCGATGGCAGCCATTCGGACGACGGTATCTACGTGCTCATCAAGGAGACCGTGGACAACTCGATTGACGAGTTCCGCATGGGCGAAGGCAAAATGATTGAGGTGAGCGTGATGCCCGTCTCTGCCACAGACGAGAGCATGGGGGAGAGGGTGCGTGTGCGTGACTATGGCCGTGGTATTCCGCTCGGGAAGATGGTGGAGGCTGTGTCGCTGCTGAACACGGGCGGCAAGTACGATACCAAGGCATTCAAGAAGTCGGTGGGCTTGAACGGTGTGGGTACGAAGGCGGTGAATGCGCTGAGTATGGACTTTGTGGTGCAGTCGTTCCGCGACGGGAAGACGCGCAGGGCAGAGTTCCACCAAGGTCATTTGGTGTCGGACACCGATGTGCAAGTGTATGACGGACCGGAGAAACGCGGAACGCTGATAGAGTTCGTGCCGGACAACTCGCGCGGACTATTCGAGAATTACCACTTTCGCCCTGATTTCATCGAGACTTTGATGCGCAATTATGCGTATCTGAATACGGGTCTGACGTTGGTGTATAACGGCAAGAAATTCTCCTCGAAGAACGGATTGCTCGACCTGCTGACCGACAATATGACGGTGGAACCGCTGTATCCGATTATTCATATCTCGGGTGAAGACATAGAGATTGCGCTGACGCACACCAACCAGACGGGCGAGGAGTACTACTCGTTTGTAAACGGACAGCACACTATCCAGGGCGGTACCCATCAGGCAGCGTTCCGCGAAGCGATAGGACGCACGATTAAGGAGTTCTACAACAAGAACTTGGACCTGAGCGACATACGCAACGGCGTAGTGGGAGCGATTGCCATCAACGTGTCGGAGCCTGTGTTCGAGAGCCAGACGAAGGTGAAGTTGGGCTCCAAGGATATGTCTCCCGAGGGCGGCTTGTCGGTGAACAAGTTCGTGAACGACTTTGTAAAACAGCAGTTGGATAACTACCTCCACAAGCACCCTGAGGTGGCAGAGGTGATGCTGCAGAAGATACAGGACTCGGAGAAAGAGCGCAAGGCGATAGCGGGTGTGACGAAAGCCGCACGGGAACGCGCCAAAAAGAACCTGCTCAACAACCCGAAACTGCGCGATTGCCAGGTGCATTTCAACGACACGAAGCCGGTGAAATCGGCAAAAGATGCAGATGACGACCTACGGCAGGAGAGCAGTATCTTCATCACCGAGGGTCTGTCGGCGTCGGGGTCTATCACCAAGAGCCGCGATGTGCGCACACAGGCGGTGTTCTCGCTGCGAGGGAAGCCGTTGAATTCTTATGGATTGAGCAAATCGGTGGTGTATGAGAATGAGGAGTTCAACTGCCTGCAGTCGGCACTCAACATAGAGGACGGACTCGATGAATTGAGGTATAACAAGGTGATTATCGCTACCGATGCCGATGTG
>DLLA01000202.1:9529-10184 GCA_002479035.1 Bacteroidales bacterium UBA7574 | reverse complement strand
AATTAGTATGTGATTGTACTAATCATTTCGGGTGGATTAGCGGCGGTTGTGACGCTATTTGTTATTCTTTGTTAATGTCTTTTATTGTTTCTGCGCAGGCATTTGCGAATGTGTAAAAGATGTTGTAACTTTGTAGCGGATTAACGTATTCGACTATGACCGACAAACTGACCACAGAGCAGGTAACTGCCGCGCAGCGGCTCATTCAAGGTGCCGCCAACATTGTCATTCTCACCCACATGTCCCCCGACGGAGATGCCATGGGAAGCAGCCTGGGTATGATGCACTACCTGCGCGGCTTGGGCAAATCGGCCGATGTGGTGGTGCCGAACACATTCCCCTCTTTCCTGATGTGGATGCCGGGAGCGCAACAGGTCGTGGTGTACGAGAAGCAGACCGCAGAGGCGGATGCCCTGTTGGATGCGGCAGACCTTATTATATGTACCGACTTCAATGAGCCCAAACGCATAGGCACATTGGGCGACAAGATGCTCACCCTCGCCTGCCCTAAACTGCTGATTGACCACCATTTGCACCCGTCTGACTTTGCCGATGTCATTATCTCCTACTCGGATTCCCCTTCCGCCTGCGAACTCGTGTACAGGCTTATCTATCAACTCTCCGCACTCCACTGCACTCAACCCTCAACTCTCAA
>DLLA01000202.1:0-9467 GCA_002479035.1 Bacteroidales bacterium UBA7574 | reverse complement strand
GCACTCAACACTCAACACTCAACCCTCAACTCTCAACTACTATCCCTCGACGCCGCCACATGCCTCTATACGGGCATGATGACCGACACGGGCAACTTCTCTTTCAATTCCAATTACCCCGAGATGTACGAGATTGTCGGGCAGTTGGTGGCGCAGGGTGTGGACAAGGACGCGGTGTACAACGCGGTTTTCAACTCTTATTCCGCCGACCGTATGCGCCTCATGGGCTACTGCCTGTATCAGAAAATGCGCCTCTTCCCCGAGTACCATACCGCCCTTATCTATCTGAGCAGAAAGGAGTTGTATAAGTTCAACTTCCAGTCGGGCGATGCCGAGGGCATCGTCAATCTGCCACTGCAAATCAAGGACGTGTACTACTCCTGCTTCATGCGCGAAGACAAGGTCAACCCCTCCGAAGTCGCGTTGGCTGATGGCTGCAAGAACAAGGTGAAAATTTCCTTGCGCAGTCAGGGCGACAGACCGGTCAACGTCTTTGCACACGAGATTTTCGGCGGAGGCGGACACGCCAATGCCTCGGGAGGTGAGTTCTACGGAGGCATAGCCGATGCCGTCCAGAGGTTCCTCGAAACCTACCGGCAGTATTTCAAAAAACAGGGTTGAAAAAACGACTGTCCTCCCCCGATTGTTTTGTTTGCGCATATCAGCGAAAAGTTGTAACTTTGCACTCCGTAAGAGTTGTGGATATCGGAGTGTGCCGGAGATAGTGAAGTGCAACATCCAATATTTTAATTCAATGATAGTAGAAGCCAGTCCGTACAAAGTTTTTGCGGGGTCTAAGGGCGAGGTGCTCGCTCAGCGTATTTGCGCGCATTTAGGGTGCACGCTTGGTAAAATGAACGTGGCGCGATTCTCTGACGGTGAGTTTGCCGTTAGTTTTGAAGAGTCTGTTCGTGGTCAGTCGGTGTATTTGGTACAGTCCACCTGTCCGAATAGCGACAATCTTATGGAGTTGCTGCTTGCCATTGACGCTGCAAGGCGGGCAAGTGCGTACAAGGTGATAGCCGTAGTGCCTTACTTCGGGTGGGCGCGTCAGGACCGCAAGGACAAGCCCCGCGTGTCGATTGGCGCGAAATTGTGTGCGAATATGCTGCAGGTGGCAGGTGCCGACCGCGTAATCACGGTGGACTTGCACGCTGACCAGATACAGGGTTTCTTCGACATCCCTGTGGACCACTTGTATGGTGCCAATGTGTTGGCTTCCTATGTCGAGGCGCTGCAGTTGGAGAACCTGATTGTGGCGTCACCCGATGTGGGAGGTAGCAAACGGGCTGCCGAATTTGCCAAGAAGTTGCACGCCTGCACAGGCGCGGAGGTGCCTATGGTGATATGCTACAAACATCGTCCGGAAGCCAACCAAGTGTCGGAAATGCGCGTGTTGGGTGACGTCAAGGGCAAGAATGTGGTGATTATCGATGATATTGCCGACACGGCAGGCACCTTGTGCAAAGCCGCAAAAGTGATGAAGGAGGAAGGTGCCCTTTCGGTACGTGCACTGGTCACGCACGGACTGATGTCGGGTGAGGCTTGCAAACGAATCATGGACTCTGAGTTGGAGGAACTGGTATTCACCGATTCCATTCCGTTTGATTCCAGCCGTTGCCCCAAAGTGAAGACGGTATCCTTGGCGGCTCCGATTGCAGAGACCATACTGGCTATTCAGGAACATCGCTCGGTGAGCGAACTGAATATCCACTGATATACATATTAGATATAGTGTGAGAAAAGGACAACTCATAGGATTAGCATGGGGCTTTGCCCTGATGAGTAGTGTAGTAGGGTGCGGCGGAAAGCCGCACTCTGCTACTCAGACTGTGAATGAGCGGGTGCCTTTCTCGGCGGACTCTGCCTATCTGTACATACAGCGGCAGGTGGATTTCGGGGCACGGGTGCCGGGGACTGAGGCACACGCAGAGTGCCGCGATTGGATGGTGGAGCAACTCACGTTGTGGGGATTGCGCGTCGAAGAACAACAGGGTGTAATGCCTGATTATCAGGGTAATATGCAGCCTGTGCGCAATATCGTAGCGCATATTGAGGGAACAGATAAAGGTCAAAAGGCAGTCTTGCTGTGCGCGCACTGGGATTGCCGTCCTTGGTGTGATGAGGAAGAGGACTATGCAGACCGCTTTGAGCCTGTGCCGGGTGCCAACGATGGTGCCAGTGGGGTGGGGGTGTTGATGGAGATAGCGCGGCAGTTGCAGACCTTGCGCACTACTGCCATATTCCCGTCGGTGGATATTGTGCTGTTTGATTGCGAAGATATGGGGACCCCGACCCACTATACGGGGACAGAGAGAGAGAACACGTGGTGCCTTGGCAGTCAGTTGTGGGCAACGCGATACAAGCAGACTGCCAAAGACAAACGTACTGACTATCAGTATGGTATATTGTTGGATATGGTGGGAGACCCCTCTGCCACATTCCCGCAGGAGTACTACTCTATGCACTTTGCACAGTCGTATATGGAGCGCATTTGGCGTATGGCACACTCGTTAGGACACGGGCGGTATTTTACGCGGCAGAGTTCGTACCCCATTGTGGACGACCACTACTATGTGAACACGATAGCAGACATCCCGTGCGTGGATATCATTGATTATAAGGTGAATGTAGAAACAGGATTTCCCGATTGGTGGCATACGCAGCGTGATGATATGCGCAATATCAACAAACAAACATTAAAGGCAGTCGGCGAGACTGTGATGAACGTAATATGCTGGAAATAAAGAATTTACACGCCTCTATAGCAGGCAAAGAGATACTTCGCGGAGTCAATCTGACCATCAATGAGGGCGAGGTACACGCGATAATGGGGCCGAATGGCGCAGGCAAATCGACATTGTCAAATGTGCTGGTGGGCAATCCTGCCTACACGGTGACAGAAGGTGAGGTGACTTTCAACGGAAAGAACTTGTTGGAAATGGCACCCGAAGTACGGGCACGCGAAGGGTTGTTCCTGTCGTTCCAATACCCCGTGGAGATTCCCGGAGTGTCAATGGTGAACTTCCTGCGCACCGCGGTGAACGAGAAACGCCAATACAAGGGTGAGGAACCGCTGTCGGCAACGGAGTTCTTGCGTTTAATGCGCGAGAAGAAAGCCTTGGTCGGCATGGACAACAAACTGACCTCCCGCTCAGTGAACGAAGGATTCTCGGGAGGTGAGAAGAAGCGTAATGAGATATTCCAGATGGCGATGTTGGAGCCCTGCCTGTCCATACTCGACGAGACAGACTCCGGCTTGGATATTGATGCACTGCGCATTGTGGCTGAGGGAGTCAACAAACTCAAGACCCCGCACACGGCATCCATTGTGATTACGCACTATCAGCGTCTGTTGGACTATATCGTGCCCGACTTTGTGCATGTGTTGGCGCATGGGCAGATTGTACGTACCGCAGGCAAAGAGTTGGCTTTGGAGTTGGAGGAGAAGGGCTATGCATTCCTCAACGAGTAGCAACCTACCACTATCCTATAACCAACCACCAACGATTAAGCATTGATTTCATGACGAAAGAGATAATTTTACATAGTGGCGAGACGCGCGAATGGGTACTCATCAACGAGCCCGATGTGGATTGGCATATCGTGCAGGAAGAGGGTTCTACGCTGCGCTTGCACGTGATTTGCCTGCCCGAGACTGCGGCTGACGGTACATGGTGTTCCACAATAGTGGTGGAGCAGAATGGCAAAGGTTGTCATACGGAGTTGTATGGCATGGGAATCGTCCGTGGCAAACAGGAGGTGCATACGCTGACGCGCGTATTGCACAATGTGGGCGGGGGCTATTCCTCGCAGTTGTTCAAATATGTGCTGGATAATGAGTCGCGCGGTTCCTTTAGAGGTGAACTGAAAATACTGCCCGATGCGCAGAAGGTGGAAGCATATCAGACCAACCGCAATATACTCTTGTCGCGCAGTGCCATGATGACCACCGAACCGCAGTTGGAGATATACGCCGACGATGTGAAAGCCAACCATGGGGCTACCACAGGGCAGTTGGACGAGTCTGCGATATTCTATATGCAGCAACGGTGTATAGACAGGGAAACGGCGTACAGACTATTGTTGTGCGCTTTCTTTGATGACGTGGTGCGTGCAGCGTCGGATGAAAAGGTGCAGCAGCAACTAATAGACGCGGTTGATGGCATAATCCAATAGCGTCATCAAACTGTTCTTGTAACGGTTATCGGGGAACATCGCAAGTGCTTCTATGGCACGTCTGCGGTGTTTTTGCATCTCTTGATGGGCATAGCGGATGCCGTCATAACGCAGGACGAACGATTTTATTTCCTGTTCCGCCTCGAAAGCATCAATATGAGGAGCATTCTGCGCCAGCCCTTCTGCCAAATCACGAATAGAATCCGCTTCTTCCTTGCCGGCACGCTGCAGGGATATGAGCAGGGGCAGGGTGGCTTTCCCGTCACGAATGTCATTCATGGTAGGCTTGCCGATATCCTCAATGTCAGAGAAATCAAGCACATCGTCTTTGAGTTGGAAGCATAGCCCGAGTTGCAGTCCGTACTGTCTGAGCGCGGTGATTTGGCGGGAAGTAGCCCCTGAACTGGCAGCACCGGCAGCACTGCAGGCGGCAAAGAGACAGGCGGTTTTCTGTTCGATAATACGCATGTATTGTTGCTCGGAAATCCACATAGACTGTCCTGTATGCAGTTGCAGCAGTTCGCCCGACGAGAGTGCCTCTCCCATCTCGGCTACCGTATTGAGGATGGTAGTGTTGTGCACGCCCGCCAGTATGTCAATCACTTGCGCGAGCATATAATCTCCCACGAGCACGGCAATCTTGTTGCTCCAACGGGTATGTACTGCCTCATTGCCACGGCGCAGAGGGGAATCGTCCACCACATCGTCGTGAATGAGAGAGGCTGTGTGCATCAGTTCCAAAGCCACAGCGGTTTGAATGGTCTTTTCAGTGATACCCCGGCATACGGCAGACGACAGCAATACGAGTATAGGACGCAGTTGTTTGCCGCGCTTGGAGTGGATATAGTCTAATACTTCGGATAGAAGTTTGTTATCGGATTGGAGAGCATCCGCAAAGGCTTGTTCGTACTGTCGAAACTCTTGTTGTATGGGTTTGCGAATCTCCTGTATAGTATCCATGTGCATTACCAATCTATGGAAGTTAAATATCCGCGATACACATCGCTGAATGTTTCTGTAAATGACTGACCTCCAATGAGATAGATGTTGTTGTGCGCATCTGTTACGGCGGTCTGTTTCTGGCGTTGTCCGTAGGTGTCGGGCAGGTGGTTGTGGGCTGTATCGGGTACGTACCAATTCATACCCTCATCATCGGAGAAGAGCATGGATGTACGCCATGTGAGGTCGTTGTCTATACCGCCGAACATAACCAGATGGTTGTCATATTGTATTACCGATATGCCTGTAAGAGAATGAAAATCAGGTTGTTCGATAGAGAAATTCTTGATTCTGTAGCCTGCTGACATCTCATACTCGAGGTTCCAGCGGGTGTTGAGCGGAGTGCCGTCTTCGGCCCGTCCGCCTATAATCATAGCACGCGGACGCTCACTGCTGGCTGCAAACGAGAGGGCTGCGAAGTCGCTCACAGGGAAGTCTTCGGGAAGGATATTGCTGTTGCCTTGCAGACCATACACGGGTTGCGAGGGCAGAATGCTGTCATGTTGGGTACAGCCCAAGAGCAGTTGGTCTGTGCTGCGGTCGCGTAATATACACCAAGCCTTGTTGTCGAAAGCCACCAGCATATTGACAAAGGAATAGGTACGGCTGCTATAGTCGTTGGCAGTCCACGTGGTGATGTCGGTGGAAGTGTAGAGGTAGTCGCCGTCTGCGTAATAGAGGGTGCTGCCGAGTTGCAGGATATTGCGCACACGGCAGTTGGCGGGAAGTCCGGCTACATTGCCCTTTGCCCATACCGAGCCATCGGACGAGGTATAGACTTCGGTGGATATACCGTCGTTGGTGAATAATACCAGTTGTCCGTTGACATAGAACGCCTGCATGTCACACGTGCGGGTGAAGATACGCTCGGTAAGGCGTGTCCATACGTACAGGTCGGGGTCCACTTGGTGGACGGTGAACATCAGTTGGTACCACTTCTCGTTAGTCAAGTCCGAGGATTTGACATGCACGAAGATTGGTTCGCGGCTGAAATCCACAGTGTCCGTGCCTGTCGCAACAATGGAAGTGTCAGGGAGAACGATGGTGACGGAAGCAGGTGTAGCCTTGTACGTGAAACGCGGCACGACGCTGTCCAAGCGGGTACCGAAAGTCAGACTGTCCTTATTATATATATACCCTGTGTCGGTGCGTTGCTCTACCTTGTAGGTAGCGGCAGTCAGCCCCGGATTAGCGGTATCGGTGGCAAAAGTGAAGGCTGTAATCTCAGCGTAGGAGGAGGTGGTCTCCGTCGTCTTCTCTTGACAACTTGCGAGCAGGAGCAAGAGCAGGGGCATTATGTATAGAAGTCGCTTCATATCAGAAAACTCGTACAAAGTTAGTGCCATTTTTGCAGATATGCAAATAAAGCAGTAATTTTGCGTTGTTTTTCCGTGATAAATATGCTTTTTGAGACTAACATCCGTGATTTGTTGCAACTGCTTCCTCACAATCGTATTCGCAGAGAGAAGTCGGAGATGCGTGAGTTGCTGAATCAGAAACGCCGTATGCTTACGCAGGAGCAGGTGCAGGAATCGTCTGCCCGTGTGGTGGAGCGGCTGGAGCAGCAACCGTGCTTCATCGGGGCAAAGACAGTGCTGCTGTATTACCCTATTCATAATGAAATCAGTCTGTTGGCACTTGTGAAGAAATACAAGCACGAGAAGACGTTTCTCTTTCCTGTCACCCACAAGAAGATGATGGATGCTTGCCCCTATCGCGGTAATGACTTGATGAAACGGGGTAAGTTCGGCATTCCCGAACCACAGACGGAACCCTACACGGGCAAGATAGACCTTATCCTGATTCCGGGCGTGGCGTTCGACAAGCAATGCAACCGTCTCGGGCGTGGTGGCGGGTACTATGACCGTTTCCTGCCACAGCACCGTCACTCCACATTGGTGGGAGTAGGGTATGACTTCCAGTTGGTAGAGAAAGTGCCTACCGAACGTCGTGACAAACGCCTGAAACAGGTCATTCTCCCTTCTCAGACCATTCAAGGGTAGTCTGCCGGCGCATTTGCTCTTGTATCTCTTTGTCTGTCTCGGGCGTAATCAATGCCTCACCGGTACGGTAGTAGTAGATGAGCCCGTACTCCTTGCACTTCTGCAGACGCGCGTATGGCAGTTCGTCGTGGTAGAATGCTTCCACCTGGTTCCATATATCCAAGAGTATCCTGTCCGCATCCTTACGCATAGTCTCAATGTCCTCATACACACGAGTGTGTGTCTTTTTGTGCAGGTTGTGGGTGGTGTAGTTTTCTTTGAAAATATCGTAGTGCACCTGCACCTTGTTGATGGCGGGATTGTATATGGGGAATCCGCCTTGTGCGGTGCGTTGCTGTTCGCCTTCGATGATATTCTTTCCCCATTCCAACAGGCTTTCCTCTGTCGAGAGGTCAGGTAGGGTGGTGTTGGTGGGGTCTAACTTGTACAACTCTTTTTGGCTGCGCTTAATCTCACCGCGAATCACAGCAAGGTTCAGCACCTGAATGAAGTGCGAGATATACATGCGTGCGTTGTGTACCTTATGCCTGTATTGCTTGTTGGCAGACACTTTCGTATCGAAGTTGGCATGATATTGCGCCACCTGGTTCTCGAACTGCATGAGGAAACGCTGTGCCTCGCTCAGGGTGTGGTATTTGATGGGTTGGTTGTTGAAATCCGCTTCTCCGGCACGTTGTACCGCCCGCTGCAGGGCTCTCAAACGTGCTTTGTCTGTTTTTGGTAATCGACGATAAGGCATTTGGGATAGTTTATTTGTTGTTGTACATTGGTTGCTGTTAGTCTTGTTGGACTTGCTTCACTTGCCCCGCTAAGCCCCTCCTTTGGAGAGGCTGGGGAGTCTCTATTTTCTCCTTTTTACCATTTTATCGGCTAAGGCGCGTAGGGCTTGGGTACCCTCATTCTGAGGAAGGGTGTTGAGGCACTCCAGTGCTTGGCGGGTGTATTGTTCCACCACCTCTTCGCAGACTTTGCGTACACCAAGGCGGTTGTACAACTCAGTGACAGCCAATATCTTGTCTTCTTTGGGCGCATGTATGGCTTGCAGCCAATGCTCCAATTCCAAACGGGTAGCGGAGTCTGCCATTTTCAGTGCTGTGAGCAGTACGTATGTCTTCTTGTTGCACACAATGTCGCCGCCTATTGCCTTGCCGAAAGTAGCAGGGTCGCCCCAGCAGTCAAGGATGTCGTCTTGTATCTGGAATGCCAATCCTAAGTTGATACCATATTGATACAGAGCGTCTTGTGCTTTGTCGTCAGCCCCTGCGATGTAGGCACCTGTCTGCAGGGCGGTAGCCAGTAAGACGGAAGTCTTGCGGCGAATCATCATCAGGTAGTCCTCAATGGTCGTATCTTCCTTGCCCTCGAAATCCACGTCATACTGTTGCCCCTCGCATATCTCTGTGCCCATCTTGTTGAACAATCGCAGCACCTCGGGCAACTTCTCCGCAGGGACCCCCGATAGCAGTTTGTATGCCTCTATCAGCATCTGGTCGCCGGAGAGGATGGCTGTATTGTCATTCCAACGCACATGCACCGTAGGGCGTCCGCGACGTACATCGGCACGGTCCATCACATCGTCATGCAAAAGCGTGAAATTATGAAACACTTCCAACGCCAAGGCTGCGGGAAGCACATCCTCGTCCTTGCCGCCGAATATCTCGGAGGCAAGCATTGCCAACTGCGGGCGCAAACGCTTGCCGCCGCTCTCCAAGGTGTACCCGATAGGTTCGTAAAGTCCTCTGGGCTCGCGGTTCCAATTCAGTTTCTTTATTTCTTGCTCTATATCTTTCATAATGTGGGAATTAGACGAATCTTGCAATTCTTAATTCATCATTCTTAATTTTCAATGATGTCCGTAAGTACATCTCTCATCTCCAACCCTGCGGCACGCACTTGCTGTGGGATAAACGAGGTGGGGGTCATACCGGGTGTTGTGTTGATTTCCAGCAGGTTAATCGTCCAGCCTTCTGTCAATATGTAGTCCACCCGGATAATACCGTTGCAGCCCAGAATGTCGTATATATGCAATGTCAGTGCCTGCACCTTATCGCGCACCTCATCAGGAATACGTGCAGGCGTTATCTCCTCAACCGCCCCGTTGTATTTGGCGTCGTAGTCGAAGAACTCGTGCTTGGTCACCACCTCGGTGATAGGGAAAGCCACTGCCTTGTCGTGCGTCTTGTATGCCCCGCAGGTTATCTCTACGCCCTTCATAAATGCCTCACAAATCACCTCGTTGCCCTCCTTGTAGGCACGTTCAATGGCGGGTGCCATCTCCTCCAAGGT
>DLLA01000189.1:1583-6745 GCA_002479035.1 Bacteroidales bacterium UBA7574 | reverse complement strand
TGCGTATCAGCGACATATCTATCGCTATTCCCGCAGGCACACCGTCCAGCACACCGCCTATCGCGCGGCCGTGCGACTCACCAAACGAGGTAAAAACCACTTTCTTGCCAAAACTGTTCATAGTCCTACCATTAATCAGACACACTTCTTACGCCCACAAAGGTACCACTTTTCCCTTGTTTTGGCAAACCCGTTCTTAATTCTTCATTTTTAATTCTTAATCCCTCATATTGCCTGTCTGCGAAAAAAGCAGTACCTTTGTACGTTATTTTCTACAAGGATGAATCAAGAGTTTCAAATGCTTGCCAAGACCTTCAAGGGACTTGAAGAGGTGCTGGCAGGAGAGTTGGTGGAGTTAGGTGCCAACAATGTGCAGATAGAGCGGCGTGCGGTGTCATTCACGGGTGACAAGCGGTTGCTATACACCGCCAATATGTGTCTGCGCACTGCATCGCGCGTGCTGGTGCCTATTGCTACGTTCCGTGCCAAAGATGCAGACGCGGTGTATGAGCACGCCAAACAAATAGACTGGAGCCAATATATGACGCTCAAGACGGGTTTTGCCATTGACGCTACCGTGTATTCGGACACTTTCCGCCATTCGCAATACGTCACCTATCGCGTGAAAGACGCCATTGCGGACTACTGGATGGAGCGCGAGCAGAAACGCCCGAGCGTGAAACTCACCAGTCCCGACCTCAGTCTGAATGTGCATATCGCCGCCGAGACCGTGACTATCTCGCTGGACAGTTCGGGTGACAGCCTGCACAAGCGCGGTTACCGCGTTGCCAATACGGAAGCCCCTATCAATGAGGCTCTGGCAGCAGGTATGCTCCTGCTGGCGGGCTGGCATGGTCAGGGCGATTTCTACGACCCTATGTGCGGGTCGGGCACGCTGCTGATAGAGGCAGCCCTCATCGCCCGCAACATCGCCCCCGGCATCTACCGCAAGGGCTTTGCCTTTGAGAAATGGGCGGATTTCGACCGTGATTTGTTTGAGGACATCTACAACGATGACAGCCGTGAGCGTCCCTTCATGCACAAGATATACGGTTCTGACGCAGGTTATTACGCCGTGCAGACAGCACTCAAGAACATCCAGTCGGCGAGCCTGCAGCACGACATCGAGGTGCGGCAGATACGTATCGAGGAGTTGCGCCTTGCCGACCGCGACACCAACGGGGCACTGGTGATGATGAATCCCCCCTACGGAGAACGTCTGTCGCAGGACAAAGACGTGCTGCGCCTGTATCAGGACATGGGTACCGCCCTCAAACACCAGTTCAGCGGGGCTACTGCATGGATAATATCGAGCAACGAGGACGCGCTGAAGTGCATCGGTTTGAAGCCGAGCAAGCGGATACGATTGATGAACGGCGAGTTGGAGTGCCTGTTCAACCAATACGAACTCTTTCAGGGTGAGCATAAGGAGTGGAAGAAAGACCACCCCAAGGATACGAAACCGCGTTTTGCCGACCAGGAAAACAAGCGCAAGGACTTCAAACAGGACAGGAACAAGCGCGATTTCAAGCCGCGCGGCAGACGGGATGATGGCGACAAGAAACCTTTTGCACGCAAGCCCGGTGACCGCAAACCATTCGCGCGGGATAACAGGACACCGCGTCCCCACAAGACAGACAAACGATGAAGCAGATACTGATTGACGAATATAACTACCCGTTGCCCGACGAGCGGATTGCCAAGTATCCGTTGGCGCAGCGAGACCATAGCAAGTTGTTGGTTTACAAGGACGGACATGTGTCCGAAGACGTGTTCTACCACGTGGGGGACTATATCCCTGCGGGGTCGCTGCTGGTGTACAACAACACCCGTGTGATTCAGGCGCGGTTGGTCTTCCACAAGGACGCCCCCACAACCTCTGACCCGCATGCGCCCGCACAAGGTGCGCGAATAGAGGTGTTCTGCCTGGAGCCCCTGCGCCCGCATGACTACCAACTGTCGCTGGGTAGCAGCACCGGCTGCACGTGGAAGTGCATGATAGGCAACGCAAAGAAGTGGAAATCAGGGGCATTGCACCTCACCACCACCCTTCGCGGAACGGGGGAGACAATAGTTTTGAATGCGGAGCGTGGCGCACAGGCAGGCAACACCTATGAAGTCACATTCACATGGAGCACACCCGATACGAATTCCCCCTCTTTGAGGGGGTTAGGGGGAGTCGGGAGCGCAGGGTCTGTTTCTTTTGCCGAAATCCTTGACGCAGTGGGCGAACTGCCTATCCCGCCCTATCTCAACCGCCCGACGGAAGAGAGCGACAAGACGACCTACCAGACCGTCTATTCGCGTATCAAGGGTTCAGTGGCGGCACCGACAGCAGGGCTCCACTTCACCGATGAGGTCTTGAACGACCTCCGTGCCCGCGGCATACAGACCACCGAACTCACCCTGCACGTAGGCGCAGGCACCTTCCAGCCCGTGAAGACCGCTGATGCCAACGAGCATACCATGCATACGGAGATTATAGCAGTGCCGCGGCAGGCTATTGTGGATATTATCAGCCACTTAGGGCACATCGTAGCCGTCGGCACCACCAGTATGCGCACCCTTGAAAGTCTCTATTTCATCGGGGAAATGCTACGTGACAATAAGGAACAACAGACGCAGAACGAGGCGCAGCATACAGGCGAACTCCATGTGCCACAGTTCATTCCATACACCAAGCCCCACACCCTCACCACGCACGATGCATTGCAGGCGATAGTGGATTATCTGGAGCGTACAGGACAGGATACCCTGCATGCTGAAACCCAAATCATGATAGAACCGGGATATATATTCCACGTTGTCAATCAGTTGATTACCAACTTCCATCAGCCCAAGTCCACGTTGCTCTTGCTGGTCAGTGCCTTTGTGGGCGGTGATTGGCACACGATATACGACTACGCCCTCAGCCACGATTTCCGCTTTCTGAGTTACGGGGACAGCAGTATCCTCTTCCACCGTGACTGATGCTTTTTTCTACCCCAACCTTGCACGAACCAACGATTTTGTGTACCTTTGTGCCGTCTAATACAAAATGTCATGAACACACCTCGCATATCATCGCTTTTGCGTCTCAGTGCTATCAGTTTGGCACTCCTATGTGCTTCACGACTCCCATGCATGGCACAAACCATGGAAGAATCACTCTCCATAGCCGAGCAGCAGGAGCCCTCCGCAGGCACACCCGATGCCAACCCTTGGCTTGACACATACCCCAAGCATGTCGGCTTCACGTGGGGCGCATCGGCAGCCTTCACATCCAACTATATCTGGCGTGGCCTGTACGTGGGCGGACCGAGCATTCAAGCAGATGCCACCGTGGGTTATGGAGGTTTCTTCGTCAATATGTGGTGGAATATCGGGGCTACCGACTGGGCTTTCAGCGGCTTTAACCCCGAGGTGGACCTGTCTATCGGCTTCAGCCGGTGGGGACTGCAAATCTACTACCTCCACATGTACTATTTCGACCGCTATGCCGACGGCACACGCTCACGCTATTTCGATATGGGCAACCACGCCCCGGGCGGAGGAGGTACCACAGGTGAATGGCGTCTTTCCTACCGTGTCAGCGACCGACTCCCGCTCACTATCCTCGTCGCATGCCGCACTTTCGGGCGCGATGGATACCTTGTGGACGGCGAACTCAAACGCGCCTACTCCACCTATATCGAACTGGGCTACGACTTCAATCTCACCCACGACTGGACACTCGCTGCACGTCTCGGTATGACACCCGCCAAAAGTATGTACACGGGCTACCAAGGCGATTTTGCTGTCAATCTGATAGGCCTCAAACTGCAAAAGCAGTGGAATATGAACGGCTATGCTGTACAGGCGTTTGCACACACCATGCTCAACACTTGGGATGTGAACGCCGACAATCTCATACGCCCCATCCGCGAGGCGGGCAACCAAAAAATCAACCTGTCAGTCGGCTGCAGCATCGCCATCTGACACACATTTGGCACATATCTGACATACATCTGACACTATCGGGGTACTAGCTCATCTGGTAGAGCGCAACAATGGCATTGTTGAGGTGAGGAGTTCGAGTCTCCTGTGCTCCACATCTGTGAGGCTGTCTAACAAGTGTAGGCAGTCTCTTTTTTATGTCGTTTTTCATAATGGTCGTGGACGCGGACGCCCTCGTCCGCGGGCGAAATGGGGTGCTCTCTCGTCCGCGAGCAGTTTGGCACAAACTGAATGACTTTGCGCTGTTTGTGGGGACGTGAAGCGTAAGGCAGGTGTGCGCAGCACACTGAGTGCCGCAGCGACATGAAGCCCTGTGGGCTGAGTAGAACTCCTTATCATCTCGCGTTATTAAATACGACACATCTTGTCTGGGAATAGTCTTACCTACCGAAATTATACAATAATGCAGTTGTTTTTATGCCGCAGCCCTGACCACAAACCACAATTTTATTGCACAAATGATAAAAAAGTATTACCTTTGCACCTGCAAAGCCCACGCAGGGCTGTTCGCACAGCGTTAGTCTGCTATCGGGGTGCCTGCGCTACGGGTGGGACTTGCGAACTAATAATAAAGGCGTCTAATCACGCTTTGTTTTGGCGTTTCGAAACTTCGCAACTTTCAGAAATCAGATTCAAAACATGGCAATGATGGATGTCCCTTGGGATATGTATTATCTCGTTGTATGCATTATGTAGAGGTTGGATTATATCCGCCCTGATACATAATTGTATATGGCGTATGCATATTCTGCGTGGGCTCCGCGTTGCTTGTTCAATCTGATAGGCAATGCGAAGGCCTCGAAACGCGGAACAAGCAATAGCAAAGTCCGCGTTTTTTGTATATCTGCATATACGTTTGGCAGACATACGTGCATAGACTAAGCACATTAGGCGTCACAAACCTAATGTGTTTTTGTTATGACGGATACTCACATTCCACAGGCATTGGTAGCCATCAAATGCCTTGTCTTCAACCACGAACCCTATCTCCGTGATTGTCTCGAAGGCTTTGTCATGCAGCAGACTGATTTCCCCTATGTGGCTATTGTTCATGATGACGCCTCCACGGACCACTCTGCCGACATTATCCGTGAGTATGCTGCCAAGTACCCCGACATCATACGCCCTATCTACGAGACCGAAAACCAATACTCCAAGTCGGACGGCTCTCTCGGTCGCATTATGAA
>DLLA01000189.1:818-1544 GCA_002479035.1 Bacteroidales bacterium UBA7574 | reverse complement strand
GCCAAGTACATCGCTATGTGCGAAGGTGACGACTATTGGACAGACCCCCGCAAACTACAGAAGCAAATTGATATATTGGAGTCTGACACCACGCTAATGGCAGTAGTCACAGACACTTCTGTGGTAGATAACAACGGCAATGTAATAATCCCCAAGCGAGGTGATATAGTCAAAGATAGTATCGAAGGCAGATATACACTACGCGATTTTTTCGGGACACCGCAGCACGCCTACCCTACCGCATCCGTTGTGTATCGTAATGAACATCAACAAGATATACGGAGAATGCAGGCACATACGGCTAATGCGTATTTAGGAGATTGGACTTTGTGGATAATCCTGCACACATTTGGTGACTTCTATTATCTGAATCAGGTCACTACTGCCTATCGCATAAACCCGACATCTGTCACACATACTTGCGACCGTGTAGGTCGTGCCAAAGCACATCGCACTATATGTAATGCTATTGCCGACATTCTTCCTCCGCAATATGCTGACATCAGTAATGACCTGCGGCATACCGATTGGGTATGGGTAAGCCTGCTGTTTGCCTATAAGCACGAACATCAGTACCTGCACATGTTCAGCGCAATGATTATGACACTCATCAAATGCCCCAAGGTGCTATTTCAAAATATCTCACAAGGACTAAAACGCAGAACAAATGAAAGACATTAAGCAGACTATACAACACATCAAGCATGTGTGCAAAAGTGCATACAC
>DLLA01000189.1:0-759 GCA_002479035.1 Bacteroidales bacterium UBA7574 | reverse complement strand
CATACACGGATTATAAACGTCCCATATATCAGGGGATACGTCGCTATGGGGCAAACGACACATGGATACCTGATTTCATAACACAAAGAATTGGCTATTCTTGCCCTTCAAGCATTGCATGTTTCACAGTAAACACATATCCTGAAATCATCAAGTGGAATAGACATCAACATAGATTGCTTTACATTGCCGAAAACGTTCATGTTCCATATTCTCATTGGGCACAATTTGCTGATATACACCATCAGGCATTCGCCCCTGATTTAACAATCGGTTTTGACCGCGACAATTCTGACAATTATATCCGTTTCCCTTATTGGATAGTTGATAATTTTTCTCCATTAGCCACACATGCAGAAATAAAGACTTTTGTAGAGCAATATAACTGCTCACGCTTGACCAACAGAGAGCACTTTTGTGCATTCATTTGCCGTTACGACTATTTCGGAGACCGTGCACTGATGGCGGATATGGTGGAGTCTGTGGCTCCTCTGTCTTATCCGTCAGACTTCCGCCACAATGATGACAGGATGCGAAACGACTATAAAAACGACAAAATCGCATATCTCAACTCATTCCGTTTCAACCTTTGCCCCGAGAACAGCAACAACGCAGGCTATGTCACGGAGAAAATCTTTCATGCCGTTAAGGCAAGGTGTGTACCCGTCTATTGGGGGAATGAGGGTTTTCCTGAGACCAATATCCTGAACAAGGACGCTATCATCTACTTGGACCGTGAGCACCCCGAAGAGGCTTTAA
>DLLA01000096.1:4755-11501 GCA_002479035.1 Bacteroidales bacterium UBA7574 | reverse complement strand
ATGTGATTAGTATGTGATTAAAACTTCCTTCTCGAAACCTTTAGCAATCATCAAAGCATTTACAAACTTTATATTTGTTATTTTTGCCCGTTTTTTGTAACTTTGCAATCTGTTTCATGGTACATCCTACAACAACGATTCATATATGGAAGACAAGTCATTGAAATCCAAACGGGTAGCCCTTGTATTGGCATCGGGCGGAGCGCGCGGAATGGCGCATATCGGTGCCATTGAGGAGTTGCTGGCACGTGGCTACGAGATTACCGGTATAGCAGGTGCCTCTATCGGCGCCATGATTGCGGGAATGTATGCCGCTGGCAAACTCGAAGAAGCCAAACAGTGGTTCCTTCAGATTGACAAGCAACGCATTCTCCAAATGGGCGATTTCTCTTTCAGCCTCAATCATTTAGTCAAAGGCGAGAAGGTCATCAACGAGTTGCAGAAGGTTGTGCCCGACTGCCAAATAGAAGACTTGCCCATTCCGTGTTCTATAGTGGCAAGCGACATGGTGAGTAGCCGGGAAGTCATCTTCGAACAGGGCAGCCTGTGGGAAGCCATACGCGCCTCCATCAGCATCCCATTGTTCTTCCGCCCGGTCAAACAGGGGGAGAAAGTGCTCATCGACGGCGGCATTCTCAATGCCCTGCCCTTGGACCGCGTACGCCGCACTGAGGGCGACCTGCTCTGCGCCATGAATATCTCCGCGCGCGATACTATGGAGTTGGAGGAGATTCACCACGCCTCTCTGCCCAAGTTCCTCACGGACATACCTGCCGTCAACAAGTTTTTGGCGGACACCCACCAGACGGAACTCTCACCCTCTGTCAATTATATCTCACTCCTCAACCGCATGACGGACATGATGATTCAGCACAACACGCTGATGATGACGCGGTTAGTACATCCCGACATACTTGCCGAAATGCCGCAAGGAGCCTACTCCACGTTTGCTTTCGACCAGACTGCCGAACTCATTGAGCATGGTCGCCGCCTCATGCGCGAAGCCATTGACAGATACGAAGCCACCACAAATACTAACCATTAACCATTCCTCACTCCTTGTTAACGCATTTACACATACAGAACTACGCCCTCATCTCACACTTGGATTTGGACTTGGACAAAGGCTTTTCTGTCCTCACAGGCGAGACCGGTGCGGGTAAGAGTATCATTTTAGGTGCCCTCAACCTTGTGATGGGTGCTCGCGCAGACACGCAGTCCATCACCGAAGGCGAAGAACGTTGTATTATCGAAGCCACTTTCTCCACGGATGACGGAGAATTGCTCATACGTCGCGAACTCAATCGCTCAGGGCGCTCGCGTTCATTTGTCAACGATGAGGTGGTCACGCAAGCCGAACTCAAAGCATTGGCTAACAGACTGATTGACATCCACTCACAGCATGAAAGCCTACTCATAGGCGATGACCTCTTCCAGATTAACGTGGTGGATGCTATTGCGCAAAACGAGGCAGAGCGTACCACCTACTCCGCCTGCTACACCACCTACCTTGCCGCTCAAAAA
Source organism: Bacteroidales bacterium UBA7574 (assembly GCA_002479035.1). Lineage (GTDB taxonomy): Bacteria > Bacteroidota > Bacteroidia > Bacteroidales > Paludibacteraceae > Colicola. Next base: position 9,977 of record DLLA01000096.1, on the reverse strand, counting down.
GCACTCCGCGACACGCAGGCATTGGCGCAGAAGACCCAAGCCGACGCTGACTATGTCGCATTCCAGTACAACCAACTGACCGAGGCTAACCTGCTATCGGGCGAGTTGGAGGATTTGGAAGAAGAGGAATACCGCCTGTCCCATGCAGAGGAAATCAAGACGGCACTCTTGCAAACATTGGAGAATATCGACGGCGAACAGGGAGGTGCCCTGTCCTTGTTGCGTTCTTCACAACTATCCAACGCCGCCCCTGCGTTAGCGGAACGCATTGATAGTGTGACGATTGAATTACGGGACATAGCCGATGAACTACTGCGCCTTGCCAATCACACAGAGATAGACCCTGAACGCTTGACTTGGGTGCAGGAGCGGCTTGACCTGCTCCAAACCCTGATGAACAAACATCATGTACAGTCTGTGGAGGAACTCATATCCTTACGCGACCGGTTAGGTGAGCAGATGCAGCGTATGGCATCGTTTGATGAAGATATTGCCCGGCTGAAGGACGAGTTATTGGCTGCCTCTCGGGCACTCCAATCAGCGGCAGATGCTCTTACTGCAAGCCGCAAAGCAGTATGTGACACCATCGCTCGGCACCTCATCGTGGACATGAACCTACTCGGTGTCGCACATGCCAACGTAGCCGTGGCTGTCAATCCCGCAGACGACTACTCCGAAACGGGTAAGGATGATATTCAGTTCCTTTTCGCTGCCAATCTCAACCAGTCACTCCGCCGCGTGGCGGACGTAGCCTCCGGGGGAGAAATCAGCCGTATCATGCTGTGTATCAAGGCATTGATAGCATCCGCCAACGGACTCCCGACCATTATCTTCGACGAGATTGACACTGGCGTTAGCGGAGCCATTGCCTCACAAATGGGTGACATCATGCGCCGTATGGCAAAGGCTCGGCAAATCATTGCCATCACCCACCTGCCGCAGATAGCAGCCAAAGGCGAAGCCCAATACCGTGTGTACAAAGCAGATACCGACACCCGCACGGAAACACACATCATGCGCCTCACACCGGCAGAACGGGTACACGACATCGCTGCCATGCTCTCAGGAGCCGCTCCAACGCCCGAAGCACTTGCTATCGCCCGACAACTCCTACAACAGTAGCAGTAAATCGTACATCGTAAACAATCAAATCGTAAATACTTTAAGGTTCTTCTTCCCGCCTTTCACGTGCAGTTCGTATATCCCTATACGTATCACGTGTTCCGTGTCATTTTGCCGTGTCTCATCATTCACCTCGGGAAGGGCACTCCGCGAGCCAAACGGCCATGTAGTGTAGTACGGTTCCACATCAGGGAACAGATATATCCCGTTGTTTTTCAGCATAGTATTGTAGTTGAACGACTCTACGCATACCACAATATCATCAAATGCAGCCCCATGACCGTACCCCGCCATCAGCCAATAGTACTTACCCCTGTCCTCATAATAGATAAACAGAGACCCATCCTCCAATACACGGTATCGCCATTCCGCCGCCTCGGCTGCCAAAGCATTCCCCTTGTGTCCTATATAAGTGTTGCTGTTAATGTGCTCAATGGTGAGAATACTATCCGACAGAAACGCCACCCGATACACCATACTCTTCTGTATATCAGATAATAACAGCAAAGTCTCGGTCGCTGTTGTATCAAGTGTTACGGGCACTGTTTCCACCACCTGTTGCACCTTGCCCTCACTGAATGGTGACTTCTGAACAACAGCCCCATACAGGGCGCTGCTACCCCAATACGGACTATTGTCCACCAACACATACTGACCTGTTACATAGTCTGTTACCTGTTCCGCTAGCATCGAATTGTCTGCATATACCGCCCACAATGTACACGCAGCCTTGGGGTAATAACGCTCCCCTGCTTGCCAAACACGTGGCAGTTGCTTGCTTTCCTGTATCTCGACTTCACTCCAACCCATGAAATGCCATTGTAACGTGTCTGCCAATGTCGGCAGCACCACACCCGCATGCACAGCCGCCTCTGTCAGCGTTGGCGGGTCACACCCTACACCGGAAACGAAATGCACATCGTATGGTTCTGCCACAGGAGGAATATAATGGATGGTATATGAACGGATATATAGGGAATTCTGACTGGCATCTATGGCGATTTTTATCATCTCCCCCACCTCTACCTTATGACCAATAGTATGCATAATATCTACCCACGTTGAGGAGTATTCGCCATTCCAATCCACACTGGCAAAGGGAGCACCCGTTATACGCCACACTTCTTTCTCGCCTATCAGCATCTGCAAACCTCCTACCCCCGCGCTCTTGTTGGACTTCATGGACAAAGTCACTGATTGAATGGTGCACCCCTCCCACCCCGTCAATGTTAATACGGCAGAGTCCCCCATAGTTAGGCGTGTCTTGTCTCCCGACGATGTACTTGCAAACACAGCCTCAGCCCTTTGCGGGACATCTCCTTCCACCTTCACAGAGGTAGAAGAAGTAATGGTAAAAGTGGCACTGAGCAACGAAGACAATAGAATTCCTAACAACATATTGCATATACTTTCCCTGCAAAAGTACACATAATTAGCGAAATACGCAAGCATTCACATAATAATTCTATACATCACAAGCACAAGGGTTGTATAATTCATATATTTTGTGTATCTTTGCAGGCTTTATGTACTTAAAGGAATTTATAAGAAAACAATGAACAACCAATCCATACACACCTTCTATTTCCTCGGTATCGGAGGCATTGGCATGAGTGCTCTTGCGCGGTATTTTGCGGCGCAGGGCAAGCACGTCATGGGCTACGACCGTACGCCTTCGCCGCTAACAAGAGAACTGGAACAAGAGGGAATAGATGTCCAATATAGCGATGACATCCACGGAGTGGAGCAGTTGTCACCCGATGACACCATTGTGGTTCGCACCCCTGCGGTGCCTGCTGATGAACCTATCTACCAATACTTCCGCGACCACAGTTTCACCATTCACAAGCGTGCGGAGACATTAGGACTGGTAACACGCACTATGCGTGCCCTCTGTGTGGCAGGTACTCACGGCAAGACCACCACGTCCACCATATTGGCGCATATCCTGCATAGTTCGCATGTGGGTGCCAACGCCTTCCTTGGCGGTATCTCCAACAACTACCACAGCAACTTGCTCCTTGACGACCGCAGCGATTTCGTAGTGGTGGAGGCGGACGAATACGACCGCTCATTCCACCATTTGTCGCCCTATATGTCGGTTATCACCAGTGTGGACCCCGACCATCTTGACATCTACGGCACCCCGCTCGCTTACATGGACAGTTTCGTGCACTATGCCGCGTTGATACAAGAGGCGTTGGTGGTGAAGAAGAGTGTGCTGAATGCCATTCCCGCACTCGGGGCAGCAGGTGCAAAGCACGTATATACCTATGCGGTGGACGAACAGGCAGACTTCTATGCCGACCATATCCGTGTTACGGACGGGCAGATAATCTTCGACTATCATACACTCGACAACACACTGACTGACATGCAGTTAGGTGTGCCTGTGTGGGTAAACATAGAGAACAGCGTAGCCGCTATGGCTGTCGCGCACTTGGCAGGTGCCACCGACGACGAACTGCGCATGGGACTATCCACCTATCATGGTGTGTACAGACGTTTCAACGTCCATATCAACACCCCGCAGGTGGCGTATATTGACGACTACGCCCACCATCCCACTGAGTTACGGGCAAGCATCGAGTCCGTACGCCGGCTATACCCTGAGCGACATCTGATAGGAGTCTTCCAACCGCACCTCTATACCCGCACGCGGGACTTTGCCGATGACTTTGCAAAAGTATTGAGCCTGTTGGACGAGGTGGTGCTGCTGCCTATCTACCCCGCACGCGAGGAACCCATCAAGGGCGTTACAAGCGAACTGCTATACAGCAAGATAACATGCGCCAAAGCCCTCGTAAGCAAAGAGCAACTGGTGCCTTACCTTGCCGCACGTACCCGCGAATGTGTCGCACAGCATCAGCCTTGTGCTGTCATCACACTCGGTGCAGGTGATATAGACCGCTTAATACCCGATATAACCAAAGCCCTGCAAGCATGAGTCATAAAGCCCGCAACATAGTATTCTCCGTGCTTGCCGCTATAGGTATTGTGTATGGCTTGGTGGCAGGCGTGTGGACCTCGCGCCAACCTGCTGATGCCCCTTGCGCGCACGTATATATAGGGGTGCAGGACAGCATCGCACGCCGGTTCGTTACTGCCGAGGACTTGCAGACCTACCTCACGCGTGCGGGTTTCGGGTTTGTGGGCAAACCCATGGACGAGATTGACTGTGCCGCCGTGGAGCAATGCCTGTTAAACCACGACCTCATTCGCACTGTCGAATGCTACAAGTCGCCGCGAAACATTGTGTATGTGAAAGTTACGCAGCGTATCCCCGTCATCTATGTGGTGGCAAACGATGGTTGCTACTACGTGGATAGCGACCGCAAGATAATGCCCTTGCGTGCCTCTGTCAAAGTCAACGTGCTGACACTCGAAGGGGCTGTCAGCAGGCGTGCCGCCGCCGAAGAATACTTCGATATGGCGCAATGGCTGGCTCACGATGACTATTGGAGCACCCGCATACAGCGTGTGCAGGTCAATAGCCCGCGCCATATCATACTCACCCAACGCGATATGCCCACGCGCATACTGCTTGGAGAATTGGATGGTTATCCGCAGAAGATGAACAAGTTACAGAAACTCTATACCCACGGCTTCGACCTCATAGGCTACCCCGACTACAGCGAATACGACCTCCGGTTCGCAGGGCAAGTGGTGGGACGCAAATAATCACTATCAGGCGCATGGCAAAGAAAAAACAACAATCACTACAGCCCGCACCTCTCGTGGCTATCGACTTCGGCAGTGACTCCGTACGTGCAATGGCGGCGGAATATACCGACAATGGTATGCTACGCATCTTGGGCGTGGAGGCTTCGGGCAAGTTCCCCTGTGTGGAACGCGGCATTGTCAATAACAGCAGCAACGCGGGCTTTACCATTAGCGAAACGCTCAAGTTGCTTGCCAATCGCATTAAGGTAGAGACACTCCCATCGGCGTTTGTGTGTGTCGGTGGGCGGACCATGCAGATTGTGGACGTATTCTCCAAGCGCGACCAGGTGCGCAAACGCGAAGTCTCGCAGGAACTCCTTGATGAGATGGAGGCGGAGTGCAAGCAGAAAATAGAAGCGAACAACCCCAAAGTGGCG
>DLLA01000096.1:0-4697 GCA_002479035.1 Bacteroidales bacterium UBA7574 | reverse complement strand
GTACTTGACCTCATACCCACCTACTTCGTCCTTGACGGCAAAGAGCAGGACGACATACCCGCTCCCGAACAGCGTGCCGCACTCGTAGAGACCCATTTCACAGCCTTTGTCGGATTGCGCGAACTGGAGCAGAAAGTGTTGGATAGTTTCGACCGTTCCACCAAGCATCTCGAGCATATCTATGTCCGCCCCGATGCACTGCTCTGTGCCTTGGCGGCTGACGAGGACCTGCCACGCGGTTGCGCCATTCTCGATATGGGAGCGCAGACCACTACCCTCACCATATACAAGGGCAACCAATACCTTTGCAACAAGGTGGTGCCGCAAGGCGGATACGACATCTCACGCGACATTGAGACACAAGGCATGAGTCTGCCTTATGCCGAGAAACTCAAATGCAGTTACGGCTTTGCCTCGCCCGACATGGTCGAGACCAACTACCGTATGCGCATACCCGCACCCGCACGCGGTGGGGAAATCGTTATGGACACCCGCGAAGTGGCTGCTGTCATCGCTGCGGGGTTAGACCGAATCTTGGACCCGGTCATGCAGGTACTTCGTGATTACGAAGATCGTATCGGCGTACTCTATATCACAGGCGGTGCATCTATGTTGCAGGGCGTGGAGCAGTACATTCAAACCAAGACCTCTATCCCTGTCATGTACGGTTCGCATGCTATGTTCCTCACACCCGACACCCCCGACGATATGTGCGCACCCGTTTATTCATCGCTTGTGGGAACCTTGCTGCTCGGTGCCAACTACCGTGCCAATCACCCCGAAGCACCTCTCCATACCACCAAGAAAGGTTCCATGGACAAAATCAAAGCCGGCATACTGGACATCTTCTCCGCTCAGAACGACAACTACTAAATTAGCAACAACGTAAATACGAACTATATGTACGATGTAATCAACACAATTGACCTCGACCTCGCGCAGGACGCTATCATCAAGGTGATGGGTGTCGGTGGCGGCGGCTGCAACGCAGTCAACTACCTCTATTCGCAAGGCATCAAAGATGTCACTTTCCTCGTTTGCAATACCGACAAGCAGGCACTCGGGCGCAGCAGTGTACCCGCCAAACTGCAATTGGGTCCCGGATTGGGTGCAGGTGGCAAACCTGAGGTTGCACAACAATACGCTGAGGAGAACCGCGACCGCATACATGAGGCACTTAACGATGGCACCAAGATGCTCTTCCTTACCGCCGGTATGGGCGGTGGCACAGGTACGGGTGCTTCTGCGATTGTGGCAGAGGTGGCAAAAGAGATGGACATCCTCACCGTCGGCATCGTGACTATTCCCTTTGCTTTCGAGGGCAAGAAGAAGATACGCAAGGCGATGATTGGTGTAGCCCAACTGGCAGAACAGGTGGACGCTATCCTCGTGATTAACAACGAGAAACTGCGCCAGATATATCCCGACCTCAACATGCTCAATGCCTTCTCCAAATCCGATGACGTGGTGGCTAATGCCGCGCGGGCAGTGGCGGAGATTATCACCGTACCCGGGTATATCAACACCGACTTCGCCGATGTGTACAACACCCTCAAGAACGGCAATGTTGCCATTATGAGTGTCGGCACCGCGAGTGGCGAAAACCGTATCACACAGGCTATCCACGAGGCACTGCACTCGCCGCTTGTCAATAGCGACGTCAAGGGTGCCAGTCGGGTACTCCTGCAGATATACTGCTCGCAAGAACATGCTGTCATTATGGAGGAGAACGACCAGATATATCAATTCATACAGGAGGTAGGCGAAGATGTGGAAGTGCAATGGGGTATCTCGGTGGACGACACGCTCGGCGAGAATGTCCGCGTCACCATCATTGCTACGGGCTACGAGGTATCGGACATCCCCGGCATCAATGAGGCAGTAGGCACCAAGAGCATTGAGGATGCCATTGCCGACTACTACAAGGACAGCAAGCAACCCGCTCAGCCTGCGCAGGAAGAGCAACCCGAACTGGAACCACAACCTGTGGAGACACCCGCCGCAGAGCCTTCGCGTCCTGCAGGACAAGACGGCAACGAAATCATCATATCCTTGGACGGTACGCAAGCCCCCTCTCCACAAGGTTCCACACACCCCGAACCTACCCGTCCCGCACCCACCACGCACCACACACAGTCTGCTCCGCATGACAGCGGCAGTTTCTTCCGTGGCTGGATGCGCGGTCGCAAATAATGTGCACCTTATTATGTAGACCCCATAGACTAATCACAACCAACAGATATGGAACAACAACAGCGAGAAATGAATCTCTTTGACCTTTGCCGCGCTTTCTTTCAGTGGCTTGGCAGGTGCTTTATGTGGCTTTGGCGACTTATCACGCGCATGCTGCGCCTCACTTTCCGCCAGTGGTGGATAGTGCTTATCGTAGTGGCTGCCTGCGTAGCCCTCGGGCTTTACTATGCCCGCCCCGCCAACCGGATGTACAAGGTCAATACCGTTGCCACCCTCAATGGCGTCACCAACGACATCGTCCGCAACGAATACATGGCACTCGGCAAATCCCACCGCCTGTCCGAAAAGCAGAACCTGCCTGCTATGCTGGGTGTCAGTCCCGACATAGCATGGACGGTGTCGCACTTCAAGACCTTCGATGTCATAGACTGCTTGGGGGACAGCCTTGTGGATTACATTGATTACAAAGACAAGGTCACCCGCATGGACACCAACCTCGTCCACATGCCCTACATGCTTGCGCTGCAGTTCCGCACCAAGAACCCGAACAATGTGCCTGCTATTGAGGAAGGCATCCTGCGCTACCTCAACTCGCGCCCGTACATCACGCAACTCTACTCCGTCTATCGCAGCAACCTGGAGCGCGAGACCCGCTTCCACCACGACCAACTTGAGAAACTCGACAGTCTGACATCCTGTTTCTATTTCGCACAGAATGCCGCGCAGCAGATACAGTTCAGTCCGTGGGAAACGGGTATGGTCATAGGTCGCCGCGAGATGAAACTATTCTTGGAGGACATCTACACCGAGATGGAGATGCTCCACCTTGCAGACCAACGCATGGCTCTCTGCACCGCTCCTGTAGTCCTGCAATCGCATTTCATGGTAGAGCCCCGCGCAGTGAACGGTTACTTCAAGTGCACCGTCATCGCCATCATAATAGGTTGGTTGTTAGGGCTCTTGGTGGCAGCCCTTGTCGAGAACCGCAGAGCCGTCATCGCCTGGCTGAAGCAGAAGTAACAGTAAATGCCTGTCCCGCTTGTATCTCGCTGTGCGGAGGCTGTTGCGGAAGTGCTCTTCCCCGCCTGTTGCCCCGCTTGTGAGCGGAAACTGCTTCCTGCCGAAGAGGTGATATGTCGGGAGTGTCTGGACGCCTTGCCCCGCACCGAGCATGTGTCCATAGACAATAACGGCATTGACATGCTCTTTGCCGACCTCATCGCGTCCGAGAAACACGTGATTCACTACGAGCGTGGAGCGGCTTTTGCCTACTACAACCGCAAGCGCGGAGCCGCATTCCGCCGCCTCATCGAGCAAGGGAAGTTCGGTCTTCACCCTCGTCCCGAGATATTCTACACTTTGGGGCAGGAGGCTGCCCGCGACTATATAGGGTCTGCTTTGTTGGAGGACATCGATGTGCTAGTCCCTGTTCCATTGCACCCCAAGCGTCTGCGTCAGCGCGGATTCAACCAAGCCGAGCACATCTGCCGCGGACTCAATAGCATCACGCACATACCCATTGACACCACGCATCTCGTACGCCTGCGCAACAATCCACACCAGTCGCGCTCACAACTCAGCCACCGTATGCAGAACGTAGAGAATATCTTCTCTGTCCTTCACCCCGAAGAGTGGAAAGGCAAGCATATCCTCCTCGTGGACGATGTCATCACTTCCGGTGCCACCATGCTCTCCTGTATGCGTATGCTCACCCCCATTCGCGGTTGCCGCGCCGGTGTCTTCGCCCTCGGCTGGGCACACAACTAAATCACAGACTATCAACCAACAACATACTTATGAACCGTTTTACTTTTGGCCGATTTGCCCGTTTCATTCTGCACCTCCACTACGATGTGCACACCATGGGTATAGACTGTATGCACGATGGCAATGTACATCTTGTACTCCCCAACCACCCTGCATTCATCGATCCGCTCATTTTGTTTTCCGAGTGTTGGAATGTGCCTTTGCGTCCGATGTCGGACGAGCGTTTCTTCCGTAATCCGTTGTTCCGCAAAGTATTAAGTATGGCTGACGCAGTCTCTGTACCTGACCTTGAGAAGACGCATGACCGCCTGCATAGTGCTGAACAGGCACATCAACTCACACAAATAGCCTTAGATGCTTTGGCTGACGGCAAAGAGATTGTATTCTACCCTTCAGGGCACGTCAAGTTAGTGGACAAAGAGGTAATAGGTAATCGCCGTTTAGCCTACGAGGTGTGCAGGCAACTGCCTGATAATGTAGAGGTTGTCATGGTTCATACACGAGGATTAGAGCAAAGCCATTGGAGCAAACTGCACCCCAAGAACTTTCGCCTTCGTCGCACCGTGCACATGCACTTTCAGGTTATGACAGAGCCTGTCCGCACATGGGCGCAAGAGTGTGACCGCCGCACCTTCAATTCCCACTTGGAAGATTGGTACAATCAGCCTCGGTAGTGCCCACCCATAACCCTGATTACGGAAATACCTACCTTGATTACCTATTTATATATAGGTCTC
>DLLA01000136.1:4152-6411 GCA_002479035.1 Bacteroidales bacterium UBA7574 | reverse complement strand
AATAGTTAATAATTAATATGCATTGGTTTGGTAGGGGAGACTCCTGTGCGGTTGTCTGCGCTTATGGTCTTTTGACGACGCGAGCCGATAAGGAGTTCTACTCAGCCCACTGGGCTTCGTCTCGCTCCGGCGCTCAGTGCGTAAAGCGCACCCGCCTTACCGCTTCACGTCCCCCAAGCAATATCCACCTTACTTTTTCGCATTTTACTTATTATGGTTGTTTTATATTTTATAACTTTTCTCTCGGTGCGGGGTGCACAAGGGTTCGTTATAGGTTGCTTATACCTTGCTTATCCCTTGCTGTTTGACCCGACTTTAACTTTGTTAAACTATAGGCGTGCGTCCACAAGGCTGCGGTCGAAAATCCACTTGGTATCTATTTCTTGCCATATTCCACAGCGAGCGGGGCCCCACGTATCCGAGCCCTACCACCGCGATTATGCGATTACATACATCCATTGTTGTTGTACAATTTCATTATATCCGATTCTGTAAAAATGCACAAAGATACTGCTTTTTTTTTGATTGTGCAATGCCACTTTGAAGGAAATGAGAGATTGTAAAAGAATGTTATCAAATGAATGGCATGGATATACTAAACAATATCACTTCTTGGCTGCCAATTTTATTCTGATTTTTCCGAGAGGATTCCTTGAGGTTGCCCTGAGGATAAGCCTACCTTAATGGGTACTGTTTTATATTCCGATAGGGGAGTCTGGTCTTTTATATTTGTTCGACTTTTCCCATTGCCACGTACACCAAATACCCGTCGGTGGTGTAGCCCATGCGTTGGAGCATGGTCATGTAGTCGCGTACCTGTTCGTGGTACTGGCGCTTGTGCTCGCTGCCGAACTTGTAGTCGATGACAACCGCATAGTTTTCGTTGAGCATAACGCGGTCCGGACGGCAGGTAGTGCCTTCGGGCATAAGGATGTCGCGCTCTGTAAGGACGGAGTATGTGCCGTCGAACCAGTCTGTATGTTGCTCTGTTTCAAGTAGTTGCCTTAGTTGTTGCAGTTGCTCGTGGAGCAATGGGGCTTGTGCGGCAGTGACGCGTCCTGCGTCCAACAGGCGTTGCAAAGATGAGTCCGCGTCGTTCCACGTGGTGATGCAGGACAGCCATTCGTGCATCAAGATACCGAGGTCGATGGTTGCCAAGGGGGTGTCGGGCGTGAAATCGTCCTCCGCGCGGCTGCGGAGCATGAGTCGCTCACCAATGGGCGAGGAGACATACAGGGCATGGCGGGTGTGCGTGTCGGCTGTTTCAGGGCGTTTGCGGGGACTCAAATCGCCCTCTGCCGTGCGGAGATAGGTGCCGGTTTCGTCCAAATCGTTGCGGTAGAGGTATGATAACAGGTGCCCAATGTTGGCTATTTTCGGGTTGCCCTTGCTGTCGTTGGGGCACATCTCGCCGAAGGCATAGAGACGGTATTTGGGGCGGGTGAAGGCTACGTAGGTGAGGTTGAGGTTGTCGATGTACTGCGACACGACTTCGCGTATGTAATCATCACGGAACCAAGTGTTTAGCAATCTGCTGCTTGCGGGAACAGCCACCAGCGGCATACGGCTGAACGGCTCGTTGTGCGGGGTGCACCAAAGTATGCTCTCGTGGCGAATCTTCATCACATCCCACGTGAGGAAGGGCAGGATGACGACATCGAACTCAAGCCCTTTGCTGCTGTGAATGGTCATGATGCGGATGGCATCGCCGGCATCGGGTGACGGCACGGAGGCACGCTGCGATTTGCGTTCCCAGTATTCGAGGAAAGACGCGACATCTGCCACGCGATTCTGCGTGAACTGATAGACATAGTCCTGAAAGGTGGTGAGGTACGGCAAAGCACCCTCCTGTCCGGTGAGGCGGAGTGCGCCGATGAGGGACTGCACCTGCTCGTAGAGAGGCAGGAGACAGGCATGCCCGATAGCGGCGTTCTCGTCGTCGCTGAAGACGGGATGGAGTTGGTGGATTTGTGCGTCAACTATCTCATTTACAGTGTTTTGTTGGCGTAGTACCTGTTGCTGCAAGAGGCACACGATGAGTTGCACTGCGGGGTGCGATTGCACGCGCAAGCCCTCTGCCGATTGGACGTTGTAGCCGTGGTCGATGAGGTAGTGGGAGAGGGTCTCGGCTTCGCGTGTCTGCCGCACAAGCATGGCAATGCCGCCCATGGCAAAGCCCTCATGCTGCAACTGCTCCAATAGGGGCGGTAGCGCGTCAAAGCATTGCTGCTCAATGTTTTCGCTATCGAAGAACTGCAT
>DLLA01000136.1:0-4109 GCA_002479035.1 Bacteroidales bacterium UBA7574 | reverse complement strand
CTGCATCTGGAAGACACCCGGCAGGTGTTTTTGCGCGTCTTGGTGGACACTCTGTGGGGCATAGATACGCCGCACGGAATCCGACAGGTCGGGGGTGTGCCATTCGGTGGCATTCGCGTCCAAACAGTCGGCTACCCAATTGCTGTAGCGTGTTATAACCTCCTCATTCTCAGCCACTACCACGGGTGCAGCGCGCCAGTTGTCCTTCATGGCAGGCAGGCAGGTGTTGGCAAACTCGTGTTCCACTTCGTCCAACAGCCGCCACTCGGAGTTGCGCCAGCGGTAGATGCTCTGTTTGACGTCGCCCACGATGAGATTGGAGCGGTTGAATGCCTCGGCTTCTTGTATGAGCGGGCGGAAATTCTCCCATTGCAGGCTGCTGGTGTCCTGAAACTCATCCATCATAAAATGATGCAGATACTGCCCGATACGCTCGTAGATAAAGGGTGCGTCCTGACCGTCTATGATGTTGTTAATCAGCATGTTTATGTCCGAGATGGGGAGCCGTCCGAGTCGTCTGTTGGTGGCTTCGACCTGCCCTGCCACGTCTTGCAGGAGCCCCGTGGCATAGAGGTTGCGGAGTATGGCGTCGGCGGTGTAGTAGTCGCGCATGCGCGTGCCAGTGAACAGGTCGTGCATCTCGCGGAACAGCGGTTGGAGGTGCTGCTCGTAGAGCGCGGTGATGTCCGCCTGCTGCGCCTTGGTGGTCTTGGAGACGGTGCAGAGGGACTTGGGGGTGTCGAGGACTTTGAGGAATGTAGCCCCGAGACCTTTGTCAATGAGGTCGTTGAGGGGTTTGGTGAATGGTATGAGTGCTTTGGTGTTCAGCCCCTCCACGCCGTTGGTGAGCGTGCGGACTTGTGCTTGTAATTGGCTGATATACTGCTCGGTATCGTGGCATAGTTGCTTGAGTTGCTCTTGATAACGGCGCAGTCCGTCCTTGTCGGCAAAGGCTTTGCGTACTTCGGCAAGGTGACGTATGAGTTGTTCGCGCAGCAGTTCGCGGGAGAAGAGCCCGACGGCATCCCTGGGGTTCCAGCGGCTGTCGTTGTCGATGTTGTCCTGTGAAAAGGCTGTTAGCCAAGTGGTTACGGTGTCGTCTTGCCGGTTGCGCACCTGACGAAAGACATCGTCCACGGCTTGCAGGATGATTTCCTCGCCGTCCATGGAGAGGTCGTAGGTGGTGGGCAGTCCGAGTTCCATGGCAAAGGTGCGGATGACCTGTTGGAAGAACCCGTCGATGGTGGAGACGGAGAAATGGGTGTAGTCTTGCAGTATGCCCACCATCAGCGATTTGGCGCGTGATTGTATCTCGTTTTCCGTGAGGTGGCACTCGCGAATGAGGTCGGTGAGGTAAGGGGAGTCGCTCGGCGTAACCGACAGAGTATAAAGCGATTGCAGGATACGCTCCTTCATCTCGGCGGTGGCTTTCTTGGTGAAAGTAACGGCAAGGATATGGCTGTGCGGCAACCTTCCGTCAGCGGCAAGACGATAGTCCGCAAGCATCATCTTCAGATACTCGCGCGTGAGCGTGTAGGTCTTACCGCTGCCTGCCGATGCCTTGTAGATACTGAGCATAACTAATTGTGTACAACCAGTTTATATCCTGCCATAGTGTGCGATTCTTGCACACGATATTGTTTCAATGCATAGCCTGTAACTCCCGTTTGCGGCGTGCAAAAGCCGCCATTCAAGTCGAATTGTTCGCCGCAGGTAGGGCAGACGGCAAACATACCGTCTATTTCCACTGGTTTGTTGCGTAGTAGGCAATTGGGGCAGCAGAGGTCGGCGGCACGATAGGTGTTGAAGCCGTCCACCCAAACGAGCAATCCTGCATAGCCGATAAAATCTTCCTCGAAACGGCGTTCCTTGATGGGAGATAGCGTTTGGAATCCGTTGTCTTTCATGAAGTTAGGGTGCTCCGTGGTTACGTTGACGGTGTATTGCACGGGAGCATAAGGTACGGGGCTTTCCCGATACGAATTGTCGTCGCATGCCGCCAATCCCAATGCTATACACCCTATTGCAAACCAGCGTTTTAGCATTAGTTGACGCTCTCTAATGTTACCTCAAAAATCATTGTTGTATAAGGGGGAATATAACTGCTATTGCCTTCGGCAACACTATTTCCGCTACTTCCGTATCCTAATTCCCATGGGATATAGAATCGGTATGTATCAAACTGCTTCATTCTCTTCAAGCCTTCAATGAAGCCCGGCTTAAAACCGGTTATATAAGTAGCGAGAGACTGCGCATTATCAAAATTGCAACCATTGATTAACCATCCTTTGTAACTGATAGTCACCATTTTATAGTCGTCCGGTCGTATCGGGTAACCTGTGCTTGGTCCCGATTGTATGACCTCGTACTGCAACCCCGTCGGAGTCGTTATCACGCCCTCTTTCTTGCCGTTCTCGATGAGCCACAACTCGTTCTGCGTTTTCCAGTCCAACCAATCGTTTTGCTTGCAGCCGCTGAAAGCAGCGACCAACAATAGTAGTCCTATTAGATGTTTTGTTTTCATAATCAATCGTTTATGCTCCTACTGCGCCAGCCAGAGACTCGGGTTGAGTATGGAGCGGTCCTTGTATATTTGGAAATAAAGTTCCGTCTTGTTGTCCTCGGAGGTGTCGGTGTAGATACTGCCGATAGATTGTTTGGCTTTGACCTTGTCGCCCTGCTTGACGTAAATCTTCTTCAACGGCGAATACACACTCCGGTAGTTACCATGCTGCACGATTACCGCATAGTTGCCGTTCATTTGGGCGCACCATGTTACCTCGCCCTCGTATATCGCGCGTGCATCTGCGCCCTGTACGGTTTGCAGATAGATACCCTTGTTATCCACCGTAACGTGCTCATGCACAGGGTGTTGGTGTTTGCCGAAGTAACCGCTGATATACCCTTTCTCTACAGGCCATGGCAGACGCCCTTGGTTTGCCTCAAAGCCCCCCGCAATGAGTTTCTGCTCTTTCGTGAGGGTGGTCGTGGTGCGTACCTGTTTTGCCACCATCTCCTCTATCTTGCGGTTGAGGGCATCCACTTGCTGCTGCTGCTTCTTCTGTTTGGCGAGGAGGTTCTTCTCCTGCTTTTTCAGGCTTTGGAGCATGGTCCGTTGTTGCCGCTCGTCTTTCGCCAGTTTGTCCTGCTCGCGTTTTTGCGTCTTCAACGCGGTGGCACGGTCGTCACGACGTTGTGCCAACAGGTCGTTCTGTATGTCAATGTCCGTCTGAAGACTCTCAATCTTCTTCACCTGTTCTTTGCGGTAGGCGGCGAACTGCTGCATATATTGTATGCGCCGCAACATCTGTTGGAAGTTCTCCGCCGACAACAGGAACAGCAATGGCGACTGCTGCATATCCGCGTAGTGCGTCTCGCGAATGAGGTTGGCATAGTCGCGCTTGCACGCCTCCAACTCCTCTTGCAGGCTCTGACGCTGCTTGCGCAAACTGCCCATCTCTTTGTCCAAGGCGGAAATCTCCGAGTTGATGGTGGCAATCAACTTCTTACGTGTGCGGATGTCGTTGTTCAGCAGGTTCAGTTTGTTCACGGTCGCCGTCTCCGTCTTCTTGGTCTGACGGAGCATCTTGTCCGTTTGCTCCAACTGCTGTTGCAGCGCGCGTTGCTTCTTCTGCAATTCCTTCACGCTCTCTGCCGACACGGGCAATGCCAGCAACGCGCACACTATATATATAAGGTGTCGTCTCATATCGGCAATATCGTGTGTATGGATACTTGTTTGTATTTACGTGTGTCCTGTCGTGAGGGCTTTTTTAGGGTGTCGTACTCGCGGCTGCTGAACGAACAATCCACTTGCAGCCGGTGTTCCCCTGCCGTAAATGTCTTGCTCACTTTGGCTGATTTCTTGGGTGTAACAGGCTCAGTAACAAAGTCTTGTATCATCTTATAACTCGGTACGGGCTGTATCTTGTGTGCGGCATCGTGGTAACTAAGCACGGCATAGCGGCGGTTCATCTTGTCGAACACCCAAACGCTGTCCTTGGTGGCTTCCACGCGTGCCATCTCGATGCCCAACATAGGCTGCAACGATATGACTACCAACTCATTGCGCCACAATTGCACTGTGCAACTCATAGAGTATCTATGAG
>DLLA01000127.1:4923-7086 GCA_002479035.1 Bacteroidales bacterium UBA7574 | reverse complement strand
TTTTCTTCATGATAAACGCAAACGCAAAACTCATCAGTATGCCGAGCAGGTAGAGCGACAGGAGTACCACCGCCTTGTAGTTCTCGAAGAATGCGTCGATAAAAAGAATATATACCGGCAGACGGGCAGAGCAGGACATAAACGGCACCATGAGCATGGTCAAGGCACGGTCCTTGGGGTCCTTGATGTCTTTTGCCGCCATGATAGCGGGCACGTTGCAGTCAAAGCCCATCAACATCGGGATAAACGAACGCCCGTGTAGCCCCAATCGGTGCATCATACCATCCATCAGGTATGCCACACGCGCCATATAGCCGGTATCCTCCATCAGCGAGAGGAAGAAGAACAAAATGATAATGTTTGGTAGTGCAGTCAAAAGTGACCCTACACCTTGTATAATACCATCGCCCAACAAACTGCTCAACCAACCCATAGGCAACACACTCACACAGAGGTCATAGAGTGCGTCAATGCCACGCTGCATAAGGTCTTGCAGTGGTTCACCGAGTGCGAAAGTACACTCGAACACTACAAACAGGATGATGGCAAGAATAGGAAAGCCTGTCCATTTGTTGGTCAGTATTTTGTCTATGCGCTCTAATCGCGTGCAATGCTTGTCGTCTTTCGGGTGCAGCAGCGTCTGCATCAGCACACCATGCACATAACCCGCGTAGGCGTCCTCGTCGTGTTGCTCCCATGCGTGATAAACAGGGTGGTCGGTCGAGAGAGGAGCAGCCTCCGTCTGCTCTATCAAATGCAGTATCTCTCCTATTCCATGCCCTTTGCTCGCACTCACCAACGCCAGCGGAACGCCCATCAAATCTTGCATCTTCGGCAAGTCCAGCGAGTGTCCCGTCTTCAATAGCAAATCATAACGGTTGAATGCCAGCACTATCTTCTCCTCTTCGTCTATAATATGCGGAGTGAGAAGCAGACTTTGCTCAAGGTTTGTCGAATCCACTACCTGCAGCACCACGTCATATTGGTGTCCGTGCAGGTCGTTATGGTTGTGTATCTCTGTGAAATTCAGTGGCTTTCCTGCCCACTCCGCTTCCTTGCGCAGTGCCTCTGTGAGTGCACTCTTTCCGCTCCTCGTACTGCCGACTACAGCGATATTGATTGTCTTGTTCTCTGATGCCATTATATACCTAATTTTCAAACAGATTATCCATCTCTCAAATGGACTGCAAAATTACTGCCATTCCTCTGCGCACACAATCCCCAAATGTAGGGAAAGAATAGCATAACCTCTCTGCAAGGTCCGTCGTATCTTTTACTTATTAACCCTTTGTGTTGTGCGGCTACCCATTACCCTTTCTGTGACCTGTCCGCCAATCCTTTTCTGTATTCTGTCACACATCGTCATGGGGACCACAATTTCCGGATTTGCGTATGTGGGGGGATTGTTGTATCTTTGCAGCATAAATCATACATATTTATGAATAAAGTAGTGTTAGTAACAGGTGCCACAAGCGGAATTGGCGAGGCTTGTGCACGTAAGTTTGCCGAAAACGGCTATGACCTTATCTTGACGGGTCGGAAACAGGAACGGTTGGATGCGCTCCGCGATGAACTGAGTCGCAACCATGGTGTGCAGGTGCTGTGCCTGCTGTTCGATGTGCGTAACGCGCAGGCTGCCAAAGAGGCGATTGACTCGTTGACAGGGCATTGGCGTGAGATAGACGTGCTGGTGAACAACGCTGGGCTGGCATTGGGGCTCGAAAAGGAATATGAAGGCAATGCTGAAGACTGGGACATTATGATTGACACCAATATCAAAGGTCTGCTCACGATGACCCGTCTCGTAGTGCCTATAATGGTGGCGCGCAACCAAGGTCATGTCATCAACATCGGCAGCGTAGCCGGTGATGCGGCGTATGCGGGAGGTAATGTATATTGTGCTACGAAAGCAGCGGTGAAAATGTTGAGTGATGGTCTGCGTATCGATGTGGCAGAGACGCCCATTCGAGTGACGAACATCAAACCGGGACTTGTGGAGACCAACTTCAGCGTCACCCGTTTCCATGGCGATGAGGCGCGTGCCGAGAAAGTTTACCAAGGTATTCAGCCCCTCACGGGGGCGGACATCGCTGATGTTGCGTATTATGCTGCATCTGCTCCCAAGCACGTGCAGATAGCCGAGGTGCTAGTGCTCGCTACGCA
>DLLA01000127.1:3558-4904 GCA_002479035.1 Bacteroidales bacterium UBA7574 | reverse complement strand
GGTGTTGGTATTGGCTACCCATCAGGCGAGTGGCAGCGTGGTGTACCGCCACTAATGCGCCCCTTTGTACCCCTAATTGGATTGGTAATATGAATTTTGAAGGTATCTTGTTGGGCTTGGCGACCTTTCTGTGCATAGGTGTTTTCCATCCTGTTGTCATCAAGGCGGAGTACTATTGGGGTACCCGCTGTTGGTGGTTGTTTGCCGTTGTGGGTGCGATGGCGGTGGTGGTGTCATTGTTTGTTGCGAACCTGTATTGGTCTGCTATTTTGGGTGTATTCGCTTTTTCCTGTTTTTGGTCAATACTTGAGTTGTTCGAGCAGAAGAAGCGCGTACAGAAAGGTTGGTTCCCGCGTAACCCGCACCGCAAAGATTTGTAAATCAGCGAGTATCAAATGAACTAAACATATAAAATAATGAGAAAAATCTTCTTTTTCTGTGTAGCCGTTCTTTCAATGGCTGTACAAGCCGAGACCTACACGCTTGATTTGTCCACTGCTACGGACATGGACTCGAAGCCTATCCGGTTTGAAACCAAAGACATCTTTGTGTACAACGGCAATCTTCGTGATGTATGGGACAGCACTTATAGCGAGAACAGTATGGCGCAACTCATCTATTGCAATGATGCCAAATTTATGTTCTCACATTTGCCGGGTGGTAATAGTTGGAATGGAACCTCTTGGGATGGTTTCACTGTTTCCAAGAATGCTGCTGACACGCTCAACCAGTTTGCTTGCGTTGCCAAAGGTGGCTTGAAAGGCACCGGTACCCCATTTGCTATAGGTTATTATTCTGACTATACCACGACCTCTTTGGCGATGCCCAATACGATGGTAACATTCAGCGATGAGTATTATCCTGCCGAAGTGTATATCTGCCAAAGCGCGTGGGTATCGGAGGCGATTACCAAGGGCTCAGGAATGGCACGTGCATTCACAGACAATGACACCTTGGCGCTCATCATCAGCGGTCTTGATGGTACGTATGCGACCACCAAGAGCGTCACCTGCTATTTGGCTGTGGATGGCAAGCACAACACAGGTTGGACACGTGTGGACCTGTCGTCAATAGGCAAGTGCTTTGGTCTCGGTTTCACCATGACATCTACTGATAAAGGGAAATATGGCATCAATACACCCACTTATTTTGCCATGGACGGTCTCAAAATCAGCACGCAAGAGGTTGCTGCCGGTATAGATGATACTTCTGCACATTCATCTGATATTCAGAAAATCATTGTCAATGGCGAACTGCTGATTATTCGCGATGGTATTCGCTATACCATGCAAGGTCAGCGTGTAGAGTAACGTGCATATCTCGACGTAGTCGTGGTGTCTTCTTGC
>DLLA01000127.1:0-3512 GCA_002479035.1 Bacteroidales bacterium UBA7574 | reverse complement strand
TGCGTTTCAATCTAACCCGAGAGGTTGTCTTACATAGTTTAAGGCAACCTCCTTTTTTATGTATTACCAACAAAGTGCAATGAATATTTGCATGTATGGATAGTTTGTTGTACCTTTGTGGGGTAAAGTAAGAAAAGTTTTGTATGACTTTCAACAAAAGATGTATTATTAACCACAAAGCAACATACCTATTATGAAACATTCAGTTACTATTCTTCTCATCAGCGGTTTATTCGCATGGGTTTTCATGGGTTGTAAGAACGAGGTCATCAGCACAGACCCTACTCATGACACCACCAAACTATGGCCTGCCTTCGACAACACCACCGAGAAATGGGGCTACATCAACGAGAAAGGTAAGATGGTCATTCCCGCTCAGTACGATGAAGTTCACGGATTCTCGTGCGGGTATGCATGTGTCCATAAAGACGGACAGATACACTACATTGACCCAAGCGGGGCTATACAAGCCAGTATGGAGGGGAATGAGGATTTCTATTATTTTTACAACCTCGGTTATGATTTCCACTACGACTACGTGGTCGTGAAGAAAGACGACAAGTACGGTCTGATGAACAAGAAATTCGAGTATGTGGTGCAACCTTCCTATCTCGAAGTTGGCAATATGAGCAGCAGCGGTCTCGCCGTTGTCAGAGATTACAGGAAGAATGCAGACCAAGGCACTACTGCGAGCGGCTATATCAACACGAAAGGGGAGATTGCGATACCTTGCAGATATGACTATGCACTGCCATTTGTGGACGGTTATGCAATTGTGATGGGAGATACCCGACATGATTGCGGCGTCATCAATACTTCGGGGGAGTATGTAATCAACCCCGGAGAGTATTACCTGTCTTATGTGGGTGGAGAGATGTTTGCTTTTCAGAAAAACAACAGTTATGGATGCGGGTTGCTGAACAGCAAAGGTGAGATATTGTCCGACCCTGCCGCAAACGTTGAATATGAGCCGGCAGTGGACAATGAACTGATAGGAGTTTCCAATACTCAAGAGAAATTCGGGTATATGGATTTCAGCCGCAATATGAAGATAGACTATCAGTTTGACTATGTGATGCCGTTCTATGAGGGGTATGCGTTTGTGGAGGTAGAAGAGGGCGATGAGGATATTGTGAAGGTGATAGATACAAAGGGGAAGGTGGTGTACACGCTGCCCCTGTGGAGCGAACCTGAGACGGGTTTCCACAACGGATTGGCATTGATTGTGGTGGAAACAGATGATGATTACCGCTATAGATATATCACTCCCCAAGGAGAGACCGTTTATGAATGGAAAGAGCCTGATATTGATATACCATGTTCGCCCGTCCGCAAGTTATCCGAGCGTTACACAATGGCAGGAACCGAGCAGGCTCTGCATGCGTCAGAGACGGGCAGAATGAACAGTATGGAGGAGTTTACCGCACAGACCAAGCATTTCTCTTCGGCACGGCATGAGCGGCGTCACAAGCATGCTTGCGACCCTGGCATAGATTAAGGCGCAGACCAAATGTAGGGTAGTATGCTTGTTATGAGGCAATGCATTCCTATTAGGAGAAATTAATGGTCAATCTCATGATAATTAGATGTTTATATACATTCCATTGGCCATCAATGCATATATGTAATGTTGTATGTATAATATCCTTTTTGTCTGCCACGGCAACATCTGCCGTAGTGTAATGGCAGAGATGGTCATGCGTCAGATGGTGTCTGAGGCAGGCTTGGACAATAATGTGCACATCGACTCCTGTGCCACCTCCACCGAGGAGATTGGCAATACTATCTATTCTCCTGCATGTCGTTGTCTGCAGGCGCATGGGGTGCCCATTCAGCCCCACACGGCACGCCGGATAACGCGCGACGACTATGCCCGCTTTGACCTTATTCTATGTATGGAGAATTACAATATCCGTAATCTGTGTTATGTCTTAGGAAATGACATTATGGCAAAAGATGCTGCCTTGCCGCATCCTAAGATACGCCGTCTCCTTCCCCGTGATGTCGCCGACCCTTGGTACACAGGCGACTTCGAGACAACCTACCGCGATGTAGTGCAAGGCTGTCGGCAACTCTTGCAACAACTCACACAATATCAATAGTCACAGTTATTTCCCCAACTCCGCAACGAAACAATCTATCGTCTCTTGCGTCACGTGTTGCATCACGACCACGTGCGACAATTCTCCCCCGAACTTCTCGTCAAAACTGTTCGCTAAGTTGTATTTCTTCACTAATTCGGGCGCAGGACGTTTGAAAAACACAGTATTACTATACTTGTTGTTCCAG
The DNA here is from genome assembly GCA_002479035.1 of Bacteroidales bacterium UBA7574. Classification (GTDB taxonomy): domain Bacteria; phylum Bacteroidota; class Bacteroidia; order Bacteroidales; family Paludibacteraceae; genus Colicola. The sequence continues at coordinate 1,223 of DLLA01000127.1, read as the reverse complement.
CACGGCCAGCCGATTCTTTTCAGTTCCGACATCAGATAATGCGTATTTTCCATCATCGTCTGTGCCTGTTTCGTCCAATTCTCCGCGCCCACTGTGTGAATCAGCCACCAGAACTTCAGTGGTTCGGTCCCCGAGCGCGAACAACTAATCATGCGCATATTCGCATTCAGGTACGGGACCTCAAACGAACTCTGATTATCATACACATGGCGGGTGGTGATAAACAACCCGCAGGGGCTGTCTATGCCGAAGAATTTATGCCCGCTTACCGAGATAGACTCAAACTGCATCTGCTTGCAGTTCACTATCTCGCGATATTGCGTAAATGGCAGATAGCCACCGAACAACGCGGCATCCACATGGCGATACACCGCCATATTCGGGTGCTTGTCCAGCACCTTCTGCAACGCCTTTTGGTCATCAATAGCCCCTTTGAACGTTGACCCCATGGCATAGATAATAAGGGCAGGACGTGCCGTATCCAACGCGGCTTCCAGTTCACTCGGTATCATTTGCCCCATCTCATTGCTCTTGACCAACCGCACATCGAGGTGCTGCACGTCGCACAACCGATAGTTGCTGTAGTGTGCCTCGTCCGACACATATACAACGGGCATCTTGCCTGTCTTGTTTTTCAGGTAGTTCACCCCGAAATAAATACCATGGTTATTGCCGTCCGTGCCGCTCATGGTCACAATCCCCCACACATCGTTCAAATCAAACCCGTACATAGGGGCAAAGAACTCAATCACCTCACGCTCAAACTTTGCCGAGGATAGTGCTCCGCTTGGCTCAAAGGGGTCTCCCGCATTGTTAATCAGGATGTTCTCCAAGTTATTCCCTACATACCAGCGGTAAAATCCTTCCAACTTGCCGTCGTAGTTCCCCGGGTACCCCAAAGCGTATGAACGCTCTTTCAGGCACTGCTCGGTCCATTCATCCAACTCTCTAAAGCCGGACGGCACCACTTGCGCTGCCACCATTGCACACCACACGACGGTTACTATAGTAAGCAACCCCCTTTTCATATTCTGTAAAGTCCTAATCATATTCTATGATGGTTCCTAATGTGCCACAAAGGTACGTATTTTTGTTCACACCTGCAAACTTTATCCCATTCTGACATATCCCTGTCCCGTCTCCGGATTAGTACGTTTAGGGGGACAATTCGTCTCGCGTCTTCATTACGTCTTCATCGGGTTATTAGTACGAACTATGTTGAA
>DLLA01000168.1:19663-27027 GCA_002479035.1 Bacteroidales bacterium UBA7574 | reverse complement strand
TTTCAACATAGTTCGTACTAATGATACATTTTTAATACATGGTTAATGTTGGGGTGATTGTGTTGAGAACGGGAAAGGTAATTAAGAATTAAAAATGAAGAATGAAGAATGGCAAGCAATGGAAATGATGAATTAAGAATAAAGGATTAAGAATGGCATGTGAAGGAAATGGAAAATTAAGGATGAAGAATGAAGAATTGCAGGGGGCAAGTGGGGGAAAGGGGGCAGGTTTGCACGGTTTTTGTAGGGGATATGATGATGAAAACAAGAGATTTGATAGCCAAACGCGAGCGTCGCGAGAAAGCACGTGCCCGCAGAGAGAAGTACGACGAACAACACAACACCGCCGACAATATACAGGAAGAACGCCAAGACGAATACGTATTGCGCGAGGGCTTTCCCGATGAGGTTGCCGACGAGGTGCGGCAGATACCCGCGAATCCCGTGACATCCGAGGAGATACTGCGCCGACGTGATATGCGCGAGGCACTGACTTTCACCATAGACCCCGATGATGCCAAGGACTTCGATGACGCCCTGTCGTTTGAAGAGTTGGAAGACGGGCACTACCGAGTGGGGGTGCATATCGCCGATGTGACACATTACGTAAAGGAGGGTACCGCGACTGATGAAGAGGCATACAGGAGAGGGACGAGCGTGTATCTGGTGGGGAAAGTGATACCTATGCTGCCCGAAAGGCTGAGCAATGAGTTGTGCAGTCTGCGCCCCGGCGAAGACAAACTATGTATGTCGGTGGTGGTGGAGGTGGATAAAAACGCAAAAGTGGTGAAGCAGAAGATATGCCGCACAGTGATTCACTCGGATTACAGGCTGACGTATCAGCAAGCCCAAGATGTGATAGACGGGACTTCCGCCCAACCCCATGCCACTCCTACCCTGCACGAAGCCCTGCGGACACTGAACGGATTGGCCAAAATGCTGCGTGCGGAGCGTTTCAGACACGGTGCCATCAACTTTGAGAGCCCCGAAGTGTATTTTCACCTTGACGAAGCAGGGCACCCGACAGGCGTATTTTTCCGCCAAGCGATGGACTCGAACCGCCTGATAGAAGAGTGGATGCTGCTTGCCAACCGCACGGTAGCCACGGAAATGGGGCGTCCGCGCAACAAAGAGAAAGAGCGCGTGAAGCCCAAACCTTTCGTATTCCGCGTGCATGATGTGCCCGACCCCGAGAAACTGGGCAGGTTGAGCAACTTCATACAACGCTTTGGTTTTCAGATACGCAGGGGTGCCAACCGGAGTGCCACCAACAAACAAATCAACAACCTGCTGGACGGGTGCAAGGGGAAAGACTGCCAGACGTTGATAGAGACACTGACTATCCGCGCGATGGCCAAGGCTGTGTATTCGACGGATAACATAGGGCATTACGGACTGGCGTTCCCATACTACACGCACTTCACGTCGCCTATCCGCCGATATCCCGACATGATGGTGCACAGATTGCTGTCGCACTACCTGATGCACAGCAAGGATATGTGCCGCGTGGAGAAAGAGGAATTGGAAGAGGCTTGCATACATTGCTCATCGACCGAACAAGCCGCCCAGATGGCAGAGCGTGACTCTATCCGAGAGAAACAGGCAGAATGGATGGAAGACCACGTAGGTGAGGAGTTTGACGGCGTTATCTGTGGCGTGAAAGAGTTCGGGCTGTTCGTGCAACTCTCTGATACTCTGACCGAAGGATTGGTTCCATTACGCACCATAGAGCCAGGGGATTACGTGCAATATGACGAAGATAACTACTGCCTTGTCGCCATGTACAGCGGGAAGAAATACACCCTATCGGACAGCGTGCGCGTGCGCGTGACACGCGTGGACGTGGAACGCCACCAAGTGAACTTCGTGCTGGTGTGATGGGCGGCATTAAAGAGCCGATAAGACATTAATTACCATGTGATTAGCCATTAATTACATGGTGGGAAACATGGCAACAACAAATGGCTCCATTAAAGACCATTAGAACATTAATTACCATGTAATTAACCATTAATTGCGTAGCAGGCTACATGGTAATCACGCAGTACATCAGTTGCGTTTGAGTTTGCGGTCGCGAAGTGCCTGCCGGTAGAGGGTTTCGCGTTCGGTCTCTATGAACGCGACTTGGCGCCGGTTGAGCAGAATCTTCTCTATCTCGGGACGTGCATACTCGACAGGCATCGGTTCGCCCGTGTGGTAGATGTCGGTGACTTGCAGCAAGTAGGTGTGGGTGCTGTCCTGCACTTCGACTTGGCGATGCTGCCTGAGTTGCTTCTGCAGGTCGTCCTGCGTGAGAGGCATGCGCATAAGTATCTGATTGGCAGGCTTCCACTCGTCCAAGAACAACTCATAGCCCGTGGCATACTGATAGGCGTACTTTTCGATGTCCTCGATATTGGTTTCGTCGGCAGGTGCAAGGAGCCACTTGCGCAGTTTGTCCATGTTCGGTGCACCGTTGGGGACCACAAGCAACACTCCGCGAAGGATAGTCTCTTGTAATGTAAAGTACTGATTGTGTGTATTGTAGAACTGCACAACCACGCTGTCCGTAACATTCTTATCCATTCGTTGGGCAATGAGCCGCTCCTCGTATTCGTGCACATAGAGCGAGCGGCGGTAATCCTCGACCAATCGCTCGATGTCCTTGTTGGGTACATCTTTGGCTTTGTCGTACTCGATGAGGTCTATCGCCCACTGACGGATATACTGCTCTGCTGCCCGCGCACTGTCTTCGGCGTTCATGCCCATGGTTAAGGCATTGATTTCCAATCGGGTGATAGTCTTGCCATCGTACTCTGCCACGATGTCGCGGCTGTCCCGCTGCTTCTGCATAAATGAGCAACTGCCCAGTCCCAACACCAAAAACAAGAGGTAATGGAAAGGACTGTGTAGGGATATATGTCGGTTTGTTGATGTAAGCATAAGGTTATTCACTTTTCTGCGCGACAAAGGTACAACTTTTTTCGGAAGTATACAAATGAGTACGATATGCACAACGGAAAGAGCAACTAAAGAAAAGAGGTTGCCCACATGGAGCAACCTCTTGATTTGTTGACAGATAAGACTTCAATTACTTAGCCTCTACGCCGAGGATGGTGTACTCAATGCCGTCCTTTACGATGTAGATTTGTCCGTTGCGGATGAACTTGTGTGCTTTCTGTTGCTCGGTAGCCACGTTCTCTACTGCGGAGCCCTCTTTGATGGAATAAATCCAGCAGCGTTTGTTGAATTCGTAGATATTACCATACTTGGTCAGTGTACCTATCATAATCACTTCATCACCAATATGTACTAATTCCTTAAACTCTGCCTCTGAATAGATAGAGTCTTTGTTCAGTCCATAACTTGCGTAGCACAACAGTGTGTCTTTGCCATCCGTAATCTCAAAGTTGGCATTCTTGTAATCTGCCGCGTACTCACCTAATGAAGCCACTTTACCTACTACATATACCGTATCGGTAAGTCCTTCGCCTGCATCTATCAGAGCAATAGCCTCGGATACCGTGTAAGGTTTATCGGGAGTGTTAGCGATATGCGTAGCCTCTTCTTTGATTTCTTCGCCATCACCAACGAGCGTAAACGTACCAATCTCCCAAGTAGCAGCCCCATCGGTTGTACTCGTATATACGAATGCAAATTGTACGGTCTCGCTGATGTAAGAGGTAACATCAACTTCACCTGCCTCCATAAAGTCCCAACTGCTACCATCAGGCCAATTAGCAATAGTAAGATTCTCCCAATTGGTGCCATCTTTGGTGATTTTAACAGAAAGAGAAGATAGGTCACCAAATTTGCGAGCATGAGTGAAATTCATAGCAACAGCAGTGGCAGAGGTCAGGTCAAATACCGGAGACAACAACCAACTCTCAGAATCATAATTTGTGTTATTGATGTATGCTGATGCTTTGAAACCATACGACGTTGATTGTTGCCAAATATACGAAGCACCTTCCGGCAGTACTTTATCGTCTATGGTCCAACCTTTCTTTGAGGATTTGAAGTTCTTTTCATACATAGTGCCAGCCAAAGTGCCTTCGGTACCACCGACGATAGTAAAGGCTGCTACACGCAGTTGTCCGCCTTTAGCAGCACCATCCGAGCCCAAAGTAGCCTTTTCGCCTACAGTAAATACGACTTTCTTAGCACTACCTGTCCATGTCATAACAATGGCACCATTGAGTGTGTCGCATTTCAACTCTCCGACGTCAGCCGTGTTCTCTTTAGAGAAACGGTAAAGAGCGTCTTTTGCACCCACAAAGGTGATACCGGTCATTTCCGATGCAGCCTCAATAGTCAAGGTGTTTTTTGCATACACACGAAGAGCCTCAGAGCCTGCATTGTACGCAGGAGCAGTAGAACCTTGAGCCTTTTCTGCCGTCACCTTGAAATGGCGGTCAGCAGTCTTGAACGATGTGGCAGCATAGTCAGCCACGGTGATGGTGGTTTGTGCCGAAACGGACAACGCTACCATCGTTGCAAAAACAGAAAAGAAAATCTTTTTCATTTTGTTGATTAGTTAGTTGTTAGTATTTACGTTATGGTATGTATCGCAAGCGGTTGTCCACTTGCGATACGTGTTTGTTTACTCTTTCTCCTTGATGCATACGTTCTTTACCTCCCACGTAGCAGCAGCGGTCTCGCTACTGGTGTAGCGGAATGCGATATTCACGTTCTTGCCTCGGAACGCCTTAAGGTCGATATCGTCAGAGTTGAGGAAATCCCATGACGAGCCATCGGGCACTATGTAGTTGCCATCAGCGTCTTTGCAGAACTCCACTTGTGTCCAAGTGGCAGTAGTAACATCCGATGTATAGTCGGTGCTTACCATTACGCTCATCTCTTTGACGAAATCGGCTGCGTATTTCTGTGCCTGGTCGAAGTTGAGGACAGGATTTTCCGCGTCTATGAGAGACACCTTGGGTGAGACGAGCCACCCCTCTGTCTTGTAGTTGGTGCCACTGACATAGGCACTGGCTTTCATACCATAGGACGTGGTTGTTGCCCAAGTATAGGTAAGTGCCGCGGGAAGTATCACGTTTTGGATTGTGAATTCGCCTTGACTCTTGTTGGCAAAAGTCTCGTAGAGATAGTAGGGAGACACCACCCAGATGTTGTCTGTCATAATGAAATTGGAGGTCTTGTTCTTGCTATCCATAAACATAGCCCACTCGCCGTTGCTATAGGTGAAACGTCCTGCCGTCCAACCCTTAGCACCTTTGTAGATGATGCAATACGTATCATCTTCCTGTGCGTACGCCAATGCCGACTTCAGATAGACAGGGATTTGCTGTGCGGGTTTGGTGACATAAGCAGCATCAATGGCACGATAAATGTCATCTCCCACTACATAGAGTTTCACATTCTCAATTGTGAATTCATTCCAATAACCAGCGGTATCCAATTGTATGACTTTCTGTGCGCGATTGCCTGCTTCCTTATAGTCGAAATACAATATGTATATATCCAAAGGCGAGGCATCATCAAAATGCTCCAACATCATGATTTGCAGTCCCTCGTTGTTGGCAGTGAAGTTGTCGTTGGTAAGCCATTGGTCGGCATTTCCCATCAGGTCATAGTCGTCGCTGCGGAGGGTGTATTCGTGTACCGTGTTTTTGTTGAATGCCGACAGGTAGGCAGGCATCGTGTTGGCTACGCGGTAGTTAACCTTGAATGTACTTCCTTCGTTTTCCGGCACACTGGCTGCACCGAACTTACCCTTGAGGAAAGCCGGAATGTAGTTACCCGCCGCCGTTTCGCTATCGAAACATTTGGTACCAGCCAATGTTTGCAAGGCTTTGAATGTAACAGAGTCTGCGGCATGCAGCGTGGAGTCGGTGGCATCTATATGGTGCGCCAAAGCGATATTGTCCTCGTTGGCAGCAATAGCCGCATAGTCGTCCCCCGTCAAGGTGTAGGCAAACACCTCGTTGGCAGTGGACGGAGTAACTTTTGGCAATTGATTCTCTGTGTAGAAATTGGTGCAAGAGCAGAGCCACGCCCCCATAACCAAACACGATATGATTATCTTTTTCATACTGATTCAATCATTAAATATGGATATTCAGAATACTATATTCCACTATATTAGAACGAAATTTTCAAGCGGATGTTGTAGGTTCGTCCCAATGCGTAGAAGAAATACACCTTACTCTCGTCCACCACAGCATCAGCAGATGTGGAAGCCGTTGAGGGGTTATATGCCTTACTTATATACAACTGGTCAAGCAGGTTGTTCACGTTGCCAGACAGTGTAGCACGACACTTGCCGAAATCGAACGTGTAACTTGCACGCATATCCAACTGCCCCCCTGTGGGGATTTTCCAAGGTGCAATGACATTCATGGTTTTGCCCACGGTCAGGTTGGAACCAGACAACTCGTAGTATGCGTAGTTGCGGTCGTAGAGCATATATTCTGCTCCGATACGGAAGCCCTTGAAGGGTTTGAAAGTAACGCCGAAATTCGCAGTAGTTTGCGCCTGCCCACCTACGTTGATGCCTTTCATGTTGATAATGGCTTTGGCATGGTCTTCTGCTCCCGGTTGCGTGATAGCACCTTTGGAGGTAAGGGCGTTGCCGTTCTCATCGTAAGCCAAGCCTACAACACTGTCGCTGTCCCACTTCCAACTGCCAAGAGAAAGCATTGCGCTCAGTTCAACCCATTTGGCAGGTCTCGCTTTGATTTCCAATTCGATACCCATGTGCCGTGCATTGACACCCGTCATATTCATATAGTAGGTGGTTTGGTTCTCCAATGTACTGGATTTGGTCATTGCTTTATCCATCCACTCTGTGAAATAAGCGTTGGTTTGTATATTAACGTACCGGTTATTGAAACCATAACCGACTTCTACCGAAGCGATTTTCTCGTTCTTGGCATCGGGGTTGATTGCATTGGATGTGGACGAGGTCATGAATGCCCCATACGAATAGCGCGGTGCACGACTGATGAAGCCCGCATTGAGGAACACGTTGTTGTACTTGAGGAACTGGTAGTTCACACCGGCTTTGATGTTACCCCCTACATAGTTTACGGTCTTGGAGCGTGCGTGCTCTTCATCGTAGTAGAAGCGGTCGTAACGCCAATAGCTAGTGTTATTGACAGCCCCGTTTACGAAAGCAGTCCATGCTTCTTTGCTATATTCCAACTGTGCAAATCCACCTGCTTGCACCACATAACCAGTGTAGTCGCGGTACACTACATCACCTATTCCCTTGTGTTCGTAGAGCCAATTTGGGTCAGTAGCATTGGCATTGTTGCTAGCCAGTACATTTTTGCGCGCAGCATCCAAATAGTAGTCACCATCATAGAGGTCGATGATGACGTTTTGGTGGATCCCCTCGTAATAGCGGACATCGACACCGC
>DLLA01000168.1:0-19633 GCA_002479035.1 Bacteroidales bacterium UBA7574 | reverse complement strand
CCGCCATAGAAATCAAGACAATCCAACCAACGATTGGAATAGGTGGACACCAACCCATACCAGTTGTGGTAGTTGCGGCTTTCGGTCATTACCAATTCCGAGCCATAGTTTGACTCGCGGTTGAGTTTTTGTATAGCACCATAGTCGAAAGTACCATCTGCGCGTCTGAAAGTGGTTGCCAAAGAACCATTGTAGGCACCGCGGAAGTCCGAATAGGTGAATGATGACATCGCGCCATTCTCACCCGCATAGCCAAATCCTCGTCCAATAGAGGTATAGAGCGTGGTGGACAGTGATGACTTGTGGTCAATCTGCCAGATATGGTTCAAGGAAATCTGCGGTTTGTGGTAGGAATTGTAGTTGCTTGATTTCTGATTTCCGTAGTCATCATATCCGTAGGTCGGGTTGTAGCGACGATAGTCCATCCCGTCTTTGGTGTACTTCTTGACTTTTTCCCATTCCGACAGAGTGAGTGCGCCGTATTTGGCAGCACGCTGGTAGTGCCATTGAGGAGCACCAAAGCCGGTAAGGCTAAGTTGATGGTTCTCGTTGATACGCTTTGCGATATTGGCAAAGTAACTGTAGCCCGAGAAGTTGGTACCTTGTACATATCCATCACCCCATGTCTTGGAGCCGAGTACGGTGATTGCCCAGCCGTTCTTCATCAGACCCGTGGAAACTGAGAATGCCACTTTGTTATAGCCATCGTTGCCCATTGCGTAACTGAGCATTCCGCCTTGCTTGGCATCAATGCCTTTGGTTACGATGTTGATGGTACCGCCCACGGAAGGTGCGCTGACCTTGCTGGCACCCATACCGCGCTGGGTCTGCATGACGGAGGTTACGTCGCTGAGTCCCTGCCAGTTAGACCAATAGACGGTTCCGCCCTCCATGTCGTTCATCGGCACACCGTTAATCATAGTAGCCACGTTGGTATTGTCGAAACCACGCATCCATATCTCGCTGTCGCCCCAACCGCCACCTTGTACGTTGGTGTGTACACCCGGGGTTGCCTTTAATACTTCCACGAATTCACCGCCACCGAGACGCTCCTCTATGTCGAGTGCATTCACCTGACTCATTGCTACAGGTGTCTTCTGTTGGCGTGCCATCTGACCGGTGATAGTAACGTCTTCAAGACCGACTGCCTCGGGCTCCATCTTGATAGTGCCGAGGTTGGCGGACTTGGCTTTGATTTCCACGCCAGCGTAGCCCACGTAAGAGAACTGGAGTTTGGCACCCGTTTGCACGGTGAACTTGAAGTTTCCGTCGAGGTCGGTTACTACACCGTTGGTGGTTCCCGCTTCGAGAATGGAAACACCAATCAGCGGTTCGCCATTGGCGGCGTCCAGTACCGTACCCGTGACGGTGACCGATTGAGCATAGATGGCAATGGTCGCCATCATGCTGAGTAAGAGAGTAAAGATTTTTTGCATATTACCATTATTTGGTGGTTACTATTGTCGCTATTGGGGTTTATTTGGGGTGCGTAAAAGGGCTTTTTTGCTCCTGCATCCTTAGTCTATCCCTTGCTCATCCCTTGCGTATCCCTTGCTGTTTGACACGACCTTGGAGAGAGGGGGAGTCGGCAAGGGCGTGGAGTATTTGCAAATGTTAACGATTGGACTTTTTGTTGGTCTTCTTCGCCTTGGCGGATTGCACTTGGGTGGTGGCTTGGGCGTTCAGCAGTCGGGTGGTATGGGCATCGTTGAGCGCCTGCCCGATGTACACCTCTATTATGTCCGCGTACGCGCGGAAGCCGAGGTCGGTGAGGTGAATGCCATCCACGGTGCCCTCCATGTCCTCGCCGACGAGTCCGTCGGTGGGCACATAGTACAAGCCCGCGGGGTTCTCCGCCTTCAGACGCTCGTAGTTGCGGCGAAAGGCAGCGTTCTTCTTGGGCAGGTAGTCGCGGAAGAAAGCGTTGTGGCGCGCATAGGGGTAGGTGATGCCCTCGACCATGATGACAGGCACGTCGGGACGCAGGCGGCGCAGGATAGATACGAAGTCGTAGGTGAGCGTGTCGCACATCATCTCGGTGCAGTTGGGGACGGGGTCCACCACGTAGCAGAGCACATCATCGATAGTTGCCATGGCGCGTGCGATGGGGAAGTCCATCTTGCCCTCGCCCGATGTGCCCAGATTCACGCACTCGACGCCGAGGTCGCGCTGCACCATCGAGGTCGCCACCATGCCCGTGCGGCTGGCGCAACCACCCTGCATGATGCTGGTGCCATAGAAGACAATCTTGCCGCGGCGGGGGTTATCCACGCGGGGAGGGGTGAGCGTGGCAGCGGAATCGACACCTATCTGCACCCAGTTGACACCGTCGTAGAGCGGGAGGTAGAGCATGTACTCGTGCATCTCGCCGTCCAAGTTCTCCACGTACATCTTGGATTGGATGGAGTCGGCTTTGCCGTCTTTCTCCTGCGGGCGGGCGGTGTTGACGTACTCCCAGCGGTTGGTCTGCTCGTTAAGGAAGTAGAGGTCGGTGCCCTTGATGCCCGTCATCGCCATGTGCTGCATGTGGAAGTTGTTGATGAGGTTGTACTGCGCGGCAATGCGCTTGCTGTCGGTGGCGAAGCGTATGGCAATACCCGACGAGTGCTGGTAGAGCCACCATTGGTTTTGACGGCAACTGTCCTGCATGTAGGCGGGCATGCGGCTGTATGGAGTGGCGGTGTTGTCCCAACCGCGGTTGATGATTCGGAAACGGGTGGCGTCCTCGTAGCGGAAGCCCGGCAGTTCTGCGGCTTGGGCACAGGCGGCGCCCAGCAACAAGAACGACAATATGTAAGTTTTCAGCGGTTTCATGGGTGCTATGACTTGTTTGTCGGTTGTTTTGTTTTCAAAGTGTCAGTTCGGTGGTTTGATGAAAACGAAATAAGGTGCTTCCCCTTGCGGAGACACACCTTATTTGTTTAGAGTCGCATCATTCTCAGATGGATTTCTTTGCTTGTTCTACGATGGCCTTGAACGCTTGGGGTTGATTCATTGCAAGGTCTGCAAGGACTTTGCGGTTGATTTCGATACCCGCTTTCTTCAGTGCGCCCATGAGTTGGCTGTAACTGTAGCCCTCGAGACGAGCGGCTGCGTTGATACGCTGAATCCAGAGTGCGCGGAAGGTGCGTTTTTTGTTTTTACGATCGCGATAAGCATACTGGAGACCCTTCTCCCAAGTGTTTTTGGCAACAGTCCAAACGTTGGCACGGCCACCAAAATTGCCTCTCGTGAGGCTCATGATCTTCTTACGACGGTTGCGCGAAGCAACGTGATTTACTGATCTTGGCATAGTTCTTTACTACATAAGTTTGGTGGTTAATAACTTAGCGGAGCAACAACATCTCGCGTACGGAACGCATGTTTGTTTGGTCCACCATTGCAACGTGAGTCAAGTTGCGTTTCTGTTTCTTGGTCTTCTTGGTGAGAATGTGACTCTTGTAAGCGTGTTTACGCTTCACTTTACCCGTTCCGGTAAGAGCGAATCTTTTTTTAGCACCGGAATTAGTCTTTACCTTTGGCATTTTGTTTATAATTTAGTTTGTTTATATTTAAGGTCTCGGGCAGCCATTGGTGGCCCAGGGACCATAGTCAATGCACAATGCGCAATGCGTAATGCGCAATTATCTCATTTCTTGGGTGCGATGTTCACAATCATACGTTTGCCTTCCAGTTTGGGCATTGCTTCCACCTTGCCGTACTCCTCGAGGTCGTTCGCAAAGCGCGCCAGCAACAGTTCGCCCTGCTCCTTGAACAGGATACTGCGTCCGCGGAAGAAGACATACGCCTTGACCTTGTTGCCATCCTTCAAGAACTCCTGCGCGTGCTTGAGTTTGAAGTTGTAGTCGTGCTCGTCGGTCTGCGGTCCGAAGCGTATCTCCTTGATTATCACCTTCGCCGAATTGGCTTTCTGCTCCTTCTCCTTGCGCTTCTTCTGATAGAGGAACTTCTGATAGTCCAGCACACGGCAAACGGGAGGAGCCGCGTTTGGCGAAATCTCTACGAGGTCCAAGTTCTGCTCATCCGCAATGCGCATAGCCTGCTCATACGAATAGATACCTTGCTCTACATTGTCGCCCACAAGGCGCACTTCCCTCACGCCGCGTATCTTGTCGTTGATGCGGTTGGGCATTTCTTTCTCTTGGCGGCCACGGCGTTGCGGGCCATTCTGTGGATTTGCTATAGTTGTATCCTCCTATTATTTGAAAATTGGCACAAAGTTACTGCTTTTCCTGCAAACCACAAAACAAAATGATAAAAAATACGTATTTTTTGCATAGTCAGAAAACTTTCCGTATTTTTGCAATCCCAAATAGATTAGCAGCCTTGGGGGCTAAAGAAACTCGTTCATAATTAACTTAAATACAAGCAACAATGAAACTCAACAAATTTGCTTCAGCAGTTGTGCTGACTATCGCCGTTGCATTTGCAGCGTGCGAGACACCAGAAATTGTGGGACCAGGTCCCAACGGCGGTGGTAATGAGAATCCTAATCCTGAAGTGTCAGATACACTGACCGTAGCACAAGTTATCAATAAGCAGGACAATTCTGTCGCTTTTGTAAAGGGCTACATTGTAGGTTGGTATAGCAATCACAATAATGACAAGAAGGTGGTGTTCAGCGCAGAAGCGACAGCAGACACCACTGTATTGGCAACCAATATCGTTATTGCAGATGCAGCCGATGTTACAGATGCTACCGCTTGCGTTTGCGTGCAACTGCCAACAGGTACTTTCCGCTCTGCACTCAACTTGAAAGATCATCCTGAAAACCTTAAGGCTTCTGTGATGGTTCAAGGTACCCTTACAGCCTATAATACAATGGCAGGTGTAAAGACTATCACCAAAGCATGGCTTAATGGTAATGAGATCAGTACGATAGCGACCGACTATACTGAAATCACCGTAGAGGAAGCCATCGCAAAAGCCAATGCCTTAGAACCTGGGAAATCTTCTTCTGAGTACTATCTGGTAAAGGGTATTGTGTCCGCAGTTGCTACAGCCGAAAACAAACTGCTCTCGTATGGCAATATCAATTTCACGCTTCAAGACAATACGGGTGCTATCGGTTGCTTCTATATCAATTATTTGAACAATGAGAAGTTCACTTCTACTGACCAAATCTTACACGTAGGAGACAGTGTCGCAGTTGTCAGCCAATTGAAGAACTATGTAAAGAATGACAACACCACACCTGAATTGGCAAACGGCTACTTGCTTTCCATTGTTAAAGGCTCTACCGAGAATGAAATCATTGATGTCACATTTGCAGAAGCAGTAGAAATCTGCAACAAGTTGAATGCAGATGCTTCTACTTTAGAGACATATCGTGTCAGTGGTGTTATCAGCAAGGTTACCACCAAAGAGGCAGATTTGGTAACCAAATACACCAATTGTAATTTTATTATCTATGATGGTACAAACAAGACACCAACTATCACCTGCTATTTCACAAATTATTTGAACAATAAGCCATTTACAGACAAGGCGCAAATGCCCAAGGCTGAGCAAAAAGTTACAGTAGTTGGTCGTCTCATGAACTACAGAGGAACCACTCCTGAAATTTATCAAGGCTACATAGAATCTATTGAATAAAGTAGATTCCTATTATAAAAAAGAGGCTGCTCATTAGGGCAGTCTTCTTTTTTGGTCTTATTGAGCATCATCTTGTGTTATATGATTCAAAGGACGGTTCCTACATCCCCAAGAGCGAGTATCGCCTGCCGTTTGCAATGACATAGACGGTACCATTTAGCAGCACTTTGTAGGCGACACGGGCATTATTGTGTGCTTTATGGTTGTCCACACCGGTACTGCCTGTGTAGGCGTTCCATGCATCGGGGATACCATAGCCGCAGTGGTCATCGGGGTCAGCGAAACGGTCGGCAGAGCGGATAATGCGCTCGCGTATCTGCATGGCACTCTCGTGTGGGAGCGCAGACCAGAGGCATGCCGCCATACCTGCCAACAATGGGCAGGCAAACGAGGTGCCGTTGCTCTGTGTAACCTCTCCGTTGTTGGGACTCACCAATGTTGCGCCCCACCCCACCGCACAAACTTCGGGCTTCACGCGCCCATCCCACGTGGGTCCATACGAAGAAAAGAAACCTATTTCGCCTTGCGGATTCACCGCCCCGACGGTGAGAATACTGTCGGCATCGGCGGGAGCCGTGATGTATTTCCACGGTTTGTTGCCCTCATTGCCCGCAGCCACCACTATGAGCATGCCTTTTCGTGCGGCTATTGTGGCGGCACGCGAACCGCGGTTGCTTACGCCGTCCATGTCAGCGTAGGTGAAGTTGTAAGCCTCGTTGTCGAACTCCGAATAGCCCAATGAAGTGGAGGTTATCTGTATGCCCAAAGAGTCGGCTAACTCAATAGCACTCACCCAGTTGTCCAATTCCTTCGGGCTCTCGGTGTCGTACTCTTCCGTGCGCATGAGGTAGTACTGCGCCTGCGTTGCCGCTCCCTCGTAATTCTCCATACGTGCTGCGACGGCACTCAGACACATCGTACCGTGGGAGCCCGTCTCACCGAAGAAGTCGCAGGTATCGTCTGTAAAGTCGTAGTAGCCAATCAGTTGGTCGCGTACCGAGTCAAACGCCTGCAAGGTGTTCACATTCAGAAAGCCTCCGTCGATAATTGCCATACGGATACCCTGCCCTTTGAATCCCATCTCGTGGAGGGGGAGCAGGTTGTATAGTTCCAATTGCTCTCGGGCAAAACCATTGTTCGCAACTTGTGCCGTCTCGCGTTGTTTGTCGCGCTTTTGTTGCAATAAGAGGGAAGGCGGTGCATCATCTCTTGTCAATTCTACATTCTGCACAAACGGCAGATTTTCAATGCGTTGAATGGCAACATCGTCGGCTTTTACCGTTGCTCCGTTTAGCCAACGCGAAGTGTGGAATATGTGTGCTCCCGCGCTACGGATGCTGTCCAAATAGGCATCCGATACGGCGTAGTCCAACGAGTCAAGGGCTATCCCATGTGCTTGGCGCATAGCCAGTGCCGTTTCGCTGAGTGCAACGCGCTCGGAACCTCCTTTGTCCGTGAAACTGACAAACCATACGCTCAGCAATATCGACAGCAGTACCTGCATATTACCTAATAATTATTACCTATTACTACTTCAGCACAAGTTGCACCACGTTCTCCACGTGCTGGGTGTGCGGAAACATATCCACGGGCTGGACTTTGGTTACCTTGTATTTCTCGTCCAAGAGGTTGAGGTCGCGTGCCTGCGTGGCGGGGTTGCAACTCACATACACGATGCGTTTGGGTTCGGCGGCGAGGATGGTCTTCACCACGTCCTCGTGCATACCTGCCCGCGGTGGGTCGGTGATGATGACATCTGGGCGTCCATAGTGCGCGATGAAGTCCGCGTTGAGGATGTCCTTCATGTCGCCTGCAAAGAAGAGGGTGTTGTCCAGCCGGTTGAGCCGCGCATTCACTTTTGCGTCCTCTATCGCTTCGGGAACATACTCAATACCAATCACTTGCTTCGCCTGACGCGCCACGAAGTTGGCTATCGTTCCCGTGCCCGTGTAGAGGTCGAAGACGAGTTCGTTGCCCGTCAATTCCGCGAACTCCCGCGCCACTTTGTAGAGTTCGTATGCCTGCTCTGTGTTGGTTTGGTAGAACGACTTCGGACCCACTTTGAACTGCAAGTCCTCCATTTGCTCCATGATATGGTCTTGTCCGGCGAATACGTGCACTTCCTGGTCGGAGATGGTGTCGTTAAGTTTCTGATTGACAACGTACAGCAGGCTCACTATCTCGGGGAAGGTCTGCTGCAGGTACTCCATCAGCCGCATGTCGGGTGCCTCTCCCCACACGACAATCAGCATCACCTCACCGCGGTGGTTGCTGCGGATGATGAGGGTACGCAGTTGCCCCTCATGGGTATGTTCGTTGTAGAACGATATGCAGTGCTCGCGGGCGAAAGTGCGGATGCCGTTGCGGATACGGTTGTTGATGTCGGGCATCAGGTGGCACTCGGTGATGTCCAGCACCTTGTCAAAGCAGTTCGGTATGTGAAAACCCACGCCGTACGCCGTATCCACGTACTCCAATCCGCCTGCCGCGCGTATCACGTCCCACGACAGCCACTTGCGGTCCGAGAACGTGAACTCCAACTTGTTGCGGTACTCGTACACATGTTTGCTGCCGAGAATCGGACTGATTTCGGGCAACTCTACCTTGCCTATACGGGTCAGATTATCAATGATTTGCTGCTGCTTGTAGCGCAGTTGGTCTTCGTAGGGCAGTATCTGCCATTTGCACCCGCCGCACTCGCCGTAGTGCTTGCACACGGGTTCGCAACGATGCGCGGAAGGCTTCACGAGGCGTTCCACACGCGCCTCCATAAACGAGTGCTTTTTCTTTGTCACTTGCAGGTCTACCACGTCGCCGGATACGCAATACGGCACGAACACCACCATATCATCAATGCGCGTCAGTGCCTTGCCCTCGGCGGCAATACCGGTTATCTCTACGTTTTCGTACAGGGGTAAGTTCTTCTTTTTCATCGCATTAGCCAATGGATACAGTCTGTATATAGCGTCTCGAAATCTTGCGCACTCTCCAGCATAAACGACCAGCACAGGGTCTTTGCGCCTCCGTCTTCGGGCGATGTGTATGCCACACCTGCGCCTACGCCCGTGTCGTCGTAGCGCGCTACGCAACGGGCACCATCGCCCACGGCACGCAGACCGTCCGGGTTCTCGGTATGGATGCACTCGTCATTCGGCTCGGTGCGGAAGGTGTATGCACCCGTCGGCAGGAGGTTTGTCGTCTGCAAACGCCCCGACTTGGAAGCGTGCGTGCAACTCAATCCGTAGTGCAACGTGTTGCTGATGAACGCTTTATCCTCTTGGCTCTGCATATCGCTTGCTATATACGCACCCGACAGCAGCATCTTTCCCCCACGCTCCAAATAGCCCGCCAACGCCTTTTGCAACCCTTGCGGCATGCAATGGAAACTCGTATCCTTGCCCAGCACGGTGGTCTTCTGCTTGCCGAGTATCACGTCCACGATGTCGCAACCGCCGATGCTGTCCAACGCCGCCACGCTGCTGCTCGTGTATGAGTAGCCCTCGCGTGCCAATGCGCGTCCGTGCTTGCTCACGTAGTCAAAGGTGTTGCCTGCGGTCAAGGTGGCTTGTCGGTCGCTGTAGCACATGCCCCAACCGCTGTTGTCGTCGCTCACCCACGGCAGACGGCTGTCAAACTCATACTGCTCACCGATATACGAGAGGTCTTTCCCGTAAGGCACCGCTCCCGCCTGCGGCATGATACCCATATACGTGCTGTCTGCAAACCAGTCCGGTCCGCTCACGCGGGTAAAGCCGTTCACTATCAGCACCTTGCCTTTCTCGTTGGGCGCGATGTATGCCGATAGTGTCTCGCTCGGCATACTCACGCCGCCCGCATTGCCTGCCACCACGCGTACATCGTAACGTGTGCCCGCTTGTGCTTTGAGGGTGTAGCGCGGTGCTGTCACCTTCACACCGTTGTCCCAGTCGCCGTCATTGGTGCGCGTATAGACCACGTAGTACGTGGGGTTTGCGGTCGGCTCCAACGTGTCCGGTGTGGCTGCCCATGTGATGTTCATTGTGTTGTCCGTGCGGGTAATGCGCATCTGCTGTACGGGCAGCGGTTGCACCACGTAGGCGGTCCCGTACTGCTCGTGCATAAAGCGTAGCATACCTTTGTATATGGCGCGCGAGACGGTGAACTTCACACGCGGGTCCAAACCCAACCGCATATCGTTGTAGTTCTGGTGCGACAGCAACTCCAGCAGGATAGCCGGCACCTTCGGACGGCGTGCCTCGGCGTACGACGAGTTGTTCAGTTGGCGGCGGGTCCAGTGGGGGGCATACACCTGCATATCCTCGCATATCTGCGTCTGCACATAGTCGCCCAAGTCGCGTGCCGCCAGACGGGTCTTGCCCGTCGGATAGGTCTTCTCCTTGTTGTCGCCGTGGTTGGTATAAATCATCAGTGTGCCGATAATCGTATCACCCCTGCGCACGCCCGCATCGCTGTGGAAAGCCATACTCAGTTGCACGGGCACGCCCAGTCCCGCCTCTTTGGGGTTGGTCACGCTGCCGCCTGCCAGGTAGTTCACCCACCCGCCGCGCGAAGCGTAGTCGTCGATATAGTCGTTGTGACTGTTGGTGTAGTTGTAAATGCTGTCAGGGATACCTGAATACTGCATCCAGTAGCGTGCTCCCTCCAAGTAGCGCGGCATACCGCTTACGCTGGCAAGTTGTTGGTTCTGAAGCAATTGTACGCTGTCAACCTCCACCTTGTTTGTCTTCGGCAAGGCTTTCGACGACGGCACATTCGCTATCGCATCGGGCTGCGGATAGCGGGCTACACTGCCCATTCCGCCACCGAATTTCACGGCATCCGCTGTCACCACCTGCCCGCGACCGTCCTCGTTGGTCAGACTCACATAGTTCTGCGTCTTGTCGCTCCCGAAGGCGAAAGTGCCTATATACACCCACGTGCCGCCGCCCATGCGCTGGTTGACGTTGTACACCGTCTTCTGCCCCTTGTGCACCACCGTATAGCGTGCCTTGTCCGTGCTGGTGGGCAAGGTCTTGTACGACACATACACCGCATACTCACCCTCCTGCAGACTCGGCGTATAGCGCAACTCCGACGATGACTTCGCTGCCGACGGAGCCTCTGCATACGTGCCCATCGCAAACGGGTTCTGCCCTTCCGTCAGCGGTGCCGTGGGGTGTCCCCAGCCTGCGCCCTCGGCACGGGCAAACACGGGAGTGCCTACCACTACCGCTTCCGTCTCGTCCACCACCTGCTCGCGCACCTGTGTGTCGCGTTCACGCGGCTGAACCACTATCGCTCCGGCGTTCTCCAGCATCGGCACCAGAAACGGCTGCACGTACGACGAGGTATATACGTCCTCCACCGTCGTCCACAGTTTGGCGCGTTGCCACAGCCAGCGTTGCCCTTCCTGATAATAGTAACGGCCGTGGCTTCCCCACAACGCGATATGCTTGCCGTCCAAGCCCTTCTCCGCTGTGTACGCACGCGACATATTCTGAACCCACGGTGTACCCGTCTCCACAGTGTAGCGGTCGCTCTTCGGGCGATGACGGTAGCGGGCGGTCACCAACTCGCCCAACTCATAGCCGTCCGTATAGATGCTCACTTTCCCCTTGTTGTTGCCGAACACTAACCGGCTGACCACCATTCGTATATCGCGCACCTCCTCTTCGCTCAGCGACACCATGCTCAGTGCGCGGTTGGTATAGACACTCACACTGCTGTTCCGCACGCGGATACGGTTCACGCACACGTTCTCTACGTATGCATGCTCATGGGCTATCGCACTCAGTGTGTCTGCAATCGCCTGTCTGTCAATGGCTTGTGCCGAAACAGCCAAGCCAATCAGTAACCCGAAAAACAAAACAAATCTTTTCATAAACATCCTCATGTTGTTCTACATTCTTTTCTTGCGAAAGCAAATCTCTTCTTGCGCAAAACGGGCGCAAAGTTACTAAATTTATCGTTATCCACAAAATGGGCAATCACACTATACCCGTCCATTATATATAACGCAAAAAAGGGGTAAAAATTACACTTTGAAAGAAGAAAAATTGCATTTTCTTTGTAACAAACTGACTAACAACAGTATAAAACAAGAACCGATATGCGAGATATATAATAGACTTTATTTTAGCCAATCGTCGGTGTAAAACTTGGCCAATCGTCGGTGTAAATCTTGGCCAATCGTCGGTGCAAACTCAAGAAAAACGACACAAACATTTGCATAAATAATTTATTATCAGTAATTTTGTCGTCCAATTGAAGATTATGTAATTATGAGTGATTATAGACCCAGGATAGCCGACCTTCTATTGCAAAACAGTTTGGAAGCAATGGGGGCTGTATTGGTACAGGGAACAAAGTGGTGTGGCAAAACCACCACGTCAGTCCATCACGCAGGTAGTGTGCTCTATATGGACGATCCCACCACGAAAGAGCAGAATATGGCATTGGCACAAACAAATATCAAGCGTTTGCTGGAAGGTGCAACTCCCCGCGTAATTGATGAGTGGGAATTGGTACCGCAGCTCTGGGATGCAGCACGTTTCGAAGTAGATCATCGCGAGCAACATACAGGTCAGTTTATTTTCACGGGTTCAGCCATTCCGAAAGACAAAGATAAAGAACAGATTTTTCATAGTGGCGCGGGACGCTTTGATTGGATAACAATGCGCACGATGTCTCTATGGGAATCACAAGATAGCACCGGCGAGGTAAGTTTAGGTGCCCTGTTTGAAGGCGGCAAGCCGGATGGCGAGTCGCACATAGACATGGATAGATTGGCATACCTGACATGTCGTGGAGGTTGGCCCGGAGCCTTGGATATGCCGGCAAAGGCAGCCCTATATGTACCACAGGCTTATTTGAAGGCCGTAGTGAACAGCGATATTTCACGGGTTGATGATGTGAAACGTGACCCCGAACTGATGCGGCGAATCATTCGCAGTTTGGCGCGTAATCAGGGAGAACAAATACCGAACACCACCATTCGCAAAGATATTGCATCTAATGAGAGTATCACTGTCGGCGAGGAAACGATTGCCGAATATATCAAGGTGCTAAAAAAGATATTTTTAGAGGAAGATATGCCCGCATGGAATCCAAACCTAAGGAGCAAGACGGCTATTCGCACCAGTGATACCCGCTATTTCGTAGACCCCAGCATTGCTACCGCAGCATTGGGAATAGGTCCTAATGATTTATTGAATAATCTGATTGATTTCGGCTTCTATTTTGAGACATTAGCCGTGCGCGATTTGCGCGTATATGCAGATGCTTTGGGCGGAGAAGTGTATCATTTTCGTGACAAGAACGGTCTGGAATGTGATGCCGTGTTGCATCTCCGCAATGGCGCGTACGGCTTGATAGAAATTAAGTTGGGCGGTGAAGATAATATCCGCAAAGGTGCCGAGACATTGCAAAACTTGGCAAGTAAGATTAATACGAGCAAAATGAAAGCGCCCTCTTTTATGATGGTACTAACGGGTATCGGTCAATGGGCATACCAACGCACAGACGGTGTTCTGGTGGTTCCTATCGGGTGTCTCAAGCACTAATTTTTCTCCTCTTGTACCTCGTGTCTTTGTCGCGGGTCTATCGCGGGTCTGTCGCGGGTCACACTCATTCTTGAAAGACAAAAGCCCCGATAAACACAAAAAAGAAACTGCCCGACATATTACGGTCGGGCAGTTTCTCGGATTTTTATGTATAGCCCCACAAAAACTATGAAGCCACAGCATACCGTACGGGTTACACCAATGGAGGGGCTTCGCCGCGACGACGGGAGGCATTGCCTCCTACTGTAATGCTCGTGCAAATGATGGATAGAGGAGCCAACTGCTCTATAGCCGTAAGGGGCTCTTTATATACTCTTTTCATAACTATTTGTTTTTAATCGAATGATATATTCCGTATATCTCATGGACATTAGCGCACTATCATCACTTTCTTACCATTGATGATATAGAAACCTGTGCCTTGTGGTGCTGCCAGTTTGCGGCCAAGTACATCGTATATGCCTTCACGCAAGATATTGCCATCCACCATGTTGTCCACACCCGTAGTGGTCTTGTTGTCCGCATTGCCGAGGGCAATACGACGGCGACCGGGAGCAGGTGCAGGAGCATTCTCTTTGCCAGGCACTTGGTCCATATCCACGTATGCGCGATTGGGGTCTAAGCCACAGTATTCAATGCACTTGTGCAACTGATTGTCGTAGATGATATAGTTGCCTTCCAATACATTGTTGGGATTATCTTGCTCACTGTCATCAATGGAAGTAAATGTACCTACCAAACCATTCTCACTACCTGCTTTAGTGACTTCTTCGCCCGAGTAGAGTACAGCCACTTGCTTTGCGCCTTCTTGCGGAACGAAGATATAGGGTTTACCTGCCTCCAACTCAGTGACTTCATCGAAGAATACCTTGTATGGATTGCCCTCTGCATCCAATTCTTTGTAAGCAATCTTATAGAACGACGCTCCTATGTACTCATTCTCCTTCACCGCGTACGGCAAACAGATGGTACCAATATTGCCCGTAGTTAATGGACGAGTGTAATCGACCTTCCATACAATAGTTATTTGATTAATATATATTGCGCCTGATGTCGTACAAATTCCGATGTATTTATAATTCTTCTCAGACAAATCTAGTATCACATTATTATCTGTCATATCCTTTGTATAAGTAATAGACCCAATAAGTGTACCGCGTGTACTCTCTGAAAATAAATCCGCAGTCGAAGAGAAAGGAGTATTAGAGCCATATATGTTTATAGTTCTCGACTGTGATGTGTTAGTGTTAGAATTAAAATCAATCGTTACCTTATCTATAAAACCAATTGATTCAACCGAAACTATACCAGGAGCCTTATTCTCATCTTTCTTGTTCAATTGAATAGCATTATTACCAGTAGCACTATTACCCGAATATAGCGTTCCCGAATTATTCTCAAGACCGTTCCATGGTGTGTATGAGGTTCCACTAACTTTGGTCCACTCTGCGGTCAAGACATCTACCATCGGGTCTGTAACAATAAGGGTGTATTGCGCTTTAGAGCCCTTGTAGTCATCATTTTCTGCCAACTCTGCGGTTATAACGGTTTGTCCTATCTCCAATATAGTCACAGCACCGGTCTTGGCATCAATAGTAGCCACAGTCTCATCAGAACTGCTATATTGAATACCTTGCAGATTAGCAGGAATGGTGGTCAAGACAGGAGCAGTAAACGGACGTCCTTTCCCGACAGAATACATATTTTCAGGGAATGACAACAACGTGGTAATCTTATTCGCCACAACGACCTTGAATGTGGTAGTGGCACTTGCATATTTGCCATCTGCCGCAATGGTAGCAGTTACTATGGTCTCGCCTTCTTTCTTGGCAGTAATTTTGCCATTCGTGATAGAAATCAACTCTTCATCATATCCTGAATAAACTATCGTTTTACTCGGACTATTGGTTGTCGGTACGATAGTCACTTCACCTGTTGTCTTCATCGTGACATCATCTATTGACAATGTCGTTTCAGTTCCTTCATAGTAATAAACCTTGATAAGGGTTATTTTGGTAGTTCCTGTACCCGTAAATATCACGGATTTATTCCCACCCGTCCAAATGCCTGTTTCCGTATTGTAAGAACTTATATTGGCAGTTTGATTAGATTTAGTATCGCACGTAAACTCTATTTTGCTAATGATTTTATCCGCCTCTGTAGCAGTAATGGTCAATGTACCACCATCGTAGTAATGAGCAGTTTTATCTCTGTCATAATACTTAGGCTCATTTTTGGAAAGTTCCTTGCTAAAGGTAATCGTAACAGGGTCAGTATCTTTAGTTACCTTGCCTAAAACAGATTCATCCTTAAATCCTTGTTCTGCTGCCACCCAAACAAATCCATTTACACCGGCAGCAAGTACCGTGAGGGTAAACTTTTCCGTTGTTGCATACCACGCATCTGTACTAGAAACAGAGCAAGAGATGTCTGTAGTGCCTTCTGCAATAATGGTAATCATTCCTGTCTCATCTATCTTTGCAACAGATTCTTCGGACGAGGCATAAGTCTTCTGTCCGTCAGAATTAGTATAGAAATAAGCCGAGAACACATCACCTACATGAGCGACTGCCGTATTCAAACTTTCAGTCTTAGTGTCATCTGTGTACCATGCAGCATCAGGATTCTGTTTATCTGCCAATTGTTCAATGTCTTCTGCAGAACGTGGAGCCACAGAGATAGTATACCCATCATTATCTGCTGAGTAAACAACAATACCCGTATAATTGTAGTGTTTGTTTGTAGAAAGCGTATGGGAATAAATAACTGTACTCGGAGTTGCATAATCGTACTTGTACGTATTATCCTCCGAATCTGAATCATATTCAGCACCCAGCAAATCCGTACCATCATACGTAGCATCCAACAATTGCACTAACTGACCTTGATTATCCTTATTTAAGGCAGCATAGTTAGTTAACGTGGTAATACTAAAGTCTTCGGTAGTAGATTGTTCAGAGAAGTCCTCTTTATCTATACCACTTAATTGAGTTTCACCGTTGTAAAGCATCAACTTTGCTTTCAGCAAACCACTCACCTTATCTCCTTTTTTAAGATTAGAAGAGCCATATACGAACAATCCCTTATTCGCCTCATCCACAACGTATGCACCTTTCCAATACGAGCCATTGACAACCCAGTTGGTTGCTTGAATATAAACCTCTGTCTGTGTTTCCGTCGCACTTGCTTGAAGAGAAGCAATTGTTGTATAAGGAGTGACTACCGTGTATGTTGCAGAAACAACATCACTCTTGTTCCCTTCCTTAACAGCAATAGCCTTGATAGTCGTAGTGGCGGTTACCTCAATTCCGGTTGCAGTATAGAGAGTAGAAGTCTCCGTCGGCACAGAATTGTCAATAGTATAATGGATTTCTGCGCCTTCCGTAGCACATTCCAAAATTACATGCTGGGCTGTTGTGTAAATTTTGGCTGCATCGGGAGACTTAAATACCGGTTTCTCTACTATTACAATATCTGCACTATTGAGCGTATAGTTATCATACGTGGGAGCGGATTGAGCATAAAAATCAAATGCAAAGTTGTCATTATCTTTCGATGCATAAGTATAGAGGGTAAAGCCCTTAGATGAATAATACTCCAATGATTGTGCCTTGTTATTGTATTTTGCTATACTACTAGTCAAAGTATAATGGTTGGTGGAACCTGCCTTTTGGATGGTCCAACTATCAACATTCTCATTCCAACCCAACTCGCTATCGTAGCCCGTCAAGTATTTGCCATTCTGAATAAATGTTATCCCATCACCTATTGTCCAAATCCAATTACTTTGTGCTGTAATTTTGTTATTGTTTGGTGTTCCATCCTCTGCCGTAATTCTATTTTCCGTGGCAGTCGCAACAATTTTCTTTGACTTCGGATGATAAATTACCACCTTCTCACCGGTCTTCGGCACACGATTGATAAATCCATACTCATTACTTGTTACTTTTCTTGCCCATACAGCATTGAAAATTGTCGTTTCCGTTATAGAAGGAGCGTCTTCGATAGTAGTGAAGAGGTCGGTAGGCTCACTTGTAATAGAAGTTTCTTTTGTCCACCCCATGAAAACAATATCTGCCTTTGTTGAGGTCGGAATAGTGGGTAATGCAGTAATAGCGGAACCCAGCTCCACTTCTGTTGTCGGATTGCCATCCGTGGTAGCAACCCCATCTACGTTCCAAGTTACAGTATATTTCGGCAATGCGGCAGTCGTAAATTCTCCATTTTGAATATGGTTACCCAAGTCACAATAGGTAGTACCATCACCGGTTGCATATACTGAATAAGCGTAAGTAGTAGAAGGTTCCAAATCCCCTTTCGTGGTAAAACTTGTAACGCCTTCATCAAGCATTTCGTCAGTAACGACTGCAGTCTCGCCTTTTCTAATGTTTAAGATATAACCTGTGGCGTGTTCTACAGCCTCCCAAGTAATAGTAGCCTCCTTGTAAGTAATGGTAGGAGTTTGTAATACAGGAGCCGCGAGTGGAGTACAATTATCCTTTGCGAAATATGCCGTGATAGTACCGCTTGCAGAAGCATAACCTGTTGTCTTCTCTGCATCTTCATCGTCCAAAATTATTTCGCCTGACGGATAATCCCACATCTTAAATTTGTTGGCAGGATCTGCAATCGCTTCTATGGTAAATTCTTCATCTTCTGTAACATAAATAGTCTTTGTATCACCATTAATCTTGACGCTACCTGTCCCATCAAATGTTTCATTTGCAGGATATACAGCCACAGATACAGCATACAGAGGAACAAAATTAGCAGTAACTGTTACGTCTTTCGCCGGCATTACAAAAGAATTATTAGTGACATTCACAGCTTCGCCATCAACATCTTTTACAATGAACTCTTTGAAACGATATGCTGTTTCATTATTTGGGGTGGCAGAGAGTGTTACAGTCTTACCTTCTTGCACCAGAGACCCCACCTCTATGCCATCTACCGTGGCTGTTACTTTACCTATATCCTCTGGATTAGTTTTCAAAGTAATGGTGGATTTAATAGGTTCAACCGCTTCGTAATAAAGGGTAAGACCTGTCACTTGGCAGTTATTATTATTTGTCACACTCAAATAATACATCGTTTTTGCAATTGTGCCTAGAAGACTATAGGTATAAATTGCCCCTTTGATACTGAACACTTGTGAATTACCACCCGTAACGATATTTGTCCCATCAGTAATAGACACATTCACATCTTTGGCACAATTAGTAGAATTAGCCACTTCTACTTTTGTCAATTTATATCCGTCAAGTATGGGCAAACCGAGAGAACTATATGGGCATATCATCACACATTGTGGCGACAATGATTTAGCAAAATAAATACCACCATCAGTCTTAGTAGTTTGCGCATTGAATATATACTTCTCTCCATTAAGAATATAAGTGCATTCACCTATTTTTGCTGAACTCGATGTGGTTGGAAGAAGAGGACTAAAATTATTTTCTGTGAGGTCGAACTCAAGTATCTTGCCAGGGAATACAATCAACTTGACAGAAATTGATGTTTTGTCAACTCCGTCTGCCTCTATTTCAAGAATAGCCTCATAGGTCCCTACCGTTTTAAGAGTTGTGGTCTTGGGTTGCACAGAAATCGTGCCTGTGGCGGTTAATTTTTCACCCGCTGTAATCTCAAATGCATCTGCATCGGTACCGGAAAGAGTGGCGATAGCATAAGTAATATTCGTTAAAGTTGCCGTAACACTTTGCGCTTTGACATTACTACCCTGTTCCATTGTACCAAAGTTAATCTCTTCGGGAGTGACAGAAAGAGAAGATGCCGTAGGGTCGCTATTTTCAACTTTATAAACAAAAACTCCTTTATGTGAGCCAATAGACTTATACATTCTATAGTAGGAACTATTCTTCACAAGGTATCTGCTGTTGATACATAATACTCCATCCGTATTTACAGAGCATTCATTTCCTAATGCGGTTGTTGCTGTAATTGTAAATTTATTATCAGTTTGTTTAGTAATATACTTATTATCAGGCGACTTTAAATAGTAATTAGAATTTTCTTTTTCAACCGTAAATTTCATCCATTCGGAAGCAGTTGCACTAACAGTGGCATCAGACTTATCATATCCTATTACGCCCATACCACTCTCATCACAATATAACACAACGATATCATTTGTTGATAGAGTTGCAATGTCTTTTACTTTAGTATAGCCATTACCTAATGCTGCACCCCACACGTTCCCGATACTGAATGTGAGTAACATCAGCAGGGATAGAAATAGTTTTGTTTGTTTCATTATATTGTTGTTTTTAAGTTTATATTCGCACATTGCTATTGCTTGCTATGGCATATATGTCTGATTATGAACTATATAGAAATAACGATATGAAGAAAAAACGTGTCTTTGCCTTACCTTGTCGCCGAAGCCCTCCATAGTAACAGAGGCACCTCGCGCAATAGCCAAAGCACCACTACTACCATGTACCAAACAAACGACCCTTTCTTTGACACCAAAAATCGGG
>DLLA01000197.1 GCA_002479035.1 Bacteroidales bacterium UBA7574 | reverse complement strand
GATAAGGGCTTGCGGGTGCTCCACACGTACACCCATAGCAAAGCCTTTCGGCTCCAACAGCACACCCTCGGATGCCAGCATACGATAGGTGTCGTGAGCAGAATGACCGATAGCGAGGATGATGGGGGACTCCCCCTGCCCCCTCTTCAAAGAGGGGGTATGCAGAGTATGGAAAAGGTCGGCATCCACGCAGGTGTTGAAGTGTATCTCACCGCCATGCTCCAATATACACTCGCGCATGGCACGGATAATAGCAGGCAGGCGGTCGCTGCCGATATGGGCATGGGCTTCGTACAGCACGCCGTCGTTGGCACCAAAATAGTGGAACAACTCCATCACCCGCTGCATATTGCCGCGTTTCTTGCTGCGTGAGAACAACTTGCCGTCCGAGAACGT
This sequence comes from Bacteroidales bacterium UBA7574, assembly GCA_002479035.1. Classification (GTDB taxonomy): domain Bacteria; phylum Bacteroidota; class Bacteroidia; order Bacteroidales; family Paludibacteraceae; genus Colicola. The sequence continues at coordinate 3,599 of DLLA01000197.1, read as the reverse complement.
ACCCGCACCGCCCTCGCCAAAGCAGTAGTTGGACTCGGTATTCAAGCCCAAGTTGCGGTTGAGGGTGGCGATGTCCACCTTGCGGGCACTGACATCCTTGCCGCGCTCGAAGATGACAGGACGGATACCGTGCTCCAACAGGGTGAGTGCGGCAAACAGCCCCGCAGGTCCTGCCCCGATGATATATGCCTGACGGTCAGCGTGATGTACGTCTTGGAATACAGGTGGGGTGTACAGCGGGACAGGTGCGTCTTTGGGCACGGGGCGCCCTTGTTCGTCTGCCAAAAGAGTAAGATGCACCTTCAGTTCGCGCTGACGTGCATCTACCGACCGCTTGACTATGCGGTACCGCTCCTCCGCCTCGTGGGCTTCGCAGGGCGACAATGTCCTTATTAACAACGAGTTGTTAATAGTAATAGGTAATAAGTAATAGTTAATATCACTTCTTGGTCTTGATGGCCTCCATAATCTTTGCCTCAATCTCGTCGGCGAGGTCGGGGTTGTCACGGAGCACATTCTTGGCTGCATCGCGACCCTGTGCGAGTTTCTTGTCGTTGTAACTGTACCACGAACCCGACTTCTGCAGGATACCGTTCTCCACTCCGAGGTCCACCAGTTCGCCCACCTTCGAGATGCCCTCGTTGAACATCAGGTCGAACTCCGCTTTCTTGAACGGAGGTGCCACCTTGTTCTTTACTACCTTGACGCGTACCTGGTTGCCGATGATTTCGTCGCCGTCCTTGAGTTGTCCGAACTTGCGTATGTCGAGTCGCACTGAGGCATAGAACTTCAAGGCGTTACCACCCGTAGTGGTCTCGGGATTGCCGAACATGACACCGATCTTCTCGCGCAACTGGTTGATAAAGATACAGGTAGTCTGTGTCTTGTTGATGGTGGCGGTGAGTTTGCGGAGTGCCTGCGACATCAGTCGGGCTTGCAGACCCACTTTGTTGTCCCCCATATCGCCTTCGATTTCGGCTTTGGGTGTGAGCGCAGCCACTGAGTCAATGACTACGAGGTCCACCGCTGCGGAACGTATCAGTTCGTCGGCAATCTCCAATGCCTGTTCGCCGCAGTCGGGCTGGGCAATGAGGAGGTTGTCGGTATCCACACCCAGTTTCTCCGCGTAGAAACGGTCGAAGGCATGCTCGGCATCGATGATGGCTGCGATACCGCCTTGGCGTTGCACCTCTGCCATTGCGTGAATGGCAAGCGTGGTCTTACCCGAGGACTCGGGACCGTATATCTCAATCACGCGCCCGCGCGGGTAACCGCCTACGCCCAGTGCCAGATTGAGCCCCACAGAGCCTGTGGAGATGACGGGGACATCCTCGATACGGTCGTCGCCGAGTTTCATGATGGCACCTTTGCCAAAGTCTTTATCAATCTTCGCCATTGCCAACTGAAGTGCTTTCAACTTCTCGGGCGACGGTACTTTCTTTTCTTCTGCCATAATGGTTATTTTGTTATAAATTGGTTATACGTTAGTTATATGTTAGATATTATATCTGGTCTGTCAATCGTCCGCAAAGGTACTACTTTTTTTCGGCATTTGCAACGCGGTGTCCTTTTTGCCCAAAGCAGATTATTTCTTTATTTGGAAAGGGAATGACCCTATGAGGTCGCCATCGACAAAGAAGTCAGCGTTATAGATACCGGTTTGGAGAATCTCTTCCACGGTCCAGTACATCGTACCCGATATGTCTTCGCCGGCATACTCGAACTCGCCGGAGACGGAATAGGCAATGCGGCTGTTCTCAAAGGGGAACGTGTCGTCAAGGCTCTTTTGCATTACCTCGCCATCAGGGCGCGTGATACGCAAATAGATGGTCTTCATACCGGGTTGGGAGGTGATGTTGCGCCCAACGGTATAGTCGAATTGCAGTTTCTGTATCTGGTTATAGAAAGACGTCTTGCGGTCGCGTTTGTTGAGAGGAGTCATTTGGAACTCTGTGATTTCCAGCATCGAAGCACGGCTGACGACTTCGGCTAACTGACTGCGTTCCGCTTCCAACTGCTGTGCTTGGCGGGACACCTCTTGGTATTGCCGCTTCACTTGCCGGTTTTCGGTAACAAGTTGCTGATTGAGACGGTCGAGGGAGTCTATCTGATGCACATAGCCCACCATAATCTGGCGCACGGTGGCAAGTTCCTTCTTCAACTCGTTGATACGGCGTGCATTAGTGGCTTTGGTGATGCGCAGTTCCTCGAGCAGGTCCTGTACGCGCTGCTGCTCCTGCGAGAGCAGTTCCACAAGGGAGTCATTGTGTATGTCGGGCGACTGGTAGCCGTCGAACTGAATAGCCAGTTCCTCGTACTCGTCCTCAAGTTGCTCTTTCTCAAACTCCATCTGCTCCACCATCTCGCCCATCTCCTGACGTTGGCGGAGGTTGAGATAGACTAATACCGCAATACCCAAAACGAGTACCACTATAATAGGTATGATAACTGATTTCTTCATATCTCCTCTTTATCAATAATTGGTGATACAAACACCCCGCAAAGGTACGCAAAAAAGTAGATGTGTGCAACACCGGACTGTTTTTTTGCACTGCTGTTTAAGGTTGTGGCTATAAAAAAGCAAATAGCAAAAAGAGAATAGCGTTTTGCTACTTGGAAACTGCAAAAATGCAAAAAGTTTCCAAGTGTATACTGTTTGGCATAGTTGTTGTATAGCACATAAAACGCAGGGATAAACTCTGCACAAACCATACATATAATGGACGAACAATATATAAATAGGAGTACTGAAGCGAATGTGTCGGAGGATGTCGATGCTGGCAGGACAGGTGTGGCGGACAACACAAATATGACCCACGCAAATGGGGCGGAGAATACCGATGCCGGCAGGGCGAATGTGTCGGATGCGGTGCGGGAGGAGATACTGGAGGCGGCAGCGGAGAAGATGAAGTGTGTGGGGATACGGTCGGTGAGTATCGACGATATTTGCAGACTGCTGGGGATAAGCAAAAAGACCTTCTACGTATATTTTGAGTCGAAAGACCAACTCGTAAAAGAAATGCTTCTGGTACATGAGCGGAAGATGGAGGAAAAGATGCTCCATGAAGTCGAGGGGAAAAGCATTGTCCAAATACTATGCTCATGGGCGGAAATCGCACAACGCAACGAAAAAGAGATGGGGCAGACACCACCCATTGTGTACGACCTCGAGAAGTACTACCCCGCATTGTGCAAACAGCATAAAGAACGTCTGTGCGAAATGATGTACCGAGGGCTGCTGCGATTCCTGCACAAAGGGCAAAAGGAAGGTGTGTTCCGCCCCGAGTTGGACGCAGACCTGACCGCCAAACTGCTGGCGTACTCGCATCACCTGACACTGGAGCAACTGAGGCTGTACCCCCAACGGCGCGAGGAGATAGTATCCATTGCACGGCAAGGCTTTGTGATTGCTGGAAAAGGTATCATCACCGAGCAAGGACAACAAGCAGTCGCCGCCCAGCAACAACAGAAACCTACAACCTGACAACAACAAACTGAAACAATGGGGAAAGGGAACATTAATTACCGTATAATTAACCATTAATTCAGAGTCGGGCAAGAAGATGTGGATAGTACAACATTAAACCGACAACATATAA
>DLLA01000060.1:3588-4712 GCA_002479035.1 Bacteroidales bacterium UBA7574 | reverse complement strand
CAATCGCTTGGCAGCAAAGTGCCAGTCCATCAGGAACGTTGTCTGCAGTTCGCTCACCGCGGGCCCGCTGATGCGCAAATGCGTATCGCGCCATATCCCGCCATGCACGCCATTCTTGTACCGCTCAGCGATATTCATGCCACCGAGGTACCCCACACGCCCGTCAATCACCACCACTTTGCGGTGGTTACGGTAGTTGGAGAACGGCGTTAGGAACGGGAAGATTCGATTGAAAGGTTCCACCAATACTCCGTTATCACGCAGACGGCGGAAGAACCCGTGCGGCACCATCCAACAGGCAGCGGCGTCGTACAGCACACGCACTTCCACGCCCTGTAATGCTTTGGCAATAAGCAGATTACTTACCTGTTGCCCCACTTGGTCGTCCTCAAACTTGAAGAACTGAAAATGCACACTCTCCTTTGCCTCGGCAATATCGGTCTGCATATCCTCCCACATCGCAGTAAAAGTGGTATACAGGCGCGTCGCATTGCCCGCAATGGGATACGCGGTATTGATGTTTTGCAATAGACTAACTAACGGATAATCAGGCACTTGCTCTGCACTTTGAGGCTCTGAATGTTGCTTCAGCCGTTGCCAGTCAGCAGTACTGATAAGCGGGAAACGGCTTGCCCGCGTACCGAACAGATAATAGACAATCAGTCCCACGCCGGGCACCGTAAGCAACAGCAGAATCCACGCCCACGCATTCGCAGGGCGGCGGTTCTCGGTAATGATGACAGCAATCGCATTAAGTGCAAATACTGCCACAACTATGCGAAGCCACAATGGCATAATGCTCCTTACTCCCGAGGAGTCTTGGGTAGAGGATCAGTCTTTGCGTAGCCACGGGCATCGGCAACCACCGTGCACGTGTAGATAACCATGATTATCAAGAATATACATAGTGCCACAATATCCAGTCCGCTCAATGTCAGACTATGCCCGAAATAGCAGAGCGTCGTGGAAAACTCGCGCAACGGGGCTACGTATATAAGTAAGGTGTTCAATATAATCATCAACAATCGGAACTCGGTCGGACCCAACTTGGCGTATGTCAGTTTGAACTCGCTCTTGAGGTGCGAATTGATAGTAACATTCAGCGTCATAAGCAGATACGCCAC
>DLLA01000060.1:0-3533 GCA_002479035.1 Bacteroidales bacterium UBA7574 | reverse complement strand
ACGCCACAAACACCATCATCGCAATGTCCAATCTGAGCAGGCTTGACAGACCCGCACCGAAGAACATGATAAACTCCGTCACGGCATCCAGCGTATGGTCGAGGTAGAACCCGTAAACAGGCCGCTGCGTATGACGCACACGTGCCAACGAGCCGTCCATCGAGTCCCCGAACCAATGCACCACCAATCCAAACGAACTGAGCCACAGGTAGTTTATGTTCACATTCGACAACACATACCCTGCCGCAATGATTATGGCACCTATCACGCCCACGCCCGACAGCATATCCGATGTCACCCAACGCGGCATACGTTCCGCCATCCACACCAGAGCCTTGCGCTCCACTCCGTTTAGTATCGAAGTCTGAATACGTTTTGCAGGGTGAATCCCCGTTCCCGCATTCTCTTTTTGCTCTTTTGTTTCCATACAACAATCTGATATTTATAGTTTTAGGTTTTATGTATCCCTTTTTCGCACCCTTAATATCCTCCGAATGCACCGTCTTGCCAATCGTACATCTCCAAAATCGTACATCGTAAATTTGCAAATCGCAAATGTAAATACCCGCTGCAAAGATAGTGCTTTTCAGCGACTCTACAATGTTCCATAGCGAAAAAACGATTGTCCACATTTCTAATAATCTCTTTTTTATGCGCAATTTGCAGAAAACAACTTGGCACTTACGGCATATTTTTTGTACCTTTGTCGGCAAATATACACATCATCGTGCGAAAAACGGAATAGATTATGCAGAAGATTATCCCATTCAAGAACATCTGTGTGTCCGACAATCTGGACACCTTGGTGCAGCGAAATGCCGGCAACAAAAGCATTGCCATCGCTGTCATGTGCAAGGCAGGGCGGCTACGAATCGAACTCAATAGACAAGAGAACTACGAGATGACAGAGCACGACGTATTGCTCTGCACGTCCGACTTCCTTTCGCAGCAGTACCTGTACACGCCTGACTTCCAATGTCTTATCTTCAGCATTCCGCAAGATACGCTCACGGATGTCGTCTATTCCTGCCTGCGGGTGGAGACCAATTGGTACGACAAACTCCAATTCCTCAAACAACACCCTATTATTCACATGAACCGGCACCAGATACAACTCTACGAAGCATACGAGAAACTCATTGACCTCCACATTCAGGAGCAGAGCACGTACAGCGACCGTATCTCGGATGCCCTTGCGCAGGCCATTATCTTCGAAATACTGCACATGCTCGACCTCAATATACGCCGGCGTATAGGCATGGGAGAAATCATTGTCATGAACAACGGCATGCTCTCCACCAACAGCAACAAGTCACGGCTCAACCAGCTTTTCTACCGCTTTGTTCAACTTCTCGAGGCTAACCACACCTCACGCCGTTCCGTCAGTTGGTATGCCGAGGAAATGGCTATCACACCCAAATATCTGACTTATATCTGCAGGCAGGTCACGGACAAGACACCGACCGACATCATCAATAGCATCGCCATCCGCGAAATCAAACAGATTCTGCTCAACACCAACGACACCGTCAAGGAAATTGCCTACCACATGAACTACGCCGGTGCCAGCAGTTTCTGCAAGTATTTCCGGCTTCAGACCGGAATCAGCCCGCAGGCTTTTCGCCAACAGAACAGACACAAACCACAATAGACTTGCCCTATGGCACGCGACTTCACGCTCACCACTTACCGCCAACTGCTCACTGCTCTGAAATCGGCAGGGTATCGGTTCCTGACTTTTGAGCAGTATTGCGACAGCAAAAGCACACTCGCTGCCGCACCTTTCGTCATTCTCCGCCACGACGTGGACGCACGCCCCGCCAACAGTCTCCGCACCGCACAAATCGAGCACGAACTGGGTATCTGTGCCTCCTATTATTTTCGCGTCGTTCCGGCAAGCAACCAACCCGAATTTATCCGCTCTATCGCAGCACTCGGGCACGAGATTGGGTATCATTATGAGGATATGTCACTTGCGAATGGCGATATCTGCAAGGCAATCAAGCACTTCGAGCAGCAGTTGTCATACTTCCGTCACTTTTATCCCGTCCGCACCATCTGCATGCACGGCGCACCTACCAGCCAATGGGACGGGCGCGACCTTTGGAAAACCTACGATTACCATTCCTACGGCATCATAGGCGAACCCTATTTCGATGTGGACTTCAGCCATGTCTTCTACCTCACCGACACGGGACGACGTTGGGATGGTTTCCGCGTCTCTCTCCGCGACAAGGTGCCCGTCTATCAAGACCAATGGATTGCACGCGGCTTGGTCTATCATTCCACCGCCGACCTTCTCCGCGCCCTCGCACTTATTGCACACAATGACAATCCAAATATACAAAGCACTACTCCCAATGTATCTATCCGCCCCCTGCCCTCTCAACTGATGATTACCACGCACCCCCAGCGTTGGACCGACAACTCCTGTCTGTGGCTCCGTGAACTCATCTTACAATCTCTCAAGAACATCATAAAACGTCTCCTTATTATCTTTCGCACTACCTAATCCACGAAGATACAGGTCACCCCATCGGGAACAAGCACTTTGCGCTCATGTTCCCTGAAAGATGCAGAGAAAACACTCCATATCGGCTTGGCATAAGCAGAATCCAATGTGATGCCAGCCATATCACACACGGAATAGAACATGCAATCGCCATTGATACGCGCTGCTTTATGGGCTTTGACCCAGGCTACTTTATCATCATAGTATGTGGCATAACCGTCTGAATACCAAAAGATAAACGGCACATGATACTCCTGCTTAGAAGGAGTGCAGTTGCCACCATGTCCGCCTCCTTCTTTTGTTATACCCTCTCCATGGTCTGAAATAAAAGCAAAGGCGGAGATAGTATTCGGACGGTCTATCTTGCGGATTATTGAGGACAGGATATAATCGGTATAGAGAATACTGTTGTCATAGGCATTGACATACAGGCTATCACAAGCAGCACGCTCGGACGGCGTACACGAATTGGCATTCGGGCGATAGATATCGTAGTCAGGCTCGTAGTTGGTATAAAAACTATGGTTGCCGAGGAACTGCATCATAATAAACAACTTATCATGCTCTTGCGCCAAGGAATCCACGATATGTATCATCGTCTTGTCGCCAGAAACAATGTCGCCGTCTTTGACCACATTGGGCACAACAATAAGCGAATCCACACCATCCGACAAGTAAGTTTCAGAAGATAGCAGATTGGTGTTACTGACAATGGTAAAAGTCTTGAAACCACACTCACGGAAAGGTTCTACTATAGAACGTTCTGCAAAGTTGAGGTCATAATTCTCCGGGGTAGCGCGCGTGATGAGCATAGGCACCGACAACATAGTAAGGCACGCTTGAGAATAGTAGTTGTCAAAGAGTATCAGGTTGTTCAGACTTTCCAATTGCGGCGTAGTGGAACGCGGATATTCTCCATTGAGTGACAAGTTGTCATAACGAAGAGACTCCCCAATGGCTAAAATGTATATTTCGCAACAGGGGGGGGGTAAAACGAGTAGCCCCAAAGTCAGTATCTTTG
>DLLA01000043.1:8764-8995 GCA_002479035.1 Bacteroidales bacterium UBA7574 | reverse complement strand
TTGCCATTAATAGACCGTTAATGCATTATCGAATACGGCTCCATTAAACGCCATTAAAGACCCATTGTTAAAAACAGAAGTAACATATAATTCCCCGTGAATTAGCCATTAATTGCATTATCAGGTATTATTCTCCGCCAATCGCCGTTAATAGACCATTAATGCATTATCGAATACGGCTCCATTAAACGCCATTAAAGACCCATTGCTAAAAACAGAAGTAACATATAA
>DLLA01000043.1:0-8721 GCA_002479035.1 Bacteroidales bacterium UBA7574 | reverse complement strand
CCATTAATTGCATTATCAGGTACTATTCTCCGCTAATTATCGTTAATAGACCGTTAATGCATTATCGGACATGGCTCCATTAAATACCATTATAAGACCCATTGTTAAAAACAGGGTAACATATAATTCACGTGAATTAGTCATTAATTCCCCTATAACGATATTCTCCGCTAATTATCGTTAATGAACCGTTAATGCATCGAGTGGTTCTTTATACGATAGGGACAGCGTAAACACCGTCTTCGCGGCGGTAGGCATAGTTATTTCTGCATGAATTTTATTGCGCTGCGAAGGTAGTACAAAAAACGACAACTGCAAGTAAATGAGCAGTTTCTAAAAAAAAGTTCGGTTGTTTGGCTGAGATTTGTTCGGTTGTTTGGCTGTGTAGAGATACACTGCAAAGGGGCGTACTATATATGAATTATCGGTTGGCAAAAAAGAGACTGCCTACACTTGTCAGGCAGCCTCCTAATAATGGAAAAATTCCAGATATGTGACGGTACACGACAGGTACCGGATGATTGCGGATTAGGCGAAGAGTTTGCCGAAGTCGTCGTGGGAGATGGATTTCTCTTCGAGTTTGACGGCGGTCTTGACGGCAGCGTAAATCTTCTGCTCGGCTACACGCTCGACAATGCCGCGGAGTTGGTTCTCGTCCTTGAGGATTTGCTGTGCGTAGTTGGTCAGGTAAGCATCGTCCACGTGCATGAGACCGTACTGCATGAACTGCATCTTGGCTACCTTCTTGGCGTAGTCCTCTACGTCTTCCTTCTCGATGTTGATGTTGTACTTCTTGAGAAGTTGCTCCTTAGCCAAGTGCCACTTGAGTTCCTCAATCATCTGCGGGAAGTCCTTTTCAATCTCCTCGTCTGTGAGTTTCTCGTTGGTGGCGTGCAACCAGCGTTTGAGGAAGTCCTCGGGGAATGCGAGACCCTCCATCTTCTTCATAATGGCAGCCTTGGCATCGAGTCCGAACTTGTATTCGCTGTCCTCCGCCATGTTTTCCTCTATCTCGGCTTTGACGTGCGCACGGAAGTCCGCTTCGTCCTTGACGGTGTTGTCGCCATATACCTTGGCGAAGAGTTCGCCGTCGATTTTGGCAGCCTGATGGCGTGTGATACCTTGTATTTCAAACGTGAAGTCCGAGGTCAGTTCTTTCGCCTCCTGCTTGGTGATGTCGAGCAAGGAACCGATTTCCACTTCGTTTTGGAACGCCTTCTGCGGGTTGAAGGTTATGACATCGCCTTTCTTGGCTCCCGTGAAGAGTGCTGCTTGCTCTTTATCCACCATGTATTGGGGGTTGAGCATGGCGTTCTCCTTGGTCATGCCGTTCTCGCGCTGCTCGGTGAGGAGCCCCTTGATGACGTCGCCGTCCTGCACCTCGTCAGCCTCTACGTAGTCGCCGAAACGCTGTGCGTAACTCTCCACTTGCTTGTTGACCATGTCATCGGATACCTCGATGTTGTAGTGGGTGAGTTTGTTGTGCCCGTTGAGGGTGGCGTCGAACTCGGGAGCGAGTGCGATGTCGAAGGCAAAAGTAAAGGTGTCCTGCGTGTCGAAGTCCACTTTGGGTGTGAGTTCCTCGTTGGGCAGGGGGTCGCCCAATATATTAAGGTGTTGCTCCTCGATGTACTTGCCGAGTGCATCGGAAAGGGTCTTGTTGATGACCTCTGCCATGACGCCTTTGCCGTACATCTTCTTTATCAGACCGGCGGGCACCATACCCGGGCGGAAGCCGGGGACATTCGCCTTCTGGCGGAGTTGTTTGAGTTCTTTTTGAACAGCCTCTTGGTAGTCAGCGGGCTCCACGGTGAGTGTGAGCACGGTCATGAGGTCTTTGGTTTCTGATTGATTAAATTGCATATCTCTTTGTTTATTAGTTTATTCGTTGATTTGTTTTAACATCTTATCGGTTGCCTATCCCTTGCGTATCCCTTGCTTATGGGTTGCTGTTTGGCACGACTTTGGCGGGGAGGGGACGTTGATGTTTGTTAACGATTGGCGCGTTTGCGCTCGAGTTCGTCGAGGATGATTTTGCGCAAGCGCATGTGGTGGGGTGTAACCTCGACGTATTCGTCGCCCTTGATGTACTCCAGCGCCTCCTCGAGACTGAACTTGATAGCGGGTGGGAGGACTGCCTTGTCGTCGGCGGACTTGGAACGCATGTTCGTCAGGTTCTTGGCTTTCACCACGTTGATGACGATGTCGCCCTCTTTGGAGTTCTCGCCGACCACCTGACCGGCATAGACCTCCTCCTGCGGGTCGATGAAGAAGCGTCCGCGGTCCTGCAGTTTGTCGAGCGCATACGCCGATGCGGTACCGCCCTCCATGGCAATGAGCGAGCCGTTGACGCGGACAGGCATATCGCCCTTGTACGGCTGATACTCAAGGAAGCGGTGCGCCATGATTGCCTCGCCCGCGCTCACGTTCATCACATACGTGCGCATACCCATGATACCGCGCGAGGGGATGATAAACTCGAGGTGGATACGGTCGTTGACGAGTTCCATCTTGGTCATCTCGCCTTTGTGGACGGTGACAAACTCGATGATTTTGCCCGAACACTCCTCGGGGGTGTTGACCGTCAGTGCCTCAACGGGTTCGCACTTGACACCATCTATCTCCTTGATAATCACCTGCGGCTGACCGACTTGCAGTTCGTACCCCTCGCGGCGCATAGTCTCGATAAGCACCGAGAGGTGCAGCACGCCGCGCCCGAAGACACGCCACGAGTTCTCGGTGGTGCCGCGCTCCACACGTAAGGCGAGGTTCTTTTCCAGTTCCTTGGTGAGACGCTCCTGTATGTGGCGGCTGGTAACGAGTTTGCCGTCTTGCCCGAAGAAAGGAGAGTCGTTGATAGTGAACATCATTGACATCGTCGGTTCGTCGATAGCAATGGGCTTCATGGGTTCGGGGTTCTCGTAGTCGCAGATGGTGTCGCCGATTTCAAAGCCCTCGATGCCGATGAGTGCGCAGATGTCGCCGCTCTTGACCTCGTTGGTCTTTACGTGCCCCATGCCTTGGAAAGTATGGAGTTCTTTGATTTTGGTCTTGACCATCTTGCCGTCTTTCTTGGCGAGCGTGACGTTCATACCGTCGCGCAAAGTGCCGCGGTGGACGCGCCCGATGGCGATACGACCGACATAGGCATTGTAGTCGAGACTGGTGATGAGCATCTGCGGCGTACCCTCCAACTCTTCGGGGGCGGGGATATACTCGATGATAGCGTCCATGAGGGCGGTCAGGTCTGTGGTCGGCTTGCGCCAGTCGGTGGACATCCAGCCGTTCTTTGCCGAACCGTAGATAGTCTGGAAATCCAATTGGTCGTCGGTAGCATTGAGGTTGAGCATCAGGTCGAACACCTCCTCCTGTACCTCGTCAGGACGGCAGTTGAGTTTGTCCACCTTGTTGATAACCACGATAGGTTTGAGGTTGAGTTCCAATGCCTTCTGCAGCACGAAGCGTGTCTGCGGCATAGGTCCCTCAAAGGCGTCCACCAGCAGCAGTACGCCGTCCGCCATATTGAGTACGCGCTCCACCTCACCGCCGAAATCGGCGTGCCCGGGAGTGTCTATGATGTTGATTTTGTAGTCTTTATACTCGATAGCGACGTTTTTGGCAAGGATAGTGATGCCTCGCTCGCGCTCCAAGTCGTTGTTATCCAGTATCAACTCGCCTTTCTGTTCGTTGTCGCGGAACAGGTGGGCAGTGTACAACATCTTGTCAACCAAGGTGGTTTTGCCGTGGTCAACGTGGGCGATAATCGCTATGTTTCTAATCTTTTGCATACGTGCGTAGTAACACAATCTAAAATGTAATCTCTAAAAGCCCGCAAAGTTAGTGCTTTTTTTCGGAATGTGCAAATAGCGATGTGTTTTCCTATGGCGGGAAAAAGTGGGGGAGGGGCGTGATGGACACGGGGGAGATAAGAAACAGGTGGCACTCTGTCGGGAATGCCGAGAGTGCCACCTGTGGTCGGCGTCTGTGCCGTAGCGGCTACGACAAGAAGATAAACAGCAGCGGTATCAGAATACCGACAAGGAACTCTATGCCGCCTATACCGATAAGGCTGTGTTTGCCTTTTAGCATCAATATACCCGAAAGCACAATAACCACCAGCGCACCGGCAAAGATATCCGAGAACCATGTCCACGCCTTACCCGGGTTGTAGTGCAGTTTGCTAAGGCTGCCCAGGATAGGGCGTTTCTTCACTTGCTCAAGGACAGCATTACCCGTGGAGAGATTGACCACCAGGTTGCTATTGCCCTTCAGGAATACTTTGAGCGTGTTCGCATCAGGGAAGTAGTGCTGTATCTCTTGACCCTCCACACCGCACGCAGAGAGCCATGCGTCTATCTGCGCTTGGCCGGTAGTCGCTTGCGTGGCGGGCGCGAACCGGTACTCGGTGCGCGTGATAGAGTACTGGCTGTTGAACGAGTTCTTATGGTTGAGGGCTATGCCGCTGATGGCATATACAAGCAACATACCTGCAAACACATAACTCAGTTCGCGGTGAATGATACGAAACCACTTGCGCACCTTGGCACCTCTGCTTGCTTTCGTCTGTTCCATAGTAGGGATAGCGCAAGCCAACTACTCGGTGATGATTTGGTAGGAGACCGCCTCGGCATAGTAGCCCTTGATAGCAGCCTTCTCCGTCTCACAGCCGTTGCCGTCGGTGCCGTGTTGCTCGGCAGGGTTGTTGGCTGCTACAGGTTCGGGCTGTACCTCAAAAGCGTGAAGCACACCCTTTACACGGACGATATTGTTGATACAAGCGGCATCAAAATTGCCCATCTTGGCTCCTTCGACACGCAATATACGCGGACGGATAATGGTGTCATTGTCCGTATAAACGGTATCGGACTGTGTCCCCATAAGGAAGGCTTTGCGTCCGCCGTGTTTGCAGAGGTGGCTGCATACGCCTTGGAAGGTGATGGTGTCACCCAGTAGCGATTCTGCTTGGCTGTACACCTCATCAATAGTGTAGATGGTTTCGGCTTTCTCTGTAGTCTTGGCACATGATGCCAAGCACATGGCAGCCACAACGGCTGCAAAAAACATTACCTTTTTCATTGTATCTGTTGAATTGTTAGTTGCTGATTTTCTGTTGTTTAATTATCGTTGTTTAGCGTATTCGGCTCATAGTGCCGCCATTTCTCGATGAGGCGGGTCATGTCTTCGGGCCATTCGCTGTCGAAGAACATCGCTTCGCCCGTGCGGGGGTGGGTGAAGCCGAGCGTCTTGGCATGCAACGCCTGCCGCGGACAGAGTGCAAAGCAGTTTTGGATGTACTGCCGATATTTCTGCGTGGGCAATCCTTTGAGTATCTCCATGCCTCCGTATTTCTCGTCAGCGAACAGCGGATGCCCGATGCTGCGCATGTGCACACGTATCTGATGGGTGCGCCCTGTCTCCAACCGGCACTCCACGAGTGTCACGTACGGATATCTCTCCAGCACGCGCCAATGCGTGATGGCATCTTTCGCCAGCGGGTTCTCCTCGGGGTCCCATATCCGCCAGCGTGTGCGGTCTTTGTTGTCGCGCGCAAGGGCTCCGACTATCGTTCCTTCGTTCTCCGTGAAAGTGCCCCAAACGAGGGCATTGTAGGTGCGTTGGGTGGTGTGCTGGTAGAACTGCTGCCCGAGGCACGATTTCGCCTCAGGTGTCTTTGCCACTAACAGGAGTCCGCTGGTGTCCTTGTCTATACGGTGCACCAGTCCCACTGCAGGGTCATTCATATCAACGGTGTCGCGGAAATAGTACGCGAGGGCGTTCACCAGCGTGTGCTCGTAGTTGCCATGTCCGGGGTGCACCACCATCCCCGCAGGCTTGTTGACCACCAGCACCTCGTTGTCTTCATAGACGATGTTCAGCGGGATATTCTCGGGGAATACGGTGTAGTCGCGCGGCTCGTGGTTCAGAAGCACCTGTATGAGGTCCAGGGGCTTGACCTTGTAGTTGTTATTCACGGGCATGCGGTTCACCCACACGTTGCCCGCGTCTGCTGCCCGCTGGATACGGTGGCGCGAAGTACCCGGCATGTGCTCAGCGAGGTACTTGTCCACCCGTTGCGGGGTCTGCCCCTTGTCCACGGTGCATCTCCAACGCTCAAAGAAGTCCAGTTCGTCGGGGTCTTCGATGGTCAGCAATTTCAATTCTTCGTCACTCATAGTTCAGTCTTGGCTGTAGTTCATGCCTTTTCCGCTTTTGCCGTCCGTACAGACCGGTGACTTAGAAGAACTCTTCCTCGTCGTATTCGGTGTCGGCGGTAACGGTTTTTTCAATATCCGTGGACATCTTCAGGTCCACGCTACTGCCCTCTACAACAACTGTGCCACTTGATGGCGATTGTGAATAAACAACGTATTGGTCTTGATTGTCGTCTGTTGGCGGGACGTCATACTCGATGATACCTACACTCAGCATGCTTGCCAGCAGCCACGAGCGTGCCTCGCTGAGCGTTTTGCCCGACAATGATGGCACCGTCACTTCGGCGGTACCTTGACCTTTGCCCGCCACCAACGTCACAGAGGTGCCTTCGGGCAGGGTGCTCCCCGCCGGCACGGACTCGCCATCACGTTGAATATCAAGGATAATGTCCTTGAACGCCGAAGGCTCGTACTTCACCTCTTCTACGTTCAATCCCAGCGATTTTACGGTGGCTTGAGCCTGCCTGAGACTGACATCGCGCAGTTCGGGCATAGTGACAGGACGGCGGAAACGCGCATTCCGTATCGCATACACGGTGCGCCCGTGTTTCACTTTCGAGCCTGCCGCAGGAGTCTGCTCCACGAGGGTGCCGAGGGGAGTTTTGGTGGAGTAGGTCGAGTCGATAATCTCCAGATGCAAGTCTTCCGCCGCCAGCGTAATCTGCGCCTCCTCTATGTAAAGCCCTGTAATAGCGGGCACTTCCACCTCCACGCCATGTTCCGTATAACGCTTCAGACAAAACTGCAACACCACAACGCCAACCGACGCTATGGCGATGGCTATCAATACGTTAGTCAGGATAATACCTGCTTTCGTCTCTCTCCAAAATGATTGCCTGTCCATGCTGAAATCAGGAAAATGCACTATTTCCTGTGCAAAGGTACAACTTTTTTTGTGTATATCCAAAAATAGCAGTAACTTTGCGCCGATTTTGGTACTAACCACCAAATCAAAGAATAGTAAAGCGTTAATTTTTAATTAATTATCTTGTTATGAAGAAGATTTTGCTTATCGCTCTTGTAGCCGTATGTGCTATGGGTTGCTGCAAGAAATCCGCTAAATGCGAGGGTCAATGCTGCAAGGAAGGTGAGAAGACCGAATGTTGCCAAAAGGCAGAGGGTGAGGGCTGCCAAAAGGCTGCTGAAGAGGGGTGCTGCCAAAAGGCTGCAGATACTACCGAGGCTGCTGTTGAGGCTCCCGCAGAGGCTGCTCCTGCTGAGGCTGCAGAGTAATTGACTGCGATTACACACGATTACCCCCCCGGGGGGTACAAAAGGAGGTCGTCTGACAAATTCAGGCGACCTCTTTTTGCTTAGGCAGATATTCTCAGGTCTTTATCGGGTTATTAACGGGTTGTTCACGAGACCCTGTCGAGAGGATGCCGAGAGTATTTCCTATGTGACTACTGTGCAGACCTGTCCTCTTGTATGAGGTGGAGCAAGGCTTCCACGGCTTCTTCCTGCGGGATGTTCTTGAGTACGCACTCCTTGCCGCGGTAGAGGCTGATGCGTCCGCGCCCTGCTCCCACATAGCCGTAGTCGGCATCTGCCATCTCGCCGGGGCCGTTGACGATACAGCCCATGATGCCTATTTTCAGCCCTTGCAGGGGTTTGCCTGTGCGGTCGGTGAGGTGCCGGGTGGCGGCTTTGACCTGGGCGATGGTCTTCTCGAGGTCGAACAAGGTGCGCCCGCAGCCCGGGCAGGAGATGTACTCCGTCTTATATATACGCACGCGCGATGCTTGGAGGATGTCCTTGCTCAGTTGCTCCAGTTGCTCGGGGGTGAAATTGGGGTTTCGGAGGGTGAGGTTGGTGGCGTTGTACTGCCAAAGCAGCCTTCCGCACTCGGCAGCAGCGTGGAGTTGGAAGAGCGTCCAATCGGTGTCGTGGTTGGTGTAGAAGACGGTGTCGCCCTCCACGGAAGTCCGGGTGTCCGTGGCATACCGTATGCTGTCGGGACAGACGAAATAGTCCACCAGTGCGCGGGCGACGGGTATCTCGTTTTCAGGGGCTTCGCTGAGGCTGACGCGCACCGTGTCGCCAATGCCGTCAGCCAAGAGGGAACCGATGCCGACTGCGGATTTGATGCGTCCGTCTTCACCCTCACCGGCTTCCGTCACGCCCAAGTGGAGCGGGAATGCCATGCCCTCTGCGTCCATCTGCCGCACCAAGAGGCGTACCGTGTCCACCATAACGCGGGTGTTGCTGGCTTTGACGGAGATGACGATATTGGTAAAATCTTCACTTACTGCCACACGCAGGAACTCCATCACACTCTCGACCATGCCTGCGGGCGTGTCGCCATAACGGGACATGATGCGGTCGCTCAGGCTGCCGTGATTGACCCCAAGACGGAGGGCGGTGTGGTGGGCTTTGCAGATGTTGAGCAGACGGGTGAAACGCTCGCGCAGCCGTGTGAGTTCGGCTTGGTACTCCTCGTCGGTGTAGTCGATATGGCGGAACTTGCGTGCGGGGTCGATGTAGTTGCCCGGGTTGATGCGCACCTTCT
>DLLA01000034.1:3775-3919 GCA_002479035.1 Bacteroidales bacterium UBA7574 | reverse complement strand
TCAACAACTAACCAACAACTAAACAACTACCAACAACCATACACCAGCCACACAACGACAAACCAACAACTATGACAACACAAATAAGCGCGAATTACCATATAATTGCCCATTAATTTTGCAGAGTATAACTTATAAGTCAAC
>DLLA01000034.1:3482-3677 GCA_002479035.1 Bacteroidales bacterium UBA7574 | reverse complement strand
ACCAACAACTAACCAACAACAAACCAACTACCAACAGCCATGCACCAGTCACACAATGACAAACCGGAAATCAACAACCAACAAGCCCCAAACGACCACCAGTTAAGGCAAAAACCAGGGAAATTACAGAAAAAGGTGCTTTTTTCGTATTTTTTTTCGAGAAAGATTTGGTGGGTTCAAAAAAAAGCAGTACCT
>DLLA01000034.1:0-3359 GCA_002479035.1 Bacteroidales bacterium UBA7574 | reverse complement strand
TCGAGTCTCGTTTGCCGCTCAAAGGAAGGGCAGGACATGGTTCCTGCTTTTTTTCTCTAAAGAACTCTCTTCTGTTAAGAGAAAAAGAGATGCTTAAGGGAGAAAGATGCCCATTAAGCAGTTTGTTTTTCTCGAGGTGGAGTGCTCTTGCAGAGACAAAGCCCAGGTGGCGGAATTGGTAGACGCGTACGTTTCAGGTGCGTATGTCGCGAGGCGTGCAGGTTCGAGTCCTGTTCTGGGCACAAAGAAGTGGTCTTTATATAATAAGGAGTGGCAGCGACGCAGACCCATGCAACGGGTTCCGCAGCCGCAGGCACATTCCGCGAGCGCAGGTGGTGAAATTGGTATACACGCTACTTTGAGGGGGTAGTGGTCGCAAGATCGTGTGAGTTCGAGTCTCATCCTGCGCACGAAAGCAAAAACAGAGTGATTATTCGGCAAAACAAAGAACAGTCACTCTGTTTTTTGTCCATGGCAACGGCAGTAAATAATCCAAACAGACATGTAATTCCCCACGAATTAAGCCATTAATTTCGATGTTCCCCCGCCCTTATTAAGTACAATGTTCGCAGGGGGTGTTGTGCAGTAGGCAGATTTTTTGTAACTTTGCGGCATATTCATAGACGCGTATGCAACCATTTATCATTTTGCTGGTGATGGCGGGCTACTTTGCCTTGCTTTTTACCATTTCGTATGTGGCAGGACGGAAAGCCGACAATGCAGGTTTCTTCTCGGGTAACAAAAGCAGCAACTGGCTGCTGGTGGCAATGTCCACGATAGGTGCCGCCATCTCGGGCGTGACTTTCGTCAGTGTGCCCGGCATGGTAGCCACATCGGGATTCGCCTATATGCAGATGGTGTTGGGCTTCACGGTAGGGCAGATATTGATTGCGTTTGTGCTGATACCTCTTTATTACAGGCTGAACCTGACCTCTATCTACCAGTACTTGCAGCAACGCTTTGGCATGAAGACGTACAAAACAGGGGCGTGGTTCTTCTTTGTAAGCAAGATGCTGGGTGCCAGTGTGCGGCTGTTTGTGGTGGCAGAAGTGCTGCAACTGCTAGTGTTCGGTCCGCTGGGCGTGCCGTTTTGGGTGAATGCCATCTTCACGGTGCTCATCGTATATCTGTGCACGTTCAAGGGGGGCGTCAAGTCGCTGATATGGACCGACTTGCTGAAGACCTGCTGCTTGATTCTGTCCGTGGGGCTGTGCATCTATTTCATTCTCCGTGCGGGCGTGAATATAGACGACTGGCACAGCAGCCCGATGACGCGCACGTTCTTCTTTGACAACCCGAAGGAAGGCACGTTCTTCTGGAAACAATTCTTGGCGGGTATCTTCCTTGTGGTCGCAACCACGGGACTGGACCAAGACCTGATGCAGCGCACATTGTCATGCAAGAACTACCGCGAGAGCCAGAAGAACCTGATAGTGGGGGCTGTGATGCAGATTGTGGTCATTGGGCTGTTCCTGTTCCTGGGATACCTGCTCTACACCTATGCGGCACAGACAGGCGTGGATATTTCGGCATTGAAAGGGGATGACGTGTTCCCCTATCTGGCGACGGGCAACTACTTCCCTGTCATTGTGGGCATCCTGTTTATCATTGGTTTTATCGCGGCGGCATATTCGGCGGCAGGCAGTGCGCTGACCGCCCTTACCACTTCATTTACCATTGATATACTCGGTCAGAAACATGCTGCCAATGACGCCCAACTGACCAAGACACGCCGTATCGTGCATGCCTCGATGGCTGTGATGATGGTGGTCTGTATCTATGTAATCCACTTGCTGAATGATGATTCTGTGATTCAGACCGTGTATAAGGTGGCAAGTTACACTTACGGTCCGCTGTTGGGCATGTTCTGCTTTGGCATCTTCTCCAAATGGCAGGTTCGTGACCGTTGGATACCATTAGTGGCTGTGTTGGCACCCGTTATTACATGGGTGATAGATGTGAACTCCGCTGCTTGGTTCGGGGGCTATGTGTTCTCTCATGAACGATTGATACTCAATGCCTTGCTTACTTTTGTAGGTATGATGTGCCTTATCAGAAAGGCAGACGCAGACTCTCCCGTGCGCAAGGCTTAATACAGAAGTGCTATGCAAGAACAGTTAGAGGTCTATATGGCTGATTATCAGGCACAGCAGCCTGTAGGCACGCTTGGCTACCGTCATCCGTGGGGCAAGGGCGCGTATCAGTTCAACTTCCACCCGTTCTGGCTGCAGTCCAATGCCAATATACACTTAAGTGCTGACCTACAGAATGTCAGTACGAACCAACATTCCATGAACAACATCTTCGGGTGCTTCAAGGACAGCCTTCCCGATGAGTGGGGGCGGGGATTGTTGGAACAGCGCGAGCGTATGCGGGCAGAGGCTGAAGGGCGCAAGTACTACCGACTGAACGAGTTTGAATACCTGCCGATGTTGGACGACCAAACACGTATGGGGGCATTCCGCTTCCGGTTGCCGGGGTCGCGCGACTTTCTCGGGGTATATCATGATGACAACTCTTATCTGTCCACCACCTCGCTGAACGACTATTTCCGCCTTGTGGAGACCTACGAGACCTACCCCGAGAAACTGACCATGGAGATGATGGATACCCTGATTCGGTATGGGGCAGTCTTCGGTGGGAAACGCCCAAAACTGGCAGTGGTGGACCCCGTCAACAACGTGCGCTATATGGCGAAATTGGCATCCGCAAAAGATGAATACAACGAAGTGCTGTGGGAGTACTTCTGCTTCCAAATGGCATACTTTGCCGGTGTCAATCAGGCATTTGCGCGATTGATTACGCTGTCGGGCGGCTTCCGTTTTGCGCATGTGCTGCTGTCGAAACGCTTTGACCGCAATGACAAACAACAACGTATCCACTATATGACTGCGCGCACACTGTTGGGAATATCGGATGCGGCTGATGCCAACGATGGTGTGGGGTATTTGCAACTGATTCGTGCCATCGCACACAACAAAGAGATGGCGGCTCCCAAGGTGGATATACGCGAGATATATCGGCGGATAGCCTTCTCTATCTGCATAGGCAACCACGACGACCATCTGAGCAACTATGCCTTTGTCTTGACACCCAAAGGGTGGAAATTGGCACCTGCATACGGTTTCCGTCCGAGCAATGAGACCACCATGCGCCTACTCGTGACTGAGAAGTCCAATGAGGCTTCGCTGGACAATCTGCTGCGGGCAGCATCGGCATACTGCATTGGTCCCAAAGAGGCGGAGAGCATTATCACAGAGGTGCGCACAGCAATAGGCAAGTGGCGCAATTCCGCTATCCGCTGCAAGATAAAAACCAAGGAACGGGAACGCTTCGCCGACAGGTTGGATATGTTCGGC
>DLLA01000187.1:7376-7766 GCA_002479035.1 Bacteroidales bacterium UBA7574 | reverse complement strand
AGCGGTCGGCGCAACGGGTTTGCGGGGCTTGTTCGGGCGGTCGGCATCCCATACGCCGACGAGGATTTTCATGAGGGTGGACTTGCCCGCACCATTGGGACCCAGCAGCCCAACGACCTCACCATCACGGATAGTGAGATTGATATCGGATAGCACGTGCTGCCTGCCGATGTGCTTGTCGAGATGTTGGACTTTTATTGGCATAAGCGGCTGCAAATATACTGCTTTTTTCTCACATTCGCAAGCAGTTCAGCCATTTCGCGGTGCATAGTCAGTAAGGGGTGATAATGGGAATGCAAAGCCCCGCGGGGAAGCATTAAGAAATAATAACAATCTAACAAAAACAGCCTTGTATGCTTCCTACAAGATCGGCTTAATCACATACTAATC
>DLLA01000187.1:0-7330 GCA_002479035.1 Bacteroidales bacterium UBA7574 | reverse complement strand
AATCACATACTAATCACATACTAACCACATACTATTAACATAGTTTTACTTCGACATGCTTTCGAGGTTTACACGAGGGGGCGGCAGTCGGAATGTGATTGGCGTAATGTACGTGTATGTAGTTGGTGTAGTTTACGTAGTCGGTACTTGTTATTTGCTACGTGAACAGAGTAAAGACCTATTAGCGGGGAATGTAGTCACCACGACCGCCCAATGAGACATTGACATTGGTGCTGATACAAAAACTCTGCATAAGGAAATCGGACTCAAGGCGGGTCTCAACGGTTTGAGGTTCAATATATTGTTTCATACTACTCTTGATAAAATGGTTATACATCCGCTATCTGGCAAGTTGTTCTCTATCTGATGAGTACTCCATGCGGTTCGGGGTAGGAATACTACTCTACCACCTGCCCCTGCAGGTTGTATTTGTGCCCGCCACGGAGAATAAAGATTCGTCCGTTTTCAAAGACTTTTTGCGGGTTTTCTGCGGTAATTATTTGAATATCATTGATATCCGTAGGCGTTTCACCATCCATTACCACACGTGCACGGAGCCCTTGCGTATTATTCAATGAGGAGGGTAATGTGAAGTATGCACGGAAACCATTGGAAATGACATTTCCTTGCGGCTGATAGAGCGTGTTGTCAGGTCCGAGATACCAACTATCACCCGGCACTTGAGCAGGCGCATAGATGCCCGTCATGGAGACAAGTTTGTCGGGCGTGGTAATCGTTGGTTTTGTATCTGATTGATATTTAATTGCTACACCCCTAAAAATGGGGGGGGTAAGGCTATTCGCAGGCTTAAACAGATAAGGAGTATTTGCTGTGATTGTGGAAGCAGATGCAAAATGGATATACAATAACTGCTCGGAACATTTGTCTGCATACTCCAACTGCATCAAAGCACAATCCCCCAAAGACTCGGCAATTTGCTTTTCCGATAAATCAAAGGGCAGACAAAGGGTGTACCAAGCACCGTCGGCAGCAAAAGAACGTCTCAATTCAACCATGTCAATAGTTTGTTGGTCCAAACTCTCTAACTTATCCTTTATCTGAGCGTTAGTTTCCTCCAAAACAGCCAAACTACATCTACTCTTGAATGGAAAAACATTACCATTCCAAAGTTCTGCGTTTTGATACTCGCCCATCGTCTCAAAAGGAGTATACAACGTTACTTTAGTGGCATTATGATGCTCATCACCTATTTGCCATGGCAATACTTTTTTAGTAGGAGGAACCTGTGCATAACACACTAGTTTCTCCAATGCGGTACAATTGTAAAACGCATAATACCCCATAACCTTCAACGCACTAGGAAGGAATATCTCGCGGAGAGATAGGCAACCTTCAAAAGCATAAGTCCCTAGTGCCTCAACTGTTTCGGGAACACTATATATTACATCACTTTTAGATGCAGGATAGGCTATTAGAAAAGTTTCTGCATGATTCAACAATACCCCATCTTTACTAACATAGTGCTGATTACCCTGATTTACTATAATCTCCCTTAATTTAGGAGTATTATGAAAAGCATTAGATTCTCCATAGTATCCATAATTCTCCTCCATACTGACTATCGTTGCAGGAATAGTAACTGAAATAAGATTTTCTGCTTGATTAAAAGCATTGAAAGCAATAACCGTCACAGAATACTGCATTCCATTGTGATTGACAGAAGATGGTATTTCACACTTCTCTAAATTAGAGTAATTCCCTGCTCCCACTATCTGTGCCACGACCTTCACAGTTTTGTCTGTTTCTGAAATGATTTCATAGTTCAGACCATTTACAATAAAGGTCTCTGCAAATATGTTCAGTGCCACAAACAATGAAAATAATACACAAAGGAACTTTCTATTCATAAAGGGTCAAGATTAGTTTATTTTATTACATTTATATTTACACATTTCTACATAGGGGTACAAATATCCGTGCAACGTTGTACCGCAAAAAGTATGCCAAAAAAAAGAACCACGTGTGCAGTGCAAAAGCAATACACACGCAGTGAGACAACCAGACCTATACCCGATTTACCTGCTACTCCGCCTGATAAATGGCGTAGAACGTGAGGTTGCCATTCACCGTCTGTGTGCCAGTGGTGGTGAAGAGGTCTGCGGGCAGGACAAATGGGTCGTAGTAGCCATCGTGGGTTGTCCAGCCGATGAACTGCATACCTTCGCAGGCTGTTGCCTCGGCAGTAGGCAGGCGGAGGAGTTCGCCCTCATCGTAGCCCTGCTCCTCGAGGAGTTCGCCATCAGCCATCCAACGGACGGTGTAGGGTTTGGCGGGTGCTACGGCAGGGATAACCAAGATTTCCACATCGCCTGTGACAGCGGGAATGGTGAGGATATGGTCGGTGTAGGTGAAGTCGGTGCCCATGGTGAGTGTAGTGCCGCCCATAGTAACATCAAGGTGGTCGGCGGTGGAGATGATATAGCCGTTGGCAGGCGTGATGGTCAAGGTGAGGGGTTCGCCCTTCTTGACGGTGCCGCTCTCGGAGGAGACGGTGCAGTGCTCATAAGCGACCTCGTAGTCCCATGTGGTGGCATTGGGGTCTTTGATGTAGGTGAGCGAGATGATGCCGTCGGTCTCGGTGATATTGGAGAGGGGCTTGCCCGCGATGGTCGTGGAGGTCTTGCGGGTTGTGCCGGGGAAGGGGTCGCGGGCTTGCCCGATTTTGGTCTTGCTGCCCGATGCGGAGATGACGGTGTAGCGCGGGCTGTTGGCGGTGTTGTTGGGCTCGTTGCTGTCCCAAACCGTCTGGCTGTAGTTGACGTACCAGACGAGGAGTCCGTGCCCCGGGAGGTGGGTGTCCCAGCCCGACTGCTGACGGTTCTCAATGTAGTAGTTGACGCCCGTGGTGGTAGCCGATTGGAGGGTGTTGGCCGTGTTGAGTTGGTAGGCGATATGGGTGTCGGCTCCCGCAGCTGGAATGGTCAGGGAGCCCTGTGTGTTGCCGATGTTTTTGGGCGTCTGCCAACCGAAGAAATACTTCTCGTGTATGCTGTAGTTGGGCGGATAGTTGCCGTCGCCATTGTAAGAACCGTAGTCCATAATGTCCCATTCGCCTGGGGTCCGCCCGTCATCGGAGTTGGTTCCGTCGCCGGTGTCGTAGTAGTCGGGCAGACCGAGGACGTGGCTGAACTCGTGGCAGAGCGTGCCGATGCCGTTGCGTTTGCCCGTAGAACCGTTGAGTTCGCCGGAGCAAGCGTAGTTGTTGATGTAGAGCCCGTCTACTTTGCATTGCGCCTTGGTGTAGGTGCAGTTTTTATAGTAGATAGCAGACTCGATGTCCCAGTTGTGCGGCCAGATGGTGTTGGTGCTACCGCCGTCGGCTTCGCCCTTGCCGGCATAGATGATATAGACGAAATCGACATATCCGTCGTTGTCATTGTCGTACTTGGTGAAGTCCACACCGAACTGCGTGTCAGCGAGTTTGCAGGCTTCGATAATCATGTCGCCAGGGTACATATCGTTGCCTTTGCTATCGTTTTTGCCGTAGTAGGCGTAGTTCTTGGTGAGGGTTACGGGGCCGACCACGTCGAAGGTGGGTGTGTAGGCTCCGTGGGATTGGTCGATGAAGTACTTGCGCGCCGAGCCGTAAGCCCCGTTGTAGGTGTAGGAGTCGGCGTTCATCATCTTGTCCATCTCCGCCTGTGTGTTGGCGGACTGGTACTTGGAGTCCTTGAAATTGACGAGGATGAACAGTCCGCGGGGTGCGAGGTTGATACTTCCGACCTTGTTCGGACGGCTTTGCCGTTTGGGCGATGCCTTGCGGCGTGCAGCGATGGTCTGCGGGGAGGGTTGGTTTTCGACCACTTGCCAGTAGCCATTGGTGTTCTCGCGGACGATGTCGCCTGCGCGGTTGGTGTAAAAATGGTAGAACTCGTCACCGTTGAGACGCACCTCGATGGTGGTGCCGTCGGGTTGGGTCTTGGTTTGCCAGCCGCGGTAGGCGGGGACTGCAAATATGGATGTGGCAGACAGGAGGAGTGCCCATAAGATGATATTCGATTTCATTGCTGTATGATGTAAAACATTGATTATATTGAAAGCAGGGTGTCTTTTGAACGGACGGCTACGCCGTATTATCACCAATCAGACATAAATTTTATGATAGCAATATATCAAACTGACGCTAACAGTCCGTTAGTTTTCGTTGGATTGTTCACGCCCTATGGTGTCGTAGGTTTTGCCGTCCACAATGATATACAGGTAGCCGTCGCGCAGCACTTTGGTGGCGGTGGTGCGGATAATCGGGGTGTCTATGCCAGACTCAGTGGGGGTCTCTTTCCACTGCGGGACGAGTGCGACATCTGCCGCAGGCATGGTGAACGGGTCGCCAGCCTGATAGATTTTGCCGTCGTACAGCCAACCGGCAAAGGTATGCCCCTCTTTGGTCGGGGTGCCGGTGGATAAGGTGATGACTTCGCCCTCTTGGCAGTTTTTGCCGCCCAAGCAACGGGTGGTGTTGCCCGCAAAGCCCTCATACATAAAGGTATAGCCTGCGGGTTTGTCCAAGCGGTAGAGTTGCGGGAGGAGCATTACAGTGCTGGTAGTTGATGTATAGGTAGTGAAACGCGGGCTGGTGACATTGTAGAGGAAGCGTCCGCAACTGCTTGTGGTGCTTTGGATAGTGGCAGTGCCATCGCGGGATATGCTGATGTTCCATGTGGTGGTGCCACTGCCCCATGCTATTGTCTTCACGGTCTTAACTCCGAGCAGTTTGCCAGTTGTGTTGGAGAGCGTCCATGCGCCTTCTTTGCCGCCCAGCGTGAGAATGACGGTTTCAGAGCCAAGAGAAGTGATATCGTCACCAGAGAATGTGGAGGAAGCCACATTCATAAAGTCTTTGCCGCTCGCAATGTCGGCAGCGGTTGCACTTTTGCTGCTGCAAGCAAGTACAAGTTGGTCGCCCGCTTGGAGCGTGGAGGCATCGGTTACCAATCGCCACGTGTCGGCATACATATAGTGTGTAGTGCCAAACAATAGTGCACACAATGTACCCAATAAAAGTTTTTTCATGATGTATATTTTGTTATCTGTATTTATTTTCTGTTATATCTCCCAACATAGAGAGGTAACTCTCGTAGCGGGAGAAGGCTATATTGCCATTCTTGACCGCCTCGCAGACGGCACAGCCCGGTTCGTCGATATGGACGCAATCCGAATAGCGGCAGTCACGACCGACACGGAATATCTCGCGGAAGTAATGCCCTACCTCTTCGCGCTGCATATCCAAGACACCAAAACCCTTGATGCCCGGGGTGTCGATGAGCCATGAGACTCCCCCCGTCCCCCTCAGAGAGGGGGCTGGGAGCGGGTACATCTCGGAGAAGGTGGTGGTGTGCATACCTTTGTTGTGGGCGGTGGAGATGGTACCCGTGCGGGTGACTTCGCGCCCCAAGATTGCGTTCAAAAGGGTGGATTTGCCTACGCCGGAGTTGCCGGAGAGGAGAGAGACTCTTCCTATCTCTATGGGGACTCCCCCTAACCCCATTAAGACTCCCCCTAGCCCCCTCAAAGAGGGGGGATTCATATCGGGTGAAGGGTGTTTGCCCTCCTGTGTAAAGGTATTGAGTAAGGCTCGGAAGTCTTCACTATCCGTATCCAATGCCGAGATGGCGTAGGTCTTATAGCCAATGCTCTCATAAAGTGTGCGGAGGTCGGATAATTGCTGCCGCTCGTTGTCGGTGAGCAGGTCCACCTTATTAAATATAAGGCACGCAGGCACGCGATATGCCTCGCAGGTTGCCAAGAAGCGGTCGATGAAGGTGGTGGAGGTCTTGGGGTGGTTGATTGTGACCATCAGTGCCGCCAAGTCGATGTTCGCTGCCAAGATATGCGACTCGTGACTGAGGTTGGTACTGCGCCGGATGATATAGTTCCGACGGTCATAGACCTCTGTAATCCAATGCGTTGCGTCGCCTTGTGCCGATGTATCCCCTTTCACCACCTCCACATAGTCGCCTATGGCTACGGGGTTCGTGGAGCGGATACCACGGATACGGAAATTGCCTTTCACGCGGCAATCCAACGTGGTGCCGTCCGAGAACCAAACACCGTAACTGGTGCCTGTGGATTTTATAACGAGTCCTTTCATATCAGAATGCCTCCGTTGCCGTGAGGTAGAAACTATACGCCTTTGCCGTGTCCCAGCGCGGGTCCACGTTGCTGCGCGCGAGGTCGAAACGGATGTTCACCTTGGCGCGGTTGATACTCATACGCAGTCCGAGTCCGTAACTGATTTTCGGCACAGCCCATTGCCAGTCGTGAATGTCGTACACATCGCCTATGCCCGCGAACACCGTGGCGCGGAAGATACTCCATATAGGGATACGCATTTCGGTTTGCAGTGCAAGCATCAGGTCGTTGCGGAACATGCTCTTGTTGATACCGCGCAGTCCGTCCTGTCCGCCCAGTCCGGGCAACATCGGGTACGGTGTATCGCCTGCCGACAAGGCACATTGGCTGCGGAACTGCCATGCCCACGTGAAGTCATAAGGCAGGGGAACAAACTGACGCAAGTCGATGTGCAGCATTGTGATACGCGCGCTGCTGCCGAGGGCTTTCTCATAGTGTGTGAGGGCGGCTTTGAAGAATAGTCCGCGGGTGGGGTAATAGACTCGGTCGCGGGTGTCGTACTGCGCCACTATGCCCAATCCCCATTGCGTGGAGATGGGGTGTGCCGTCAGGGAGTCGGGCAGTCCCGTCCGCTGGTGCTGAAAGTCGAACAAGGGTCCTACTGACCAATTGCCGCCTACCGATATGCGCGTCTGCACGTCCACATATCCGCGTTTGAGGTCAAAAGGCAGCCCGCTACGCAGCATACCGATGCCGGTGGTTCCTTGATTACCAATGCCATAGAACGCAGTAGGGCGGTGGTTGTAGCCTGCACGATACTGCAACTGCCACGGTGTGCGCCCGCCGAAATAGACAGTGCCGAGCGTGTTGATATACCACTGATGCTTCAGCGTGTACGCCCCGTCCAACTGCACGATAGAGGTCTTCTGCTGCCCGGGCAGACAGAAATACCCCTGTGCCGCCGCCCCGAACTCCCACGAGGTCTCGGGCGTGTAGTTGATGACCGGTATGCCCATGGCGGGCAGATTGACAATGCTATCCAAAGACACTGCGCGGGACATCGGACACGCCAATATCCCAAACGCTATTACAATAGCACTACGCCGATTGCGCAATGCCACTGATAATCTGCTTACTACGCTCTGTTTCCTCATCATGAGCCTATACGGTCATGATGTCTTTTTCCTTCTTGGCGTAGAGTTCGTCAATCTGCTTCACGTACTTGTCGTGAAGTTTCTGC
>DLLA01000181.1:1078-4222 GCA_002479035.1 Bacteroidales bacterium UBA7574 | reverse complement strand
TGTATTGCACTTTCCGAGGCATGGTTCTAATGATGAATTATGAATGACGAATTATGAATTGTCAGTTACGAATTATAAGTTAATGCACTGTTTATCTGTTAGTTATAAGTATTACATCTGTTATATAACCTATGTTATGTAACAAATGTTGCGCAAAAGTACTGCTATTATCCGACCTGTGCAAATATATAGTATATTTTTCTGCAAATTGCAATGTGGAAGTAGCAAAATGGAGGTGATGAGAGTGGTGAGGTATGTTGAATATCGATTAATGTGCTGATGGCTATTTTACATTAATACCATTCCTTGATATTTGCGCATACACTTTTTTTTATGTACCTTTGCAGTCGATTGAGGATATATAATATATGCGAACATTTTGGTTGATAGTATATTATGCTTTTGCACGTCGTTTGCCGAAATCCACGGTGCCTTTTCTCGGTACGATGGCGTATAGATTGCGCTACCGCTGTGCGAAACATTTGTTTGCCTCTTGCGGCAAATCGGTCAATCTGGAGCAGGGTGCGTATATTGGCAATGGAAGGTTTTTTCATGTCGGCAACCATGTGGGCATAGGCAAGGACTTCTGTTCCCACAACCGCCCCTTGACTATTCATGACGGGTTGCTAATGGGCGAAAGTGTCCTCTTTTTAGGGGGGGCACTCATTCGCAAACCCCGACGCACCCATCGGTTCGGAGCCGGAGAACTGTCCGAACACCCCATTGGAGATATGCGGCGATGTGTGGATAGGTGCGCGGGTGATAGTCTTGCCGGGGTGCAAACGTATCGGCGCGCATAGCATTATTGGCGCAGGAGCAGTTGTCACACACGATGTACCCGACTACGCCATTGTCGGAGGGAACCCCGCAAGGGTCATTCGTATGAGAAAGTAGCAATGAAGATTCTGATAGTAGCATCGGACAAGGGCAATCATTTTGTTCCTTTTATTGAAGAGCAGATACAGGCGTTGGCGCAGTCAGGTGTTGAGATAGAGCGTTTCGGCATTATGCGGAAGGGCTTTTGGGGGTACTTGTGCGAGATGCCACGCCTATGCCGTACTATCAAAAAGGTACGCCCTGACGTTATCCATGCTCACTATGGGCTCAGCGGTTTGTTAGCAGGACTTGCCCGCCAAGCATGCCTTTTCTCCACCTCTCAGAACAGGGGGATATGGAGAATCCCTCTCATTACTACTTATCATGGCAGCGACATCAATAACCCCCATGTGCTACGTCTGTCCTGTCTGTCTATGCGCCTTTCTGCGTGGAATATCTTTGTCTCCAAGCGCAATATGGATATTGCCACGAAAGCCTGTCCCCTCACCAACTGCTCGCTTATTCCGTGTGGCGTGAATCTGTCGGAAGACCAACTGCTCACCCGCTACGAAGCAAGGCACCGATTAACTGCTGCTGATACACCATGCATTATCAGTGATGGCACCAACAGCAGACAATGCTCTTTTAGGGACATACAAACCCTTCCTGTTATCCTTTTCGCAGGGGCTTTTGACAATCCTGTGAAGGATGCAGCCCTTGCGCAAAGGTCTGTATCGGTGTTGAATACAGAATATCCCCTCTTGCGCGATGTCCATACAAACGAAGTGCAGATGAATGCTCTTGATGAAGCAAACAGGGCAGTCTTGGTTGAACTACGCGGCTATTCCCGTTCCGAAGTCGACCTGCTGATGTGTGCAGCCGACTGCTTGCTGCTCACCAGCCGGTGCGAGGGCAGTCCTCAAGTCATCAAGGAAGCCATGGCATGTGGTTGCCCCATTGTCTCTGTGGATGTTGGTGATGTCTCCGAGCGCATAGCAGGGCTTTCCGGTTGCTATCTTGCTACTTCCCGCCACCCCCAAGCCATAGCCCCCTTATTGAATCTGGCATTACAATATCGGGATAAGACTCAGGGGCGGCAGCGTATCATAGATGACGGGCTAAGCAACAAGCAAGTCGTGGACAAATTATTTGCTATATATAAAGCACAAAACACCGATGAATACGGAAGAATTTAGAGATTTATGCCTATCGTTGCCATTCGTCACCGAAGACACTCCTTTTGACGAAACGACAGTCGTGTACCGCTTACGGGATAAGATATTTGCATGTATCCCGACGGAATGTCCGAACAAGGTTGTGCTCAAGTGCGACCCCGCATTGGCATTAGAACTGCGGGCGCGCTATGATGCCGTGCAGCCTGCGTGGCATTGGAACAAGAAATACTGGAATGATATAACACTAAACGGCTCATTATCAGACCAACTCATCACAGACCTCACGTGTCATGCGTATAATGAAGTTAATAAGAAACTGCCACGATATGCGCGTATTGACTTCTCATTTGACATCTCTGAGATTGCCTTATGAGTGATGTTACGGCATTTATCCGCCAGCAACTGTTTGCCCTGCAAGACTTGCCGTATAGGGAATTTCACGGAGGGCTTATCCCTACAGTGAACCCTGATACGGTGATAGGGGTGCGTACCCCTGCACTTCGCCGATTGGCAAAAGAAATATACAAAAACCATGATTTCATCGGGTTCTTGCGTGAGTTGCCCCATACCTATTACGATGAGAATAACCTGCATGGTTTTCTGGTGTGCGAGATGACGGATTACGACAAGACTATCGATGAAATCGACCGTTTCTTGCCTTTTGTGGACAACTGGGCTACGTGTGACTTGCTACGCCCGAAGGCTTTTCGCCGAGCGGCCAGGCAATGCCCTGACAGATTAGAGGCAGACATTCGCCGCTGGATGAGCAGCGGCGAACCTTATACTATCCGTTTTGGCATAGAAATGCTGATGACTTTCTTTCTGGAAAGTGCAGAAAACGCTGAATTAGACGGGCTGAATACCTCGGCAATGTTTCGGTCGGAGTACATTGATTGGGTGACATCGATTACGAATGACCACTACTATGTGCGCATGATGGTGGCATGGTTTTTTGCTACGGCTTTGGCAAAACAATATGAGGCTACGCTCCCCTATATGGAACGCCACGCCCTGCCAGCATGGACGCACAAGAAATCCATCCAAAAGGCTATAGAGAGTTTCCGCCTTACTCCAGACCAAAAATCTTACCTTAAGACTTTACGCTGATATGGAGCATAGGATATAGTTGTGGTATCCCTTGCGCATCCCTTGC
>DLLA01000181.1:0-1045 GCA_002479035.1 Bacteroidales bacterium UBA7574 | reverse complement strand
TTGCTTATCCCTTGCTGAATCACCTATTGTTGACTCGAAACTCCCCCGACCCTTTCAGAGAGAGGAATATATCACTCCATCGCCTGCAACTTGTCCTCCATCTGCAATAGTTCGTCACGCAGGCGGGCGGCGGTGGTGAAGTCCAGTTCTTTGGCTGCGGCAAGCATGGCACGGCGTTGCTGTTCGGCTGCCTTTTGCAGTTGCTTCTTGGTGAATTGCTGCCACGGAGCAGTCTTCCAACTGTCGCGTATCTTGCTCTCCAACTGCTGTTTCTCCTGTTCTTCGTGGCGCATCATGGCAGTGAGCGGACTGGTCTCTATCGCCTTTTTGATAGCGGTAGGCGTGATATGGTGCTCCTCGTTGTATGCCATCTGCTTGGCACGGCGGCGGTTGGTCTCGTCGATAGTCATCTGCATCGACTGTGTGATTTTGTCGCCGTACATGATTACCTTGCCGTTCACGTTGCGGGCGGCACGTCCTGCCGTCTGCGTGAGCGAACGATGGTCACGCAGAAAGCCCTCTTTGTCGGCGTCAAGGATAGCCACCAGGCTCACCTCGGGCAGGTCGAGCCCCTCGCGCAGGAGGTTGACACCCACCAGCACATCATACAGTCCTTTGCGGAGGTCTTCCATGATTTGAACGCGCTCCAACGTGTCCACGTCCGAGTGGATATAGGCAGAGCGCACACCGTACTTGCGCAGGTAGTCGTCCAGTTCCTCTGCCATACGCTTGGTGAGTGTGGTGATGAGTATGCGCTCTTCCCGCTCCACGCGCACACGTATCTCCTCCATGAGGTCGTCCACCTGATGAAGGCTCGGACGCACTTCTATTTCGGGGTCGAGAAGACCGGTGGGGCGTATGAGTTGGTCGATGACAATACCGTTGGAACGCTCCAATTCGTACTCCGCAGGGGTAGCGGAGACATATATGGTCTGACCTGTCTTGCGTTGGAACTCATCGAAAGTGAGCGGTCGGTTGTCGCGGGCGGCAGGCAGACGAAAACCGAAATTCACCAGGTTGTCTTTGCGCGCCTTGTCGCCACCGT
>DLLA01000057.1:1481-2607 GCA_002479035.1 Bacteroidales bacterium UBA7574 | reverse complement strand
GAGCAGGTGATGGAATGGGCATTAATTGAGAACATTCAGCGCGAGGATCTGGACGCTATCGAGATAGCCCTTGCTTATCAGCGGCTTATGGACGAGTACCAACTCACGCAGGAGCGTATGTCCGAGCGGGTGGGCAAGAAACGCGCCACCGTGGCGAACTACCTGCGGCTGCTCAAACTGCCCGCGGAGATACAACTCGGCATCAAAGAGAAGAAGATTGACATGGGGCACGCCCGTGCTATCCTCGGTTCGCCGTCACCCGAGCAGCAACTGTCTATCTACAAGCGTATTCTGCAAAACGGACTCTCCGTGCGCAAAGTGGAAGAACTCGTCAGTGCTGGCAAATCCGCAAAGCCCAAGAAGAAAGAGACATCCGACTACACCGAGCAGCAGAACTATCTGCGTGAGCGTCTTGGCAAGGATGTGAAAATAGCAGGACACAAACTCACTATCACTTTCCGCGACGACAACGAACTCAACGAACTGATACAACGCCTCTCTTGAAGCGACTGATATTCATATTGTTATCTGTATTGCCGGTACTCCTTTGGGCGCAGCAACCCGCGGACAGCATTGATGTCTCCGAGTGGCATACCCAAGAAGAATTGGAGGCTATGCACGTAGCAGCGGACGCGGACACGCACCGCCACGATGCCGACCGTCAGCAGACCGACACGGCTCAACTGACCCAAAAGGAGATTGACCGCCTCTTCTGGAAACCCGACCCCGCACGTGCCGTATGGCTGGGGGCATTGGTGCCCGGTATGGGGCAAATCTACAACCGCAGTTACTGGAAACTGCCCATCGTCTATGGCGGATTCATGGGCTGTGCCTACGCCATCACGTGGAATACCACCCGCTACACGGGCTACAAGAACGCCTACCGCGACCTCTACTACGACATGCGCGATGGCACCGTCACCGAGGACCCGTCCAAGTCTTACATCGCCATCCTCCCCGAGGGCTACACTATCGAGCGCATGGGCGGCGTGGACACCTACAGCACTCGTCTCAACGACTGGCAGAACACCTCACGCCGTTATCGCGACATCTCCATTTTGGCAACGGTCATTGTCTACGCGCTGACATTGGTCGATGCCTACGTGGATGCCCAATTGTTTGACTT
>DLLA01000057.1:530-1433 GCA_002479035.1 Bacteroidales bacterium UBA7574 | reverse complement strand
TGGATGCCCAATTGTTTGACTTCGACATATCCACCGACCTCAGTCTGAACGTGTCGCCCCAACTATACTACGACCTTCAGAATCAGCGCACTGCAGAAGTAAAAGTAGCCATTGCATTCTAATGAAGAGATACCTGTTTCTATTCCTCTTATACATCGGGTGCCTGTGTGCGTATGCGCAGGACGTCATCACCGACACCGTACTCAACATACCTCCCGACACCCTACAGACCGCACAAGCGGACACCATTATTGCCGACAGCCTCACCGCCGTTGAGTTACCCCTCTTTTTCGACGAAGCCTTGGCGTGGATCGACACCACCGAGTGCGAGTCCGACACCATCATCACCGACCTGCCCGACTCCGTCTTCAAGGCGCGTCTGCAGGCATTGCCCTATGTGGTGGAGGTGCCCTACAATGCCGTCGTGCGCAACTACATTCTCCGTTATATCAAGCGCAGCCCGCGCCAGTTGGCAAGTCTGCAACGCCGTGCCGAGTACTACTTCCCCATCTTCGAGGACATCCTCGCACGCTACGGACTGCCCTACGAACTCTGCTACTTGGCGGTCATTGAGTCTGCCCTCAATCCGCAGGCGCACTCGCCTATGGGTGCCGCAGGACTATGGCAAATCATGCCTTCCACGGGCAAGAAATTCGGTTTGGAGGTCAACTCTTTGGTCGATGAACGCATGGATCCTGTCCGTTCCACCGAGGCGGCATGCCGTTTCTTGGGCGCACTCTACAACATCTTCGGCGACTGGAACCTCGCCATCGCTGCCTACAACTGCGGACCGGGCAACGTCAACAAAGCCATTCACCGTGCAGGCGGCAAGCGGGATTTCTGGAGCATCTACCCATACCTGCCCCGTGAGACGCGCGGCTATCTGCCAATCTTTGTGGCGGC
>DLLA01000057.1:0-461 GCA_002479035.1 Bacteroidales bacterium UBA7574 | reverse complement strand
CCTCCATGGTATCTGCCCCGCACCTGCCGAGCATACCATGCGCACCGACACCATCATGACCGACCAGCGCCAGCACCTCAAGCAGATTTCTGCCAACCTCGGCATAGACCTTGCCGAACTGCGCCGTCTCAACCCCCAATATGCCCGCGACATACTCCCGGGGGGCAAGCCCTATGCCCTCACACTGCCCATCGAAAAATCGGGCTCGTATATTGATAATCAGGATACTATCCTTTCTTATCAGGCGAAGGAACTCATCTACAACCGCCGTGCCGAGATAGACATCTTGCAGAAGACATCGGTCAATGGCGGCTACTCTGTCAATGGTGTCACCTATTATAAGGTCAAGTCCGGCGACACCCTCAGCGGCATTGCCAAGAAGTTCCGCGTCTCCGTCAAGCAACTCAAAGCGTGGAATGGTCTCAAGTCCGACATGATTCGCCCTGGTCAGAAACTCCGCA
>DLLA01000112.1 GCA_002479035.1 Bacteroidales bacterium UBA7574 | reverse complement strand
CCGTTGTTGAGGAACACCAAGCCCAAGCCGCAACCGTTGAACAGACCCGCCAATATAACTGCCATAAACGGGTCGGACAACAGCGGAGTACTTGCCGTGGGCACCAACTTCAGCCAAAGCGTCAGGAAAAAGACGCCGTATATAGATCGGATGCAGAACTTCCAACCTACCACCTTGATGGCTATAATCAACAAGATGATATTGATTATCAACGAACTGAGCCATATAGGAATCACCATGCCCGTTGCAAAATAGATAATCTCGCAGACACCGGTCAAGCCACCGCCCACAATAGCATGAGGCACCAATATCTGATTGACTACCAAGGCATAAGGAATAGTAGCAATGGCGATAACCAACAGTTCTTTTGCCTCTATCAGGGCGTGTTTGTACTTGCTACGGCGAAGTTTCTTTTGCAATTCGTCAATAGGTTGGGTCATAAATCAGGTTACAATTTACAAATTTGCAAATTAAGTACAGCACCCTACCCCACTATGGCATAACAAGGTGAGGTAAGGTGCTAACGGAAATTACTTGTTCAGTATGTACTTGGCAATCAGGTTGCGGTCACCCCAACCGTTGTCCACACGGGCAACAGGGATCCAGAACTTGTTGCTGCGAACCCAATCGGTGGGATAAGCGGCTTGTTCACGGCTGTACGAGTGGTGCCATTCGTTGGCAACTATCTCATACTCAGGGTGCGGCGCATTGAGCAATACATTGTCCTTGGCATCTGCTTCACCGCGTTCTACGGCGGCAATCTCGGCACGGATAGTGAGCAATGCGTCTATGAATTGGTCTATCTCGTGCTTGCTCTCACTCTCTGTGGGTTCCACCATCAAGGTGCCGTGCACAGGGAAGGACAGCGTAGGCGCGTGGTAACCGAAGTCCATCAGACGTTTGGCGATGTCGCCCTCGGTGATGCCGATAGCGTGAAACTGACGGCAGTCGAGAATCAACTCATGCCCTACGCGCCCGTGTACGCCCGTATAGACAATGCCATACGCGTCTTTCAGTTTTGATGCCATATAGTTGGCACTCAGTATAGCGGCTGCCGTGGACTCGCGCAGTCCTTCCTCGCCCATCATACGGATATAACCGTAGGA
Source organism: Bacteroidales bacterium UBA7574 (assembly GCA_002479035.1). Classification (GTDB taxonomy): domain Bacteria; phylum Bacteroidota; class Bacteroidia; order Bacteroidales; family Paludibacteraceae; genus Colicola. The sequence continues at coordinate 6,615 of DLLA01000112.1, read as the reverse complement.
GATAAGTGCCATATTCGCATTGCCATAGAGGGCACTCGATACGCGGTTGTGGTCCTGAGTGGGCATACAATCTACCAAGTGTTTGGCACAGCAGATAGCACCCACACCGGGGCCACCGCCACCGTGAGGGCTGGCAAACGACTTGTGCAGGTTGAGGTGGCACACGTCCGCACCGATGAAACCGGGGTTGGTGTAGCCTATCTGCGCGTTCATATTCGCACCGTCCATATATACCTGACCGCCGCAATCGTGAACGATTTGGCACATCTCGCGGATAGCCATTTCGAAGATACCGTGTGTCGAAGGATAGGTAATCATACACCCTGCCAGGTGCTCGCGGTTGGTCTCGGCTTTCTCACGCCAGTCGGCAAGGTCGGTATTGCCGTTCTCATCGCATTTCACTACGAGAGGTGTGAAACCTGCCTGCACACACGACGCGGGGTTCGTACCATGCGCCGAAGCGGGGATAAGGAGGATAGTACGCTCAGTCTGCCCTTGGCGGTGCAAGTACTCGCGAATCGTCACCAGACCCGTGTATTCGCCTGCCGCACCCGAAGTAGGCTGCAGGTTGCATGCTGCAAAGCCCGTGATGGTAGCCAACTGCTGCTCAAGGTCTTCCAACACCTCGCGATAGCCCTCCACTTGGTTGGCGGGAGCCAGCGGATGCACATTCATATAGCCCGGATAGGTAACGGGAATCATGGCAGACGCGGGATTCAGTTTCATCGTGCAACTGCCCAACGGAATCATCGTATGCGTAAGGCTGATGTCCTTGCGGTCAAGGCGTTTGATATAGCGCATCATCTCTGTCTCTGTGTGATAGAGACGGAAGACGTCTGCCTGCAGATAGTCCACCGCACGTACTTTCTCTTCTGCGATTGCCCACAGGTTGTGGAACGCGTCCTCACTGTCTTCGTACTGCGCCATATTGCCGCTGGCTTGGGCAAAGAGGTCGATGAGGTCGTTCATATCGTCCACTGTCACGGTCTCGTCAAGGCTCAGCCCTATCCAGCCTTCTGCGTCGTAATAGAGGTTGATACCCATCTCCTCTGCCACGCCGCGCACGCGCTCAACGGTGATGTCACCCGTAGGACGAATCTTCAGCGTGTCAAAGAACTCCGTATTCTCCTGTTCATAGCCGTATGCCTGCAGCATCTCGCTCATATACACAGCCTTGCCGTGAATGCCCTCGGCTATCTCGCGAATGCCTGCCGCACCGTGGTAAACGGCATACATACCTGCCATCACAGCGCATAATGCCTCTGCCGTACATATATTGGAGGTGGCTTTTTCGCGTTTGATATGCTGCTCGCGGGTCTGCAGTGCCAGGCGGTATGCAGGGTGGTCGTAAGCGTCTTTGCTCAGACCGATGATACGCCCCGGCAACTCACGCTTGTACTCGTCGCGCGTAGCCATATAGCCTGCCGTCGGACCGCCGAAACCCATTGCCAAACCAAAACGTTGGGCAGTACCACACATGATATCAGCGTCCAGCGGTTTGAGGAGTGCCATAGCCATAAGGTCGGCAATCACTGTCACCTTCATTCCTGCCGCATGGCAGTCGGCAATAAACGCGCTGTAGTCCTCTATCGAACCGTCTGCATTTGGCAGTTGGACAATAGCACCGAAGAACGGACCTTCCTTGGCCAGCCACTCGGCATTCACCTGCTCGTAGTTCGCCATCACCAATTCGATGTCCTGCCCTGCTGCGCGGGTACGCATCACACTCAATGTATTTGGGAAGATTCGGTTGTCAACCAGCACTTTGCGTACATTGTTCTTCACCATATCGCGGCTGCGCAGGTTGCGCATCATCGTCACTGCCTCCGCTGCAGATGTAGCCTCGTCGAGAAGACTGCAGTTTGCCAATGGCAGCCCCGTCAGGTCGCTTATCATCGTCTGGAAAACAAACAACGCCTCCAAACGTCCCTGGCTCACTTCTGCCTGATAGGGAGTGTATGAGGTGTACCATACCGGGTTCTCCAACACGTTGCGCTGTATCACCGCAGGCGTGATGGCACCATACCAACCGCGACCGATATACGAGCGGCACATCCGGTTTTTCTGTGCCATTTGGTACATGGTGTTGAGGTGTTCCTGCTCAGTAAGGGGCTCGTCCAAGTCCCAAGGCTCCTGCAGCAGGATGTCCTGCGGCATCGTCTGGGCAATCAACTCGTCCATGCTGTTCACACCAATCTCGGCGAGCATCTGTTTCTGCTCGTCTTCTGCGAGGCCTATGTGCCTCGATTTCAGGTAGTTTGTTTTCACAATATCGTATTTTAATGGGTTAATTATCCACCTAACAAGCCACAAAATTACTGCTTTTCCGCAACATACACAAGAGGAGCCCCGAATATCATTACGCATTACGCTTCGTGAAGAATTATGAAGAATTAAACTGCACCCCAAAACGGTTAAACATGACTTATCCGCGAATTAAAAGCCGCGAATTAAAAGCCACGAATTCGTTAGCGGGTATAGTTCTCCGTTAATTGCCGCGAATGGACCGTTAATGGATAACTCGCCAACAACAAACAAGAACATTAATTTCAATGTAATTAGCCATTAATTTCCCATGCATGGCACATCTACATAACCAACGACTGACAACAACCCGCCAACACCCGTGTCCCTACCACTATCCCTACTACAGACACAACAACAGGCGGCAACTCTCCTTACCACTTATACCCCCTCTCCCACAACACGCTCCTCTGCACAAATACAGAAATCACGGAAACCAACGAACCTCTACGCACATCAAACAATCACGCCCCACTGCCATCCCAATTTAAGTACAAAGATAATACAAAATCGTCCAAAATCCAAATTTTTCTGCATTATTTTTGCATTTTCTTTATAAGTCAGTGATAATCAATAGTACAAAAATTGCCGTTAATTAGACCATTAATCCTGAAAGTTTTTTCTCCATCAATAACCATAAAAGGGCCGCTAAAAACTCCCCTCCTTGCCCCCTCCAAGAGTACCCAACTACGTCCACAGGACTTGCGCCCCCCCCGCAGAGGAGGGGCTCAACAGAGAGAACCGGCTATTTGAAGAAGTTATATTAGTTGTATGCCTCCATATCGTGGCGAACCATAATACGGACCAAGTCCTCAAAGGAGGTCTTGCGAGGATTCCAGCCCAAGAGCGTCTTTGCCTTGGCGGGGTCGCCGCAGAGTTGCTCGACTTCGGTTGGACGGAAGAACCTCGGATCCACCTCCACCAATACACGTCCACCGGCATCCACGCCCTTTTCGTTGACGCCCTCGCCCTGCCATGTGAGTTCGATACCCGCCTCACGGAAAGCCAGCGTGCAGAACTCGCGCACGGTGTGCATCTCGCCCGTGGCGATGACAAAGTCCTCGGGCGTCGGATTCTGAAGAATGAGCCACATACACTCCACATAGTCCTTGGCATAGCCCCAATCGCGACGCGCGGAGAGGTTGCCGAGGTAGAGTTTGTCCTGTTTGCCGTGGGCAATGGCTGCAGCCGCCAGTGTGATTTTGCGCGTCACGAAGTTCTCGCCGCGACGCTCAGACTCATGGTTGAACAAGATGCCGTTCACAGCGAACATACCATACGCCTCGCGGTAGTTCTTGGTTATCCAAAAGCCGTACTGCTTTGCCACGCCATAGGGTGAACGCGGGTAGAAGGGCGTGGTCTCGCGTTGCGGGACTTCCTGCACCAGCCCGAAGAGTTCGGAGGTGGAGGCTTGGTAAATCTTGGTTTTCTTCTCCAAGCCGAGCATACGCACTGCCTCCAAGAGGCGCAAAGTGCCGATGGCATCGGTGTCTGCCGTGTATTCGGGGACATCGAAAGAGACTTTGACGTGCGACTGCGCGGCGAGGTTGTATATCTCGTCGGGCTGCACCTCGCCGATGATGCGGATGAGCGATGAAGAGTCGGTCATATCGCCGTAATGAAGGTTGATGGCGCGCTTTTTCTTCTGGTCGCGCACCCATTCCTGCAGGTAGAGGTGCTCGATACGCCCCGTGTTGAATGTGCTGGATCGGCGGAGAATACCGTGTACCTCGTAGCCTTTCTCAAGCAGGAACTCTGCCAAGAAGGAGCCGTCCTGACCCGTGATGCCTGTGATTAATGCTGTTTTCATATTTGTTTCACATTATTTGCGTAGTTTTTGTTGTTTGCGTAGGGGTGGTGCTATATCATGCCGCGCCCTGCGAGTTTGAACCAGTTCCATGCGATGGCGGCGATGAACATCAAGACACACCACATACGGAACCAACGTTTGTATTTCGGATTGCGCATATAGGAGATACCATACGCGGCAAACATCATCGCAAAGGGTACAGAGGGCAAGTGGAATCGTTCCGACTGGGCAAAAGAGGAAAATGTCAATACCACCAAATACCCGCACAAAATGGCAATAGGCAGCACATGCTTGCGCCAGTCGCCGCTAAACAAAAGGATAAACAACGCCAATATCGTGAAAAACGATGTGATATTCTTCACAAAATTGCCACCGTGTATCATCTTCAGGTTTTCCTGTCCGGGGACCTCGGTCATAGTGGGAAACGGAATAGTGAATATCATCGGTGCAAACACAGCCGCACCCGCGTACTTGGCAAATTTCTGCACATTTCCGCCCTTATCCACACGGGTAGCGCGCCATTCCATGTTACCTTTTTGTTCCGAACCGCGTGTCTGCCACATGACACGCACACTATTGCCGATGCTTGTATTATTCAGCATCACAGCACCCACAAACGCGGATGCTATCACTATCAGCAAGGCACGTCTCCCCCACCCCACCACGCGGTCGCTACTCAGCAGCAAGGCGCACAAAAATGCCAACACAAGCACCGCAGCCAATGCCGTACGTATGGTAAACAACGCCCCCGGAAGAAGCATCAGCGCGGCTGTTGGTCCGAAGGTCAGTTTGCCGCGTCGCAGGATATAATCCGCCCGCTCCGCAAACAGCACCGCCAGAAACACCATCTCTATCTCCTTGAGGTGCAGACCGCAATAATATATAAGGTTAGGCATCAGCATACACAATACACCCGCCATACGCCCTGTACTCTCGCCGAAGTTGCGTGCCGCCAACTTGTATATCAGCAACGCCGTCCACGCACTCCATACCGCCTTGAAGAGACGTGCAATCAGTATGCTATCCCCCGTCAACCAACATACAAACGACAGATACAAAGGATACCCCAAGTCGGAATAGTCGGCACCGCTATAATCGGAGAACGCCTTAAATAGATTCCAGTTCCCCTCGCGCAAAAGGCTGGCTCCGTATTTACCCAACTCGTTGTAGAATCCCACATCGCCGGGGTCAAACTCAAACGGCGAGCCCGTCATCGTGACATAGAACCAATACGAGAACAGCACATACACCACACGTATGCCCAAGGCCGTTCCGAAAAGCCGTTTGGCAAACAACTTGGGCGATATTTGTACCCACGCTTTGGTGAAATAGTTGGCAAAATAGAAGAACCCGCACACCTCTGCCAAGCCGAACACCCACCAGTACCACGTCAGGGCATAGCGCATATACAGCACATTGCATGCTAGCAACGCCAGCACGTAGGTCAGCATGGCTGCATTCGTTATGCTCCGCGGCACAAACGCCAAGGGCATCGTATTGGGTAGCGACTTGTATTGCATTCTCTTTCAGCGCACAAAGATAGTCAAAATATGGCATTTATACAACCCAAACCACTATCATATCTTATTACGCACCTTGCCTAATATACTCCGTTTAACTTGTATTAGTCTATCTGTCAATTGGGTACCCAATATGTGGTGGGTGATGTATTGTTTGCATTTCTGCCATCGGGTTTGCTCAATCCAACTGCCCGCAAAATGATGAATACAATAGGTATTTTTTGTCAATTTGAGCACACGTGTACTTGTCAGCGGACAAAAATAATCAACTGGAAAAACGTGCATATCGCCTTTGTAAACACCATACTTGCCATCTATCACGAACCCGTTTTCTTGCATAATGCGCGCAATAGTTACAGTATTTGTAGTCAGGTCAAGCGTGCCGTCGCTCTGTACGAAATGCCGCCCTTGATAGTATGCCAATTGCTCTGTCACCCACTCCCCATGCGGAGCCGATGCCATCAAACCGGTTACTGGAGCGTTTGCCAAACTGGCTTCATAGCCCGTAAAAGCGGGTAAGTTCATCAAATCCCCAAGGGGACGCAACATCTCCACATCAGTATCCATATACACCCCTCCGAACTTTTCCAATGCCCACAGACGGACAACATCGGTCACAAAGGCGAACTTGCGGCTATCGTATGCCTCGCGCGCATACGGATATATATTAAGGTCAAACGTATCCTCATTCCAAAGCCGCAACTCATAATCCGGCAAGTATTTCTTCCAACTCTCAATACATTTCTGTGCCAACTCGGGCATGGGCTTACCACCAAACCAACAATAATGAATAATCTTTGGAATCATACCACAACGCTAAAGTGCACACAAGTATTTCACTATTCTCTCACAAGCGCACCCGTCACCATAAGGGTTCACGGTCTCACTCATCTGCTTGTATATCAATTTGTTTTCCAATAGCATCGACACCCCTTCTTCAATCTTTGAAGGGTCTGTGCCTACCAATAAAACAGTCCCTGC
>DLLA01000161.1 GCA_002479035.1 Bacteroidales bacterium UBA7574 | reverse complement strand
CGACTGAGTTCATTGTACGACACTTGTTCACCTACCTGCATTGCCAAGGCTTGTAACAGGCGTGCAAGAATCTCCGGCTTGCGTATCCCGTTATAACTGAGCAGGTCTTTGTAGAGATAATTGTTTGCAATGGTTGTCAGGATACGTTTGGCTTGGTCAGGACGTGTAACTACTTCGGGATAACAGCCGTAAATAAGCCGTTGCTCCAACAGGCGTTGCTCCTCGCGTGCTGAAGTATGCTGACTTAATTCCGCCAATGAGAGGGGATAAAGGCGATATTCGTAGATGCGCCCTGTTGCCGGCTCGTTGATCTGATTGGATAGTTCCAATGAAGAAGAACCCGTTACAATCACTTGTACGTTGTTGCGGAAAGCATCTGCCATCATCTTGAGCGTCAGACCGATATTCTTTACGCGCTGCGCCTCATCAATGACCACATACCGTTTGTTACCAACTAATTGTTGCAACTCGGTGGTGGTCTGATATTCCAACGCCTGACAATCATCTATATTGTCGCAGTTCAGCCAAAGTGTTTCCTCATTTGGAATAGATAATTGCGTCAATAAAGTAGTCTTACCTACCTGTCGAGGACCTAAAACGGCAATAATCTTTCCTTGAAAAAAATCCGCTGCGACCGATTGGCTTATAAGTCGATGTATCATAATTCCTATTGTTTTAGACGGTTGCAAAGGTACGTCTTTTTTATGACATACACAAGAAAAACACACACTAATCGACAAATTCATACTGAAAATGTAGATTATAATCGACAAATTCATACCAAAAATGTAGAGAATTAATGGCAATTTCGCGGATAATGATATGTTTATGTGTCATTATTAGTTTGCGGTTTCTATGATTAGATATGGATCGGGGTTTGGATATGTGGGAAAAATAATGTAATTTTGCAGGCAGTAGAGTACACGTGAAGAGTGTTGCTCTGTTTTTTGTGTATATATGTGTAGTTTGCTATTCATACTTTCTATTTTGACCACGCATCCCATCACGCGCGATGCGAATGTGGGTGTGTTGATATGTGATTACCTTACAGGGGACACGATAGATGCCTATCGTGAGAATTGCGTTATCCCGCCTGCTTCTACCATGAAGATACTGACTACTGCCACGACAATAGATATGTTGGGGCGGGAATATCGCTTTCAGACTCCCGTTACCTATACGGGACATATCTGCGACGGGGTGCTATATGGCGACCTGTATATCGAAGGACGTGGCGACCCGACCTTTGGCTCGCGCTATGTGGGTAGCAGAGCGTTTCTTTATAAGTGGGTAAGACAACTGCGTGATGCTGGCATAAAGCGTATTACGGGTTCCGTGATTGCTGACGCATCGTACTTTGATGCGGACGCACTGAATCCTGCGTGGCTATGGGAAGATGCAGGCAACTACTACGCACCTGGCATATTTGCTCTGTCTTACCTTGACAATACGATGAACATTGTACTCAAAAGCGGTCCCGTGGGGAGTATAGCAGAAGTGCTGAACACTACGCCCAATGTGCCGGACATAGAGTTTGAGAACCATATACGCTGCACCCATATATCCTACGACGGTGCCTTTGTACACGGTGTACCGTATAGCAACCGCAGGTACTTGGTGGGAAGTGTACCGTCTAACAGACAGACTTTCGGAGTGATGGGCGACCTGCCCAACCCGCCACTGACGTTGGCACGCGACTTTACGACTATACTGCGTTCAAGCGGAATATACGTAGAAGGTGAGGCCTCGTATATCAGTGAGGCTCCTATTGACGGGGCAATGCGCAATGTGCTGTTTATAAACGAAAGCGAAAACTTGGCTGCCATTATCGAGCACACCAACCACAAGTCGGACAACCTGTATGCAGAGATGCTGTTTCGCACATTGGCTGTACGCTATGGCATACCGTGTACCATTCATAATGCATCGGATTTTGTCCGCGAGTATTGGCGCAATCGTGGTGTGAGCCTGCGTACTGCCAAGATATTGGATGGCTGTGGCTTGGCACCACAAGACGCTGTATCCCCCGCACAGTTCGTACAGATATTGCGGTATATGTACGGTTCGCATGAGCGTGAAGCCTTTGTGGAGTCTCTTCCCCGTAGTGGAGAGAGTGGAACACTGCAGTCGTTTCTTGCGGGAACAGCCTTGCACGGGTGCGTATGCGCCAAGAGCGGAACGATTGGTGGTACCAAGAACTATGCGGGGTATATCTTTCTGCCTGATGGCAGGGTATGGGTATTTGCGGTTATGGTGAATAGTGCCAATGCAAAACCCAAGCAGATACAACGTGTGATAGAACAATACTTGTTGGATGTATATAAGGCAAACAAATAGCACTTCCACGCTGCTGCGGGAACAATACTCGGACACGCTGCCGAACCTGTACACCATACGGACGGACTACCAGTCGGCTGGTCGCGGGCAGGCAGGCAACAGTTGGGAGAGTGAAGACGGGAAGAACTTGCTCTTCTCCAGTCTGTTGCGGTGCAATGTATCGGCAAGTGAACAGTTCTGTCTGACAATGCTTGTATCGGTGGCAATGGTGGATATGCTGGCGCAATACTTACCCCAAGAGGGGCTGTGTATCAAGTGGCCGAATGACATCTACTATGGCGACAGAAAACTGTCAGGCATATTGGTGGAGAACACCCTGATGGGAGGGCGTGTAGCCTATTCCATTGTCGGTATAGGACTGAATGTCAATCAGCAGGAGTTCCACAGCAAAGCCCCTAATCCCGTCTCTATGCAGCAGATTTCGGGGCAGGAATATGATGTACAAATGCTGTTGGAACACTATTTGAAAGTGTTGGAACACTGGATGAATGTGCCATTGCAAGTGCTGAAAGCGGCATACATGGGGCATTTGTACCGTAGAGTAGGGTGGTTCCCTTATGTGGAACGCGAGGTCAGTGTGGCTCCCACAGTCATTGCCCATACTGATGACCCGTTGGTACACCCCTTCCTTGCCGAGTTTGTGAGCATTACACCTAACGGAGAGTTGGTACTCCGTACACAACGTGGAGATATTAAAACGTATCATTTCAAACAAATACGATATATTATTGACTTATGAAACGCTTGACACTCGGCATTTTGCTTGTTTCTCTGATTAGTCTTGCTTCCTATGCACAACAGGTGATGTATGTATGGGAGGGTGGACAATACACGCCTTTCAGCATAGAGACTGTGGACAGTATCACTTTCGTTGATACTACTGCAACCGTTGTCACACGTCCTGATGATACCAAACGTAACCTGACCTATCTGTTTGATATCGAATCCGTGCCTGAAGTATGTATCACGCTTACCGCACGCGATTGGAATACTTACCTTGGTAATTTTGACAAGTGGGAGCACAATGGGCTGTATGTGCCGGCACAATTCACTTTCTCCAAAGACGGATTCACCTACCACCGCGATAGTGTGGGACTACGTCCTCGGGGAAACACCTCACGCCGCCGCCCTGAAGGTAATAACGGTGATATGCACAGCGACGGAGCACAGTGGCATCATGCCCATTTCGGGGTGAAGTTTACGGAGTACACTACAGGTGAACGCTTCTTCGGGTGCGACCGGCTGATACTGAAATGGCATAAAGATGACGCTGCTTATTGCCGCGAGATATTCTGCTATGACCTGTTTCACCGCTTTGGTGTGTGGTCTGCACCGCATGCCTCCTACTGCCGATTCTCTATACGTATTGAGGGGGATGCCAAGCCTGTATATATGGGTGTTTATGAACTGATAGAGAACCCTCGTAAGGGTTGGCTGGATGATCGTCTCAAGGAAGGCTACATCCCTGACAAGAAGGGGAATATGTGGAAGGCATCATGGGGTGCTGACCTCAGTAATGCAGATACTGCCCGTATGGGTATATCCGATGATTACGGGCTGGTAAACCCTGTATATGACTTGAAAACCAATAAGACCAAACTGACATCAGCCCAATTGGAACTGCGCGATTTCATCCAAGAGATGACCGTATTGCCTTCAGGTAGTGATACGTTGAAGAACTGGTTGTTGCAACACGTTGATATTGACCTTTTCCTTCGTGCCTACGCCGTGAATGTGATGGTGGGTATGTGGGACGACTATTGGTGCAACCAAAACAACTACCTCTTTTACTTTGACTCCAAGCACCGCTTCTATTTCATTCCTTTCGACTATGACAACACATTAGGCACAGGGACCAATGACTTTGGCAACCCGGGTACAAAGGATATGCTCAACTGGGGTAGCCGCGGCGGAGACCGTATATTGATGCGCAAAGTGCTGTCCATAAAGGAGTTTGAAGATACCTACAAACAATACATCAAGACCATTGCCACCAGCCCTAACTTGATGCAACCCGCCGCAGCCAAGCAGCGTATCAGGCACTTCCAATCACTTATCCGTGATTACATCAGCAATGACACAGGCGAGGATATGACCATCAGTGACAAGCCTGCATCGTGGGGCAGTTTCGGCAACTACCGCCTGCTTAGTGGCAGTGTTGGAGACGGTCAGTCGAAGGAGACTAACTACTTTGATACAAAAGTAAACGCAATAAACTGGTAAAAAAACTTATACATAATCCAATATGAACACCATTATTATCACAGGCGGTGCCGGCTTTATCGGCAGCCACGTAGTTCGATTATTTGTGAACAAGTACCCCGAGTATCGCATTATCAATGTGGATAAACTGACGTACGCGGGTAATCTGGCTAACCTCAAAGACATAGAGGGCAAGTCCAATTACCGCTTTGTGAAAGCCGACATCTGCGATTTCGACACTATCTATGCACTTATGCAGGAGGAACACGTCACGGGTGTCATTCACTTGGCAGCAGAGAGCCATGTGGACCGCTCTATCAAGGACCCCTTTACCTTTGCCAAGACCAATGTACTCGGCACGTTGTCCATGCTTCAGGCGGCTAAACTCTATTGGGAGTCGCTACCGGAGAAGTATGAGGGGAAGCGTTTCTACCATATCTCTACCGATGAGGTGTACGGAGCATTGCAACTCACGCACCCAGAGGGACTGCCGTCACCGTTTAGCACAAAGGCTTCGTCCATTGACCATGCCACTTACGGGGAGGAGTTCTTCACGGAGACCACCAAGTACAACCCGCACAGCCCCTATTCGGCATCCAAGGCATCGTCCGACCACTTCGTGCGGGCGTTCCACGACACCTACGGTATGCCGACGATAGTAACCAACTGCTCCAACAACTATGGTCCGTATCAGTTCCCCGAGAAACTGATACCGCTCTTTATCAACAATATACGTCATCGTAAGCCACTGCCCGTATATGGCAAGGGTGAGAACGTGCGCGACTGGTTATACGTAGAAGACCATGCGCGCGCCATTGACTTGATATTCCACAAAGGCACTATTGCCGACACCTATAATATCGGTGGTTTCAATGAATGGAAGAACATCGATATTATCAAGGTGGTTATCAACACGGTGGACCGTCTGCTCGGACGCAAGGAAGGAGAGGATATGGACCTCATCACCTTCGTCACCGACCGTGCAGGACATGATATGCGCTATGCTATTGACTCGCGCAAACTGCAGCGCGAATTGGGTTGGGAACCGTCATTGCAGTTTGAAGAGGGTATTGAGAAGACCGTCCGTTGGTACTTGGACAACCAAGAGTGGATGGACAACATCACCTCGGGCGAGTACGAGAAGTACTACGAGTCGATGTACGCCAACCGCTGATTTGCAAATGGTTGTAGGTAATGCTGAATCTATGTAAAAATCACGCAGTATTTGCAAATCTCACAAAAAAGCAGTACTTTTGCCCCGATTTTTAGATAAAATGAGGTAATAGACCATATAAACTAACGTGGAATATGCTTAAGAATATCCTATCCATCACGGGCAAGCCCGGGTTATACAAGTTGGTAAGTCGCGGCAACAACATGCTGATTGTGGAGTCGCTCATCGACGGCAAACGCATGCCGACCTACGCGCGCGACAAGATTGTGTCGTTGGCAGAAGTGTCCATGTTCACCACCGGTGACGACATCGCCCTCAGCGAGGTGCTGACCAAACTGGGCGAGAAAGAAGGCCTGAAAGTAGCATCTATCGACCCCAAGAAAGCGGACAACGATGCCCTGCGCGCTTACTTCGCCGAGGTACTGCCCGATTTCGACCGTGACCGCGTATATCCCACGGATATTCGCAAACTGGTGCAGTGGTACAACATCCTCATCAACGCCGGCATCACCGACTTCACCACCAAAGAGGACGAGGGCGACGAGGAGGCTGTGGCCGTTGAGGGCAAGAAGCAAGAGGTGAAGAAACCCGCGCCAAAGGCACAGGTGAAAACGCAGAAATCCGCAGTAGCGTCCGTAAAGACGGGCGTTGGTGCCAAAAAAGGTTGATTCTTCAGGAAATCATCAATAGCATAGAATCTGTTGCTCCCTTGAGTTACCAAGAGGCTTGGGATAATTCGGGACTGCAGGTGGGTGAGCGCAATGCACAGGTAAAGGCGGCATTGTTGGCAGTAGATGTTACGGAATCTATTGTCAATGAGGCTATTGCAAAGCATTGCGATGTCATCATATCCCACCATCCGTTGCTCTTCCGCGGGCTCAAGCACCTCACGGGCAGCACGCCGCAGGAACGTTGTGTGGAGCAGGCTATCCGTCACGGGATTGCCATCTATTCCGCGCACACGTCCATGGACAGTTACCTCCACGGCGTCAGCGGGCGCATGGCAGAGCGCATCGGCATCGCGGAATACCGTATCCTCTCCCCGCAACAGGGGCGCGAAGAGGTGGGGTTAGGTGTGATAGGCAACCTACCGACACCTATGCAATGGACTGATTTCGTGCAACTTGTGCATAGCGCATTCCGCACAGACTATTCGGGCATACGTTGCATCGAGCCCGAGAAACACGAGGTGCTGACCATTGCCCTATGCGGAGGGGCGGGGGCTGAATTTATGGAAACCGCCATTGCACAGGGAGCAGATGTGTACATCTCCGCCGACTTCAAGTACCACGAGATGCAGAGTGCCGTCGGACGCATCGGCATCATCGACCTCGACCACTGGGTGAGCGAGCAATTCACGCGCGACATCTTCCGCGAACTCCTCACACCTTATATAGAGGTGCACATCGCCGCAACCGACCGCAGCCCCGTCAGGTACTATGCTGACAATCACATATCATTCGATTAAACTAAAATACAACGAATATGGCAAAAGAGAAAGTAGAAAAAGAACTGACCGTAGAGGACAAACTGCGTGCCCTCTATGAGTTGCAAGAGGTCGATTCCAAAATCGACGAGTTGCGCATCCTCGCCGGCGAACTGCCGCAGGAGGTCAAGGACATGAGCGACGAGGTTGAGGGACTCAAAACACGTCTCTCCAATATCGAGAACGACATCAAAGAGTTGGAGACCGCTATCTCCGACCACCGTGTCCGCATCGAGAACTGCAACGCGGCCATCTCCCGCTACCGCGAACAGCAGAACAACGTGCGCAACAACCGCGAGTTCGACAATCTCACCAAAGAGATTGAGTACCAGGAACTTGACATCGAGTTGTCGCAAAAGAAGATTCGCACCGCTACCGCTGATTTGGAGGCACGTCAGGCAGATAAAGCCAAGACTATCTCCGACATCGAGGAGCGCACCGTGGACCTCAACCAGAAGCGCAACGAACTCGACTCCATCCTCGGTGAGACCAAGGACCAAACCGAAAAACTCATGCTCCGTGCTGCTGAATTGGAGAAGGGTATCGACGAGCGTCTCCTGACCGCTTTCCGCCGTATCCGCAAGAATGCGCACAACGGTTTGGCTGTTGTCAAGGTCGAGCGCGACAGTTGCGGCGGTTGCCACAGCAAGATTCCCGCACAGCGGCAGTTGGACATCCGCCAACGCAAGAAAATCATCGTCTGCGAGTTCTGCGGACGTATCCTCGTGGACCCCGAAATGGGCGAGAAATAAACTTGTATCCAACCGATTAAGGAGATTATCCTTCCGCAGGGTAATCTCCTTTTTTGTAGAAAAAAAACAAAAAAATTCACGGCTCATGCAAGATTTCGGACGTATGTGGATTTATAGGGCAGATAATCATAATGTTCAACCAACAAACTGATAATGAGTATGAAAAAGAACGAAAATCTGACTCTGACCCGATTTTTCTACGCGATGTACGCGCTTATGGGCATCACCATCCTGAGTCTTTTGCTTTTGTGTTTGCCGGCGTGCAGCAACAACCATGAACCCGACCTCTACTACCCGACTGCTCTCGTAACCGCCTGCACGCAAGGCGACAGCGTGTTCATTCTTCAGTTGGACGACAGCACCACGCTCTACCCGTCCAACATCACGCGTTCCCCCTTCGGCAGAGAGGTACGCGCACTCGTCAACTACTCCGAAACGGACATCGACAACCATGTGTATATCAACTGGATAGATAGTATACGAACCAAGAACCCTATGCCAACCATGGGCATACAGAACGACTCCATCTATGGCACCGACCCGATTGAGATTGTACGCGACTGGGTCACGATTGCCGAGGACGGCTATCTCACTTTGCGTGTGCGCACGCTTTGGGGTGGAACGGGTAAGAAACACAATATCAACCTCTTAATGGGCACCAACCCCGACAACTCCTTTGAGTTGGAGTTGCGCCACGATGCACTGGGCGATGTCGGCGGCACCATGGGCGATGCCCTCATCGCCTTCAACCTGAACGCCCTGTGTCCCTCTGCCAATCCCATCAAGATGACCCTCAAATGGCAGTCTTTCAGTGGCGAGAAGTCCGTCGAGTTTGATTTGCGCCCCAGTTCACGCCGACCGGTTTTCCTAAATAGAATCCCCGAAATGACCTCTCGTGTGGACTGATTCTTTATGTTTTTCCCGCACTTCCCGCGCACTGTCCCCGCGCTGTCAACTACGGTTGATATACGGTACATACACGGTAGATATACGGTAGATACACGGTAGATATTGCTGTCCTTGTCGGTAGGATAGGCTGACGATACAGATGAGTGAACAAGAGTTGGTAAAGCGTTTGCAACGTGGCGATGCTGAGGCACCGCACCTGCTCTATACCCGATACGTGCGCTATCTCACGGCTGTCTGTGCACGCTACATCACCAACGACGAGGACGTGCGCGACATTCTGCAAGACAGTTTCCTCCACATCTTCTCATCTTTCCCCGCTTTTGTCTATCGCGGCGAAGGCTCTCTCCGAGCGTGGCTTACGCGCATCGTGGTGAACGAGGCACTCAAGTGGCTCCGCGACAGCCACATCCTTTGGCAGGACATAGACGGTATGGAGGAAATCCCCGACGAAGAACCCGACACCACAGGTGTACCCACCGAACTGATATACAAACTCATACGCGCGCTCCCCGATGGCTATCGCACAGTCTTCAACTTGTACGTCATCGAGGGCAAGAGCCACAAAGAGATTGCCGACCTCCTCCATATCACGGAGAGCACCTCGGCTTCCCAACTGCATCGCGCCAAGGCACTTTTGGCTAAATGGATAAAACAGCACCCCGCAAACAACGCTTTATGAAAGAAAAATGGCTGAACGACATACACGACCGCATGTCGGACTTTGAGACGGACGAACCCGTCGGCTTGTGGCAACAGATAGAATCGCAGATGCCCCCAAAAGAGAAACGGCGCGTTCCCGTCCTCTTGTGGAGGAAGGGGCACGGTTATGCAGCAGCCGTGGCATTATTGGTCATTGCCCTCGGCGGAGTAGGCATCTGGCTCACCCGAACAACCACGCCTACCCAAGTGGCACAAGCCGAATGGCAAGAGGAAGTTCCTGTTGATAATCAAGAATATACGCCACCAACTATGCCCATACCCCAAGAGACATATCCTGAACCTACACCCCGCCGGAACATAGCGCAAGCCACATCCAACTCCCAACTACAGCCCGACGAACCCGCAGACCTGCCCACACCTCAAGAGCCCACGAGCACACCCGTCTCGGAGCCCCCCGCTCTCCGTCAAACGGAGACAAAAGACCTCCCGACGACTCTTCCCGAGATACCGTTGGAGGAGCAACCTGCCCCCCTCGTATCGCACGACCGCTGGCGTGGAACCCTTGCGCTTTCCGCGTATGGCGCAGGTGGGTTGAATAGCACCACTACATCCACCTATCACCCTAACCCTAAGGCTCTTAGCGCATCAGTCAATGGAGTGGAGTGGGCAGATGCACCCATACTCGGCATCATGCTTCTGAACAGCAGCAAGCCGACACAGCGCACCCTGACGCACCACATCCCCATTCGTGCGGGCATCAATGTCGCGTATCAGGTACACCCCCGCGTGAGCCTTGAGACGGGCGTCGCGTATGCCTGCCTGCTGGCGGACGGACAGGAAGGTACCTCTGACAACTACATCGCCACACAGCAGACCTTGCACTACGTAGGGGTGCCGCTCAACCTCAGGTGCAACATCTATACGTGGCGGCAACTCGACATCTATGCTTCCCTTGGGGGCCTGGCAGAGAAGTGCGTCAGCGGCTACACCACAACGGAATATGTGCTCAAAAAACAGACACAAACCACTGAAACAGAGCGCATTTCCGACAAACCATGGCAGTTCTCCGCCAACATCTCTGCGGGTATCCAATACAACTTTTCCCGCTGGGCAGGGCTTTACCTTGAGCCGGGGGCTGCTTACTATTTCGATGACCGCTCCACCCTGCAGACCATCCACAAGCAACGCCCCTTCAACTTCAACCTCAACCTCGGCATCCGTTTCTCCATCCCCAAAACAAACATATAAAACGCTATATACACATTTTTTTCATTTCCCGTGTAGTTTTTCCATAGGTATGTGCGTCTAACAGGCAGAATTGGCTGATTCAAAACAAATTCTTTGCATGCAAACCGGTTGGTGGCACGCCCACCGACAACTAAACAAAACAAACTGATGGAACTGACAAAAGAACAACAATTTGCCCGGCTTGTCCGGCGGAACAAAAGCACGATATACAGTATCTGCTATATGTTCTCTTCGGACAAAGACGAGGTCGCCGACCTCTTCCAAGACATTCTCATACGCCTTTGGCAGGGCTACGACACCTTCCGCGGCGAGAGCCGGGAAGCCACGTGGATATACCGCGTGAGTATGAACACCTGTATCTCGGCAGACCGCAAACGCAAGTCGCGCGGTGAACGTGTACCGCTCAGTATGGATATCGACCTCTATACCGACCAAGACGATGACACCCAACAGGTGCAGGCTCTCTACAGCCGTATTCACCGCTTGGGACTGGTAGACAGAGCCATTGTTATGCTGTGGCTCGAGAACCTCA